>NZ_CP104143.1:3692500-3992500 GCF_025200715.1 Rhizobium sullae
GGCTTCCAGGTGTCGGGTTTTGCCCTTTTGGGTTCAACTTGACGTCCGAAGCCGGTTCCAATGATGTCGTTGAAGGTCTAGCCGACCGGAAACGAAAGAGGAGCCGGAGGTAGGAAGGAAGCTTGTCCCGAGGCATTGTTGTTGTTTGAAGGCTTTGGCGTTCATCTGACAGACGGTGCTGGATTGGCGTTGCCTGACCGCGCGCCACCGGATTTGATCTCGAGAAGCTGGTCTTAAGATGAGATCGCAAGCGAGCTGCTCGGCGTAGCTCCAATAAAGCGATCTTATCGAACACGTCGATGGCATTGTTGGATTGACTGGGTTGTAAAAGGTAACCCGGTCTGTTGCCGTTCCTTGGGAACGGGCAACGAGATGATGAGCATTGGCAATGAGAACGATTAAGTGTCGTAAGGGCATTTGGTGGATGCCTTGGCATGCACAGGCGATGAAGGACGTGATACGCTGCGATAAGCCGTGGGGAGCTGCGAATGAGCTTTGATCCATGGATCTCCGAATGGGGAAACCCACCTTAAGATACTTGGGAAATCATTTTGGTTGTCGGATCTTCGATCCGACGTTTGACGGCGAACGATCGCCGACGGCCTATCGGCCTGTATGGGAAGTTCCTATACAGCGCGGTAGCGCGTCGCCGGTCGTCCGGCGCGCTCACGCAGCGCTGCACGGAACGTGCGGGACAAGCGTGAGTGAGAACCGAAATGGTTTCCAAGTATCGATAATAAGGTATCTTCACCTGAATAAAATAGGGTGTAAGAAGCGAACGCAGGGAACTGAAACATCTAAGTACCTGCAGGAAAGGACATCAACCGAGACTCCGCAAGTAGTGGCGAGCGAACGCGGACCAGGCCAGTGGCAATTGAAGTTAAAGCGGAACATTCTGGAAAGTTTGGCCGTAGCGGGTGACAGCCCCGTACGCGTAGATACTTTGATTGTCCTAGAGTAGGGCGGGACACGAGAAATCCTGTCTGAACATGGGGAGACCACTCTCCAAGCCTAAGTACTCGTGCATGACCGATAGCGAACAAGTACCGTGAGGGAAAGGTGAAAAGCACCCCGACAAGGGGAGTGAAATAGAACCTGAAACCGGATGCCTACAAACAGTCGGAGCCTGAAAGGGTGACGGCGTACCTTTTGTATAATGGGTCAACGACTTAGTGTAACAAGCAAGCTTAAGCCGGTAGGTGTAGGCGCAGCGAAAGCGAGTCTGAATAGGGCGATTTAGTTTGTTGCATTAGACCCGAAACCGAGTGATCTAGCCATGAGCAGGTTGAAGGTTGGGTAACACCAACTGGAGGACCGAACCCGCATCTGTTGCAATAGATTGGGATGACTTGTGGCTAGGGGTGAAAGGCCAATCAAACTCGGAAATAGCTGGTTCTCCGCGAAATCTATTTAGGTAGAGCGTCGATCGAATACCCCCGGGGGTAGAGCACTGGATGGGCTATGGGGACTCACCGTCTTACTGATCCTAACCAAACTCCGAATACCGGGGAGTACTAATCGGCAGACACACGGCGGGTGCTAACGTCCGTCGTGAAAAGGGCAACAACCCTGACCTCCAGCTAAGGTCCCCAAGTCATGGCTAAGTGGGAAAGGATGTGAGGATCCCAAAACAACCAGGATGTTGGCTTAGAAGCAGCCATCATTTAAAGAAAGCGTAACAGCTCACTGGTCTAAATAAGGGTCTTTGCGCCGAAAATGTAACGGGGCTGAAGCCATGCACCGAAGCTGAGGATGTGTAGCAATACACGTGGTAGCGGAGCGTTCCGTAAGCCTGTGAAGGGACAGTCGTGAGACATCCTGGAGGTATCGGAAGTGCGAATGTTGACATGAGTAACGATAAAGAGGGTGAGAGACCCTCTCGCCGAAAGACCAAGGGTTCCTGCTTAAAGTTAATCTGAGCAGGGTTAGCCGGCCCCTAAGACGAGGCGGACACGCGTAGTCGATGGGAACCACGTTAATATTCGTGGGCCTGGTGGTAGTGACGGATTGCTCAACTTGTAAGGTCTTATTGGATTGATCTTGCAGGGACGCGGTTCCAGGAAACAGCTCCACCGTATAGACCGTACCCGAAACCGACACAGGTGGTCAGGTAGAGTATACCAAGGCGCTTGAGAGAACTATGTTGAAGGAACTCGGCAAATTGCACGCGTAACTTCGGAAGAAGCGTGACCCCATTTTACGCAAGTGAGATGGGGTGGCACAGACCAGGGGGTAGCGACTGTTTATCAAAAACACAGGGCTCTGCGAAGTCGCAAGACGACGTATAGGGTCTGACGCCTGCCCGGTGCTGGAAGGTTAAAGGGAGAGGTGCAAGCTTTGAACTGAAGCCCCAGTAAACGGCGGCCGTAACTATAACGGTCCTAAGGTAGCGAAATTCCTTGTCGGGTAAGTTCCGACCTGCACGAATGGCGTAACGACTTCCCCGCTGTCTCCAACATAGACTCAGTGAAATTGAATTCCCCGTGAAGATGCGGGGTTCCTGCGGTCAGACGGAAAGACCCCGTGCACCTTTACTATAGCTTTACACTGGCATTCGTGTCGGCATGTGTAGGATAGGTGGTAGGCTTTGAAGCGGGGACGCCAGTTTCCGTGGAGCCATCCTTGAAATACCACCCTTATCGTCATGGATGTCTAACCGCGGTCCGTTATCCGGATCCGGGACAGTGTATGGTGGGTAGTTTGACTGGGGCGGTCGCCTCCGAAAGAGTAACGGAGGCGCGCGATGGTGGGCTCAGACCGGTCGGAAATCGGTCGTCGAGTGCAATGGCATAAGCCCGCCTGACTGCGAGACTGACAAGTCGAGCAGAGACGAAAGTCGGTCATAGTGATCCGGTGGTCCCGCGTGGAAGGGCCATCGCTCAACGGATAAAAGGTACGCCGGGGATAACAGGCTGATGACCCCCAAGAGTCCATATCGACGGGGTTGTTTGGCACCTCGATGTCGGCTCATCGCATCCTGGGGCTGGAGCAGGTCCCAAGGGTTTGGCTGTTCGCCAATTAAAGCGGTACGTGAGCTGGGTTCAGAACGTCGTGAGACAGTTCGGTCCCTATCTGCCGTGGGTGTAGGAATATTGACAGGATCTGTCCCTAGTACGAGAGGACCGGGATGGACATATCTCTGGTGGACCTGTTGTCCTGCCAAGGGCATAGCAGGGTAGCTACATATGGAAGGGATAACCGCTGAAGGCATCTAAGCGGGAAACCCACCTGAAAACGAGTGTTCCCTATCAGAGCCGTGGAAGACGACCACGTTGATAGGCCGGGTGTGGAAGTGCAGCAATGCATGAAGCTTACCGGTACTAATAGCTCGATCGGCTTGATCGTTCTCATTGACCATGCTCATCAACGCGCCAAAGGCGCCGATGACCATCGATACGTGTTCAAAACAAAACACGAGTGACAAATCACTCCTGTACCAGCTTCTCAATTAGTTGCGCTTCGCTGACCTGGTGGTTATGGCGGGGTGGCTGCACCCGTTCCCATTCCGAACACGGCCGTGAAACGCCCCAGCGCCCATGGTACTTCGTCTCAAGACGCGGGAGAGTCGGTCGCTGCCAGGTCTGCAAAACGCAACTAACAATCTTCTCAACACCAAACTAACGGCCCAAAGCCAAGCAAAACGGGCCGCCCTCAAAGCGGTCCGTTCCGCTTTGAACAAAGAACACAAATATAACGCGGGGTGGAGCAGCCCGGTAGCTCGTCAGGCTCATAACCTGAAGGCCGCAGGTTCAAATCCTGCCCCCGCAACCACTGAGACTTGAATATTTTGCCATTCAAGTCGTTTCAACGAAAGCTCCTCCGCGTAAGCGTCGAGGAGCTTTTTTTGTTTTTGCTCCGTGTCAATCTCGCCGGCCCGCATCTTCTCCAGATAGTCGTGCTGTTTGAGCGCCTCGAACTGCTTCTCCAGGATCGTCGCGGCTTCCATCGCGGCGAGGATCGAGGCGATGCGACCGTGGACTTCGAGGGATGCCGGCTGGTGGCCCGGGGTCTTGCCGATCACCACTTTCTGAATGAACTGGCGCACCATGTTGATGAACGGCTGCTTCGTTGCGGCATCCGCGTGCTCGCGCATGTAGTAGAAGGCGGAGTTGATGACCAGTTCGACGGCCTGCGGGCTGACCTCCGTCTTCAGCTTCCTGATCTTCTCCCCGAAATCTTCCGCCTCTGGCGCCTGCGTCAGGCGTAGTTCAAGGCCTCCACGGCGCTCCTCAAGCTGGTCAAGCATGTCGTCGAACGCTGAAAGGTGCGGCCGGCCTTCGGCCGCGCGATCGCTGATCTGTTGGATGATCTGGCGCTGCTCCTGCTCGACAGCCTTCAACTCCCCGGAAATGCGCTTCCGCTCGTCGGGCTCGTTCTTGACGGAAGCGGCGAGGTTCTGGCGAGCCTGTCCGGCGACGTCGTCAAATACGCCCATGGCGAAGAATGCGGCGGGAAGACAGGACAGAATCCGATCCTCCAGGTTCTTGCGGAGAATGGTCTTCTGGTTGGAGCAGCAGGCGCCGCCGAGGCCATCGACCGGCAGCTTGCTCTTGTGGTTCGAGCAGCCGTAGCGCTCCTTGGCCATGATGGCGTAGGAGCCGCCACACTCGGCGCATTCCAGCATGCCGCTCAGCAGATAGCTCGGCCGGTGGGTCCGGTTCAGCCGATTGGTCGTCGTTCGGGAAAAGTTCTCCAACGTCGTCAGTTGCCTTTCCTTCACCCGTGCCCAGAGTTCGTCACTGATGATGCGCATATGCGGGACTTCCGTGACGATCCATTCGCTTTTGTCGTTGAGGCGCGCGGTTCGGCGTTCGGTCTCCGGGTTCTTGCGAAAATTCTGTTTGTTCCAGATCAATCGGCCGACATAGAGTTCGTTGTGAAGGATGCCGGCCTGACGCTTGCCATCGCCACGGATGGTGTCGTCGCGCCAGTACTTGTGCTCGGGGGCGGGAACGCGGCGGGCGTTGAGGCTCTGGGCGATCGCGGCCGGACTGACCCCGTTGGCATATTGCTCGAAGATCCAGCGCACGATCTCGGCCTGGGCCGGTTCGATCTCGCGCAAGCCCCTGATGCGGTCGCCGTTGGCGTCGCGCTGCTGGCCGAGGCGGTAGCCGTAGGAGAGGCGGGTCGTTGCGATGCCCTTGCGCGCCGCCGTCTTCATGCCTTCTCGTGTGCGGTAGCGGATTTGCTCCACAAGTTCATGGCTCAGTGTGGAGCGCAGGTGCAACTCCATGTTGCTCACTGGTTGACCTGCTTGGACTGTCCAGATTGCGGTGTCATGGTAGGCGAGATCTTTGAGGATTTTTGAGCTGTGCTCGACGTCACGGGAGAGGCGATCCACGGTGACGCACAAGACGACGTCGATGCGCTCACGCTTTACATGCGCCAGAAGTTGCTGGATTCCGGGGCGCGATGTGAAGGAGGTTCCGCTGATCGCCGAGTCGGAATAGACCTCCACCAGCTTCCAGCCCCTGTCGGCGACAAATGTCTTGCCGAGTTCGGTCTGGGTTTCGATCGACACCTCGTTCTGGCGGTCGGTAGAGTAGCGGGCATAAAACAGGACGGTCTTGGTCATGTGCTGAGTTCCATCTTAAACAATCTACTGGGTGAACACTGGCCGGCTTTGCCGGCCAGCTTGATGCGGACCTGTTCGCGGGGGGGCAGCTATTCTGCCGCGCTCCGTGCGGTCAGGCGCTGGCGCTGCTTCACCCGGTGCCAAAGGTCCTGGGTTACGATCTGAAGTGCCGGCACGAAGTCGAAACAGTCCCGGCTTGGTACCCAGAAGCGGCCGAGGTAGAGTTCGTCGTTGAGAACCCCTTTTCTTTGCGCGCGATCACCACGGATCATGCTGTCACGCCACGGCTTGCCGTGCGGACCGACGACACCCAGTGTTTTGAGGCCTGATGCAATCTTTGCCGGCGACATGCCCTCGGCATACAACTGGAAAATCTGCTGAACGACTTGGGCTGCGTCGGCATCTACCGCCGTGAAGCCGAACATATATTGGCGATCGGCGTTGAAAGCGCCCGTATAGCGGTAGCCATATGAAAGACGCACAAGATGTTCGGCCTCGTAGAGGTCGTCCGGCATTGGCGCGATATGACTGCCGCGTCCGAACATGCTGCCCTGATCATCGCGATAGTATTCGATCAGATCACTGGTCTTGATCTGGACGCCCGGATCGGCTGCCCAGAGTTCGATGCCTTTTGCGTCAAGTTCACGCAGCAGCCGTTTCGCAACGGCAAGCCGTGAGCACAAGCGGTCCAGCGTATGGCAGAGGATGACATCGATCGCCTCTCCTTCAACATGTTCAAGGAGTTTGCGCACACCGGGCTGCGCCGTGAAGACGACTTCGCCGATGTCTGCATCGCGGCAGGTAGCTTCCAGTGACCAGCCGTTCTCCTTGATGAAGCCCTTGGCATAATGGAGCTGTGTCTCGAAGCAGGCGCCGAGATGGGGTGTGGTCGAACTGCGTGCATAGAACAGAACGTTCCTCGTCATTGTGGACCCTCAGTTGAGATGAAAACTTTCTCGGGGGACATGGTAACCGGCTGCGGGAGACCTGAGAGCCCCCGCAGCGCTGCCAGGCCGTCATGGCCTGGCGTCAGTGCGTGATGGAAATTAACGACCATCCGTAGGAACTGCCCGTGGGGAGAGGTGATTGCCGATGGCAATAATTGCCGCAATCACGCTCGCCGGCGTCGGCGTGGCTAGTAGTCCATAGCGGCGCGGTAAGCCGCGGCCTCGTTGGTGTTGCCACGAAAGCGGCCATCGCGCTGAGGCTCGAGGATCTGCTGCTGGATACTGTCGCGGGCGCCGAGCCAGTACCAGCCGCTTTGATCGGGCAGGATTACGAACACCTCGTTCGGGGTGATCCTGATGCGGGTTGCTCCCGTCTCAGCCTTGATCGCCTCACGAAAAAGCTGGTCGCGTTTGCTGTTCGCGCCTGTCTTCTTCGCTTTGGATGCCGGCTCCCTGGAGGCGATCGTCGAGGGAGCGATGCGTTTGGTCAGAACCAGCACGTGGCTGACCTTCTTGCGGCGCCCCTCGGCCTCGTCGATGTCGATCACAATGCCGCGGCTGAAGATGTCGCAGAAAACTCCGCCGCTTACGGCAACGCAATACGCGCGGAGGAATACGACGCAGGGATGATCGCGCTCAACGCCGGTTCGGGCGTTCAGATAGGCGGCGAGTGTCGGCCGGTCTGGAAGACGGCGCCAGTATCCGACATATCCAAGAAGGCGCAGTGCCCCCTCGACCTCTCCGTCATAGGTTCTTTTGATCGGAGGAGTGCGTGGGAAGTCGAGCCACCGCGAGCCGTAGCGCACCTGGCGGATTGCATCTTTCGCTTTAGACAAACTTGCGCCGGTGATCGACGCGATAACACCCGGCCCGGGATAGAGGCGCGATTTAGTGTCGTTGTCGACGTCGTGCAGGTAACGCGTTTTGACTGCCCCGGTATCGGAAGCAGGCTTGGTTACCTGATGTTTTGCGCGATCTTTCGGACCCAGAGCGGATTCCGAGGGAATGCCGGCGGTGCCCGACTTGCCAGGGGCGAAAGCCAGACTCTTTTGGCGATCGTCCTTAAAGCGGGCGAACTCGCAGTTCTCTTCCTGCGAGAATGGGGGATGCGACATGTTGGCTCCTTTCACGAGCAGATCTTCGTCGTCGTCTACGACGAAGATCTGCGCGAAGAGCCTGATCGCGCATGCGGCCGGTGCTGACCCCGAAGCCGGGATCCTTTTTGCACTCAATGTCCCGGGACGGCTGGATTGCGGCGCCGTCGACATGGTGTTTGTGATCCATGGGCGCCTCCTTTCCGTTGTGGGCTGGCCTGTTGACACTTGTCGGCGCCAATAGCTCATAAAGCCGAGCAATTCTCAAGTGTCTGTATTTACATGGCTATCGATGCTAATTTGCTGAGAACTGCCCCGAATCTCGAAATGGGACAGAGGGAACCCCTGAGCGATCAGAACGCGCAACTCCGACCGGCAATGACAGTAAGTCATTGTTAAGCATGAATTTATGAAAATGCTGTTGCGCATACGCAACACATTGATTGCGCGGTGAGCTATCCGTCAATCATGCCTGCGTGCAGCCTCCCCGCGAAACTGCTCGAAACATTCGATTCAGGATAAACGGCGTTTAACCGAGTAATGGGGGGAGGAGTCGTAGAGTTTGCAAACGCCGTTAGGTGTTCCCATGGACAGCGATGGCCCAAGGCCGGAACCGCAGGTGGCAGGTCGAACGAAACCGCTCAGCCGCTCTCCTCGGCACCGACAGGAAAGAGCAGATGGGGCTTGCGGCGGAAGGGCCAGTCGCCATCTCCGTACTTCTCGACGAGTTCATCGAAGACGGTGCGGGAGGCGCGTTCGTCGAAACCCTGTCGAACGAGCATCGGGATGACGACAGAGCGAAAGGCTTCCAACGCGTCGTGGTTCCCCTTCGCTACCATGCTCGAAATCGACATGAACAGCGCCGTTCGCGCCACGTCGTCGCGTCCCGGGCGTTTGGCCTTTCGGTCGGCATCGCGCAGCTTTTGCTGGCGTTCGCGCTGCTTGTGGTTGCGGATCTCTTCGGACTTCGCTGGCATGCACTCTTCCCAATCACGTCTCCGGCTACCGATGCCAGACCGCATTCCTGTCCGCAACGCCGTTTGCGGGGAATCGAAAATCCCGGTTTATGAATCGTTTTTTTGGAGTTCTGAATCAAATGAGCGCAATTTGAGATGCATTGCGGGCACGTTGGAACGGGTGGAGATGACTTGGCGACCGGCAAACGGCGTTCGTGAATCAGATGACCAGCATTCGGAATCGGAAATCTCAAAACCGGAATCAAATGAGCGCAATTTGTCTCAACGTGTGGGCACGTTGAGATGACGTGTGCGCAACCTGACGGAAATCGCCAGCGGTTTGCAGTCGCGCTTGCGCCTGATCGACCGTTTCCATTTTGAAGCATGAGGTGGCGGATCGATATCTTCCTGTTCGGCTCATCTACGAAGCCACGTGTAATATGTCCCTGCAGTTCGTGCGGAATGTGCCATCTCTGGATGGCAATCGGGCCTTCCCCCTGGACGGCGAGATGGTGGCTTCGTGTTTACTTCGTCGGACGTTTCCTTGACCGCAAGAGTTCTTCGTGAAGGCCGTAAACGCGCGAGGTCGCCCTATCCGGCTCTGCGGATGGACTGCTACCTGGAATAACGTCTACAGAGCATAAAGAACAAATTATTTTGCAAATCCGTATAAATTGGAATGCGTTGGCTAAAATCCTCCCTGTTGATAAATAAATAAGCCGAAAGCAACAGGAAAATTAAGATTATAACCGGAATTATACTACGTGAATGAATTACCTGAATTTGCAGTATGACCGTATTGGCGCAATAATATGATAATTCGATGAGAGATGCATCGGATACATTGTAAACACGTCACACGGAGACTTCCATGCATACAAAGAGCACCTACATGACCACGACTGCCGCCTACTCCTACGAAGATAACGGTATCGGGCAGCTACGCGATCGGCTCGAAACCAAAGCGGCCCACATCTTCGACCTTGGCCGGCGCACAACCGAACAGACCTTCGAACTCGGCGACCATCTGGCACAGGCGGCGGACCTGCTTCCCGATGGCAGGTTCGACAAATGGGTGAAGGTGCGCTGCGGTCTCTCAGCGCGCAGCGCTCGCAACAATATGGCGGTGTTCCGCAATCTCGGTCGGTTTCGCGACGAGCTTGTCGACCTCTCGGTCGGAGCGACCGTTCTGTACCACCTGAGTTCGGCGACACCGGAAAAGGTCGAGGCGGCGATTGCCTTCGCCGAAGATAATGGGCGGCTGCAGGTCGCGGATGTGAAGGCCATTCTGGCCGGCGACGAGGAGGGCGACGACAAGCCGGAGACGGGCGACCGGTTCCGCGTCGGCGGCATCAGTGGGTTGAAGGCGCTGATTGCCATCAAGATCCGCGACGGGCTGAAGGCGTTCGTCGCCCATGTCGTCACCATCTGCCGGGCAATCGAGGCTGCGCTGGCCAAACCGCGTGTCATCAAGGAAGCGCTGGCCAAGGAGATCCAGGACATCGCCCGCGTGGCGCGCCAGGAACTCGAGAGCCTGGCACTGTTCATCGAGCCGGAACTCGATGGGGGTCGCAACACCCGTCCTACGAAGTTCCCGAAGAAGACTGGCTGGGTCGAGGTCAACGACACGCTCTATACATTGGGTGGTGTCGATGGTTGGCCGAAGTCGAAAGAGATGCGTGACTGGCTTGCGCAGCATGTGCTTCCGGTTCTCGGCTGGGCAGTGTCCAAGGAGCGGAAGCCGGAATGGCCGCTCGAGGCACTGCGCACTTCGGCCGCAGAACCGGCACCAACCATTGAGGTGGAAAACGTCGCCGACTACCATGATGCCGCGCCGGGCATGCCGGATGAGGTCTCGAATGGTGCCGAAGTCTCGGACGAGCGGATCGAGCGGTTTGGCAAGTCGCTGGAAGAGGCCACGGGTGGCTTCATGACTGTCAGCGGCGAAACGTCGAGGAATCGCAAACGGTTTGCGACAGTACCGCCGCTCGCGGATGACGCTGTCGTCGAGGCAGAACCGGCGTCCGCCCTGGTGCGGTGAGACGCGTCTTGCTCGAGGCCGTGAACTGGCCTTCCCGCCAAACCCGAAAGGGCCGCATGTCGGCCCTTTTCTTTTTGGTTGTCGATGGCCACGGAAACGCTCGACCGGCTCGTGTCGGTCGATGGAAGCGTCCATCGGTTTTGGACTTCGTGAGCCCGACGTTAACTATGTACCGGCTTTGTTCTTTTTTGCTCTCCCGGGTCCTTGAGCCCGGCTCCCGGTCCTGCCAGGTTAGGGCTGTTCGGAAGACCGGACACAAAACGGCCCAAGGCAGCGCGCCAACGCTACCAAGGGCCTGACCCTCAGCCTTCGTGAAAAGGAATCGGGCTATGAGCACCATTACCTCTACACTTCCCAATGGGGAAGTTCTCCGTTCGACCGTCGTCGCGGCATCCATGTTCTCCCAACGCTCGTCCGGCCCCGGCGCCCGGGTCGGCATCGGCGCCCGCAGCAGTGTCGCCGAGCCGGCGGCGTTGCGCCGTCATCCGCACATCGTTCGTTTTGCCGAAGTCGAGGCTGATCTCGATCTGCTGATCGATCGTGCCATCGCGGCGATCGCCGACGGCGAACCGGTCGAGGACGAGATCCTCGGCCATTACGTTCACATCGCCTCGCTCGTCCGTGCGGTGTCGTTCCGGGAAGGCAAGTTGCTGGAGCAGGCGGTCGAGCGGCTGGCCAAAGCCAATCCGAACGTAACGGTGCTGACGCAGTCGCTCAAACTGCCGTTGGTCAAGGCGGCGCTCGAGGCCGTTTCCGGAAACGACTGGGAAAGCCTCGACGGCATCAAGCTCGACTGTGAGGCGCCGGCGAAGGGCAGCTACACGCCGGACCTTATCGTCGTGAACCGCGCCCGGCACACGGCCTACATCCTCGACCTGAAGCGCTCGCTCGCTTCTTACGGCGACACAAGCCGCCTCGAGGAGTTGAAGCTGAAAATGATGGCGTCGGCCATGGTGCTGCCGGATTGGCTCTACAAGCATCACAAACGGATGATGGTCGACACCGTCGAGGTTGCGATTGTCGATGGCGCCAGCCGCCCGAGCGATCATGCCACCGGCATCTGGGCGCTGTCAGAGATCGACGACCTCCTGGAGATCGACGGTGTCGCGGCCTGCATGGCTGAATTGCGGTCGCGCTTCGGTCGCCGGGTGCAGCAGCTTCTCGAAGCGGAAGCGCGCAAGGCGCTCGGCCTCATGGTGACGGCTGCATCAGATGCGGCGGCGACCTTGAACATGAGTGGCAAACCACTGATCACGTTGAATGGTCCGGATCGCAGTTACGAGGATGAGCAGGCTGTGATGTCGCGAGGTGAGTTCGACGGTCCCTATGATCTCGATCGCTTCGACGAGGATCAGGACGACGAACCGGAACCGGTCCGTATCCGGGTTGGTTTTGCCCGCCGTCCGCGCCGACACTGATCGGGCCGTAGCCCACCGGCACTGAACGCAGCCGCGCCGTGAGCGCGCGGTCTGCTTCTCCCCTTCCATTCCGATAACGCCGGACGCCGATGCGCTCCGGTGAGGAGACAGTCATGTCCATCGATATCCACAGCCCGTCTGTGGCCGGCTTCCGTTGCGAAGCGGTCACCTCGAATACCATCGCGCTGCCTTGCCTTCACAGCAGGCTGGCGAATATTCTCCATGCCCAATCCGCTGATGTGGATCTCGGCGCGAACCATCCCGATGATCCCGCTGTCCTGATCGGCCTGGGATTCGCCTTCGTTCGACAAGGCCGTTTGCTGGATGGACGTGTGCCAGAATTTTTGATCGCTCGGTTGGGCGCCCTTGCCGAGGATGGCAATGCGGCATGCCGTCTGATGCTCGATTGGCTGCGGAACCGCAATCGGGATTTTGCTTGGTTCCGAAACGGGCATCTGACTCGGCCAAATATGGCCGTTGCGTCGGCTGACACCCGTCCACCGCGCCGTTCGCCGCGTGAGCGTGTGTTGGCGACTATCGCGAAACCTGATCACATTGGCGGACGGCGGCGCACCCGGACACGGCCGCGCGATCCGGTCCCGAACCCCAAAAAGGCAATTATTGCCGCGGAGAGAGGAGGGCGTGTTGATGGATAAGATCGCTCGCCTGTTCGTCCGTCGACTTCGGCATCTCGCTCGCCGCGAGGCGCGCCGGATCGCCCTGCGTAACGGCCTGCTTGAGGCCAGGATCGTCGATGTCGATGGTCACCTGCTCTGCCGCTACACACCGGCCTTCGACCCGACAAGGCTGACCGGCAATGCGGTTCGGGATGGTGCCTGGTTCCGGCGGAATTTTGGCGCGGGGCTTATCGCGCCGAAGGAGGCGAGCAAGCCAAGCACCAGCCTTGGCGGCGATGTTGTCGTGACGACGGAGATCGGCGACGTGAAGTCCACCTCGCCGTTGGTTGCCTTCCCCCGGAAGCGCCGCGGCGCCATCGCAGAGGAGGTGACGCTGGGCAACGGCATCGATCGGCGTGCCTATGCAGTGAGCCTTGTGGATCGGACAGCGGGAACGCCGCTGGTCAGTCATGTCGTGGCGGCCCTAGTGTTGGCGCGCGCGGTACGCAGTAGCGGCAGATCGCTGAGCGAGATCGTTCACACCCTGATCCATGTGACGCCGGTCGTCACGCTCCATGCGCCGCTCGATGGCTTCGAGCGGGAGACGCTACGGCTCCTGGAGAAATCCGGGCTGGTGCCTGGCGGTCCCTTCGCAATCATCGATGCGGACCACATGTTCGACGACAACCACTTCGACGTTTACGAAGGGGAGGTTCGCAAACGTCTTGTGGCGTTCTCGGGTGCAGGCGTGCATCGCGTCACCGGCAACGCCTTGCGTCGGCGGATGATCAGTGCGCTGTCTCGCGACTTTCCGATCCTTGCCCTTGCGGAAAAGCGCTCGGACATTCCCTCCCTGCTCCGCATTTCCGCCGACCTGTCGCTGGAAACGGGAAAGCTCGATCGGCGGTTCGTCGCTGACCTGATCGAGGTGTTTTATCCAGACACGGCAATCGAGAGGGTCGGCTTGCCGTTGGATTCCGATGCGCGCTGGTTGTCGCTCGAGGATCTCGCCATTGCCTTTCGTCCGGGACGGCATGTTCGGGAGGTGCTGCACGTCCTTGCCACGCTTGTCGAACGCAATCGCAGCGATTTTGACGAAGAGGACGGCCGCGGCCGCGGGGGCGACAAGGCATCCGGGTCGGGATCGTCCAGCACATCCACCGAGAAATCCCAAGGCTTGGAGGAGAAGCCGAAGTCGTCCGAAGCCGAAAGCAACGGTCGCTGGAAGCGCGACAAGCCGTCGGGTGCCGAAGTGATTCAGCCGGAGCCATTGCTTCTGGCGGGCGAGATCGGCCACAAGCCGCCAGTGATGGTCGAGACACTTTCCGGATACGGCAAGGCAAGGGACTGGGCGCTCGATCTCAAGGCCGACCTCGACGACTACCGTGCCAGCATCCTTACCTGGTCGGAGATGAGCACCAAGCTTTTGCTGTCCGGCCCGCCTGGAACCGGCAAGACGACGTTCGCCCGGGCGTTGTGCAACAGCCTGCAGGTTCCGCTGATGGTTACCTCGGTCTCGACCTGGCTGCACGGCGGACATTTGAACGATGTGATCGACAAGATGGCGAAGACGTTTGTCGAGGCCAGGGCCATGGCGCCGGCGATTCTGTTCATCGACGAGATCGACGGCATCGGCAAGCGGCAGCCGGCTGAACGGGAATATTCCGACTATTGGAATGCCGTGGTCAACAAGGCGCTGGAACTTCTTGACGGCGCAGTGAAGTCCGAGGGACTGATCATCGTCGGTGCCACCAACCGCCCGGACCATATCGATGAGGCCATCAAGCGATCCGGGCGCCTTGAGACCCATATCGAAATCCCCAAGCCCGATGTTCCCACGCTCGCGGAAATCCTTGCCCATCATCTCGGTGACGATGTGATGTCGCTGATCCGGGAGCCGGAACCGGACGTCCGTTCCGAAGTCGATGATGGCTTCTCGCTGAGGAAGATCGTCGCCGGCCATCTGATTGAAGAAGCAGACAGTGAACGGAAGGGAGCAGGCCGATGACAGCAGCGCAGAACATCAACACGACGGAAACGTCGGCAGTCGCGCAGCAGAGCAATCCCGGCGACGCGATCCTGCGGCGTCTGGCAACACGGGCCATGGGTCTGACGGGGGCCGATATCGAACGCGTCATCCGGGAAGCGCGATTGAAGGCGCGCCGCGGCAAGCGGGCGATCAGCTTCGAGGATATCGAAGACGGTATTCGCGGTAATCGCCCGCCGGTGCCCTACAATCTCCGCTGGCGCTGGGCGTTCCATGAGGCGGGCCACGCCGTTGTCCATCACGCGCTTGATCTCGGCCCCGTCCGAGGCCTCAATATCGACACGGGGCAGGGTGGTTACAATCTCGTCGGCTTCCATGTCTGGGCGGCCGACACTCGCGACTGGTACGAAAACATGCTCGCCATGTTGATGGCCGGGCGGGCCGCCGAGCAACTGGTGCTCAAGCGCGTCTCGGCTGGCTCCGGTGGCGCCGACGATAGTGATCTGGCACGGGCCACGCGGATTGCCTTCGATATGGAGCGGACTCTTGGCTTCGGCAGCGAGCATCCGCTGCTCTATCGCCCGCATCGCGATCCAGGCGCGGTGTTTGATCGTGATCTCGACTTGGCGGCACGCGTTCATGCAAAGCTGGAAGCGGCGCTTGACCGGGCGGCGACAATCCTCAGGAGGCGCAGGCCGATCTTCCATGAACTGGCGAAGGCCCTGTTCGATGCTCAGGCGATGGATGAGGCGGCGGTGCTGCACATCCTGACAGACAGTGATCTGACGTCCTGAAGCTTACAACTATGAGGTCGTGACGAAGACGGCTTCAATCCTTCGTTAACCCACGTCACTTAGCTCGGCCGACCCTTCGCATGAAGGTCCGAGTAACAAACATCATGAAGTGAAATGACCAAGCTAACTGCAATCAAAGCCTTCCAACGTAAGATCGACGCCTATTGCGAACTGCGTCTCTCGACCATCTTCCCCGGCGACGAAGCCGAAGCCCTCAAGGCCTACATGCGACGACTTATCGAGCGAAGGTGCGGGCCGCCCCGGACGGAGGGCCGCACAGAATGGAATGTGGTTGCCCGCATGACCGGGATCGACGCTCGATCGCTTGCATCGCATCACCGTTTGATCGACCCCGGGTTTGATGCCATCGTCCGGTGGAGCAGGGACGGTGAGAAAACTCCCGGAGAGACGAAAGAACGCTCTCGCAAGCCCAGGGGCTCGACGGGGACAAACAAGGTCGGCGCCGAGAATGGGAAATTGACAATCAATTCCACGCTCCCCGAGACTGCGCGTTCTCAGGTTGCCTCCGTGGTGCATAAGCCCGGCGTGAAAGTCGAGTTTCCGGAACCTCTGTTTCGCGAGTGGGATGACCCCGCCGATTTCGCCGAAGCACTTCAGCTCCACATGCGTCGCCACGGTGAGACCTACTGGGTTCTCTATCGATCGGTCGTACGGGCTGACGAGCCCATGGACAAGAATACGCTGCTGAGTTGGATCGAAGGCCGGCGCGTGCCGCGAAGCACAGACAGCTTCGATGTGCTTGGTCGTATCGAGCGCCGTTACCGTCTCCCGGAAGGCTATTTCAAAGCGAAGCTGCCGCATCAGTCGCGATCGGCGTCCGGGTTCAATCTATCGGGTATCGAGCCTGCGGAGCGACGCAGGATCGCGTGGCATCTACCAAATGACTTCAATTCGCTTCCGTTCGCCAAGCGCGAGGAGATTCTGGATTGGGTCCGTCGCGTGATCATCAGCGGGTCGACGGATTACCGCAAATTTCAGGCTGCCGCGGCGAAGCAGCGCTACGCCATCCGCTTTCCCGGCGTATCCTACGGCGGACGTGCGCCACGCGATGGAAAGATCACTGTACCGGCGAACTACGAGGAAACGTGGATCGAGGATCCCGATCTGCTGTCGGGCGTCATCGATGCGCCACCAGCGCTTGCCATGGAAATGGCCGACCTCGTCCGCTTCAAAACATCGGCACTGACATCGATCGGCTTTCAGCGCAACGGTGTCTGGGGCGAGGAAACCGCCTCCCAGAAGATCGAGCATCTCGGCCTGATGTTTGGCGCACTTGCGGCGTCAAAGGCGGGAGAGATCAAGGGATATGGGGTGCCGCTGCGTCAACTGACCTTCGGGCTGCTTATCTTTCCGGGTGTCTGGGACTGGTATCTGCAATGGCGCGAAACCCGCCGGGGCTTCTATACGGCGTGGGAAGTCGATATGCTGCGGATCGCCCTGGCAATCACCAAGGAAGGCACCGGATGGCTTCGACAGCATCCGGAACTCCTAGCGCGTGTCCAGCCTGTTGCCGGTCTCGTCTCGCAGAACCAGATCGACTATGCCCGGGATGACTGGCAAGGCGCTTGCGAGGATTTCCACAAACACGCAGCCCACAGGGTCAAAGAGATCCAGCGTATCGCCCGTGTCCATCGCGATCCCTTCGAGCCGATCATGCCGGTCCTCGAAGCTGACAGTCCGGTCGGCGAATATAGGAAGATCACCGAGGAGATCATCAGGCTGATGCCTGATGAGGAGCGCTATCCGCGTCCGGCCGCGGAAGCAGTTCGCTCGTTCCTGATGCTCCGCCTGGGACTGCATCTAGGACTTCGCCAGAAAAACCTTCGGCAATTGATGCTATGCCCACGCGGACAGATGCCGCGCCCGGAACGCGTGCTCGAAAAACTCAAGCGCGGTGAGCTCCGTTGGAGTGATCGTGACCGTGGCTGGGAGGTTTTAATTCCAGCAGTGGCTTTCAAGAACGCCCATTCGTCGTTTTTTGGAGACAAACCATTCCGACTTCTCTTGCCCGATTTGCTCGACCTCTATCGTCATATCGATGAGTATGTCGAGCGCCATCGCTCGGTCCTTCTTAAAGGTGCGGCCGACCCAGGGACGTTTTTCGTGAAGACGGTCAAGACGACCAGTACCGACGCAGCTTACGATATCACGAGCTTCTATGAGGCATGGCGCCTGACCATCCAGCGCTATGGCATCTACAATCCCTACACCGGACGAGGGGCTATCAAGGGCTTATTGCCCCATGGCCCTCACAATGTCCGTGATGTGCTGGCCACGCACATTCTCAAGCAGACCGGCTCATATGAGCAAGCGAGCTACGCCATCCAGGATACCGCAGACATGGTCGCCAAGCACTACGGTCGTTTCCTTCCGCAGGACAAGGCTGCACTCGCTGCCCGAATCCTCAATCAAGTCTGGGAAGCAGCGTAGAGTTAAGGTTAGGTCGCCGGGCGTTGTTTTCGGCGCCCGTCGATGGAACAGCAAGACATGAAGCGCCGAACTACGCGGCTAGGCGGTCATCTCACTTCCAGGTGCTTGAGGGGAACCTTTCACACCAGTCTCAGTAGTCTTCGCAGTTCGGCGCTTCTCTATCGCAACGATAGGGGTCTAACGCCATGCCCGATGGCAATAATCCGGCCCTCTCTTCGAGTTGCGGTCTTCTGACCACCACTCACGGAGAAGACAATAGCTGCTATCCCGGCGCCATATTGAACGCATTGTCCGGGAGGCACGGTTGAAGGCGCGTCGCTGCAAGCGGGTGAACCACTACGACGAGATCGTGGATGGAATCCGCAGCGATCGTGCCACCGTGTCTGATGAGCCGCGCTGGCGGTTCGCGTTCCACGAGGCGGGACCATGCTAAGCGGGAAACTCCTCGACAGGGATCAGGGCAAGGTGTGACGGGGGCGTAAGTATCGAAACGAGAGTCCGCGCCGTCCGGGTTGCGGCAACGCACGTTAATATCAGCATTACTACCGCAACAATGTGCGACCAGCACGATCCGGGTGCTCCAGGTCCGAATTTTGATTCGGAGATTGAGTACGGTGGGAAGATCTCAGTATTTACCGATGCCTCAGGGCTTGAGTTTTTTTCGGCTAAACGGCATGTTGACGTGAAAGTCTGGGTTGTTGCTAAGGATCGGCGAATGAAGGGGTGCATCTCGCTCTCTGATCAAAATTATACATCATGAAGTTTCTGATTTTGCGAGTCTTGACCCATAGTGAACTCGGGATGTTCCATGAGTACCGGCGTCAGGGCAAAGAAGGGTCGAAGCAGCGTGCAATCAATTTCGATGGCGCGGTTGTAGACCGGGTTTTTCCGACAGCACTGGATACCGACCGCATACCGCTGAAACTTCGGTATGACACGGATGACGGTATCGCTGTAAAGCAGCAGTGGCTTACACGCCAAGCAAAAAACTGGCGGTTCGAGGGCAATTGCCCAAGAGACAAGGTTTACGATTTTGTTGAGCCGGGATGCCTGTTCGCCATGGAGGTCGACGCCGGTGCCAAGCCGGCTACAGGTGCTTGGGCTGTGTTCCCCGCGGATGATGAGGTGACGGCCGGCGTTTTGTCTGATGGCGCTACCGCCGAGCTAACGCGGGCCGGGATGATCGCACTGCATGGGGAAGAAGGCGCGCGTGTGCAGGGCCTACTCAATAGCGCCAGACCTGAGATGTTCGGGCGAGACAGGGAAACGGTAGAAATCATGAACGACGGTGGAACTGTTACGGGTCGGAAGCGGTTGCCGCCGCGCCCTAAGCGCTTGGCAGAGATCATTGGAAAGACAGGGCATAGTCTTCCGAGCGCAGTCGCAGATCTCGTCGACAATTCAATCAGTGCTGACGCAACGGAGATTGACATTACTTTCGACCCTCCGGACGGCGAGAACGGGCGTTGGCTAACCATCAAGGATAACGGTGATGGTATGTCAGGGCCAGAACTCGATGAGGCAATGACGCTGGGGAGCGATGTGGAATATGAGTCCAATAGCCTCGGGAAGTTCGGCTTTGGCCTCAAGGGCGCGTCCTGGTCGCAAGCGCGCGTCTTTACAGTGGTTACTCGTCCGCGTGGCGGTTCCCTCAGCCATCTCTCCTGGGATATCGACAACCTTGGGGATTGGGAGCCGAGCGACGCGCCTCTGGAACAATGGGAGCGCAATGCCACCAACCTTGGAGAAAAGGGTACGGTCATTCTTTGGAAGGAAATGACGCCGCCCGCCGCGGCTCCGGTCGTGCCAGGGGTGTCCCCATATTCAGCCGAGGTGATGGAGCTTGAACGGCATCTCGGACTGGTTTTTCATCGGTTCCTTGAGGGGGATGCAAAGAACCGGAAAAAGGTGACGATCAGGATTAACGATGTGGAAGTTCGACCGAATAACCCTGTTGGGCACCCACTGGTGGAGCCTTACGAGCTAAAGCCGATTCGAATGCCCACGAACTCGGGTGACGAAACCATTACGGTGCAGCCGTTTGTTCTTCCTTCGGAGGACCAGATAAAGCAGCACCACAAAGCTGAGGGGCCTCAGGTCGTAAATGACGTGCTGGGGCGCGTAGGGCTTTTTGGCAAGCGCAATGAGTCGCAGGGTCTTTTCATTTATAGGAATGACCGCTTGATCAAGTGGGGGGGCTGGCACCAGATGTGGTCAACGTCTGACGAAAAGACCAAGCTTGCCCGGGTGATCGTTTCGTTCGGCACAAAGCTTGACACTAAGTTCGACATTAACATTACCAAGCGTTCAGTGAGCCTTCCGGCATTCGTTCAGGAAGAAATCAAGAAACTGGCCAACCCAGCCCGTAATGCGAGCAAGGCGAAATACAAGAAGCCAGCATCGCCTCAGCCGGTAAGGCCTGTGGGTGCATCTGCTATTCCAACTATTGCGCCGGCGCAGAGGCTGCCGGTGAGTGGAATGCCTCTGGTAACTCATAGCGGGACCATCTCCGCGCCGCCCACATCACCTCCTCAGCCGGCGGTACCGCCGGCGCCGGTCGTCAACTACAGGCCCGTGACAACGGAGCGTTTCGCCTGGAAAGTGGCCCAGAATTTGACTGGTGGACGCGATTTGCAGGTAAGCAATCGTATGCCAGAGCTCGCGGCACTTGCAAAGCGTCTTGCCAATGACCCCGATGCGACGGGGGAGCTGGTGGCGTTCCTGGCGGTGCTCGACGAGAAGGGGGTACAGGCACTCCTGCTAGATTCAAGCGAGCGCTGATGCCTCACCTCCGTATACTCGTGACACCTCCATCAGCGCCGAGCTGGGTGGACCGACTCTTAGGTGCCCCTTGGCCAACATGGAGCCGGCTGGAGAATCTACTGCTGAGCAACGGACGCTGGAAACCGGATCAGGTTGCGTCGCTTGACGCAGAATCCTTCCGTGTCCTTCGGCATCTGCGGGATCCACTTTCTAATGGATTCTTCAGTGGGCGTGGCCTTGTTGTGGGATACGTGCAGAGCGGGAAGACCGCAAACTACACCGCTGTGGCGGCGCGGGCTGCAGACGCGGGGTATCGCCTTATCATCGTGCTATCCGGGATCCACGATTCCCTGCGCAATCAGACCCAGGTGCGCCTTGAGCGCGAACTGGTCGGGCTGTCCGAAGGAAGCTTTGAAGCACCGGGTTGGACGTTGTTGACCGGTCGCGACGCGGATTTTGCGCCTATCGATGCCGCTATTCTCCAGCGGGGCGGAGCCTTCCTGGCGGTTATAAAGAAGAACACACACATCCTTGCCAAGCTAATCGAGTTCCTCCAGGCGGCAGGCGCACTCGTGGGGGATCTTCCGGCGCTCATAATTGACGACGAGGCGGATCAAGCATCAATCAACACGCGGGGCAACCGTGACCCGGCAATTAGTGATGAGGAGGACGGGAGCGACAGGGCTTCTGCTCCTTCGCCGACTAACAGGTTGATCCGGACTATTTTGACGATTTTGCCCCGGGTCAGCTACGTCGCGTACACGGCGACCCCGTTTGCCAACATATTCATAAATCCTCAAGCGCTTGATAGTGAGGCGGGAGAAGACCTATTCCCGCGCGACTTCGCTCTCCAGCTACCGAGACCGGATGGATACACAGGTACCGAAGAGCTCTTTGGCGTCGCGGCACAGGGGCGAGACGTGTTAAGGCCGGTGCCGGAAGACGACGTTCAACGTTTGCGCACCACCGGCAGGCGCCGGAGCGCGGGTCTCGTTGTTGGCCCTGCCGAAAACTTGATCCCGACCTCGCTTTCGGATGCCTTTCTCACGTTTTGCCTGGCCGGTGCCGTCCGGGAACTCCGCCCCGGCCTTGTAGATCAACCGCACACAATGCTGGTGCATGTCAGCTCGCGGACCGCTGATCAGGCTCGTATCGCAAGCGCGTTGAGGGATCAGCGCGACATCTGGCAGGGTGCGCTTCAGCAGGGGCAGAGCCTGGACGGTCTCTTTCGCGGAATTATCAGGAGCCACCTCGCAGGCGTTGAGCTTCCGGCCGATGAGTCAGAGATAATCGCGCGCGCCTGTCGGGTGATGGGCGGACTGGAGATCCTCGAACTCAACAGTGTCGCCGGGGAAAATCTTGAGTACGACCTCCATCCCGGACGGCATCTCGTTGCTGTTGGCGGTAATAGACTGTCTCGTGGTCTCACACTTGAAGGGCTGACAGTTTCGTACTTTCTGCGGACCACCAACATGGTGGACACTTTGCTGCAAATGGCCCGCTGGTACGGGTTCCGAACAGGCTACGAAGATTTGGTTCGCGTCTGGACTACAGACGGCATCGCTCAGTGGTTTACGGAGCTCGCGCTCGTCGAACAATCATTGAGAGACTCTCTTCGCTCTCTGGCGCGTGCTGGCCGCCGACCGGATGAAATGGCAATACGCCTACGCGCACATAGCGGTCTGTTGCTGACCGCCCGCAACAAATCGGGACTCTCAACGGAAGTCCAAGACTCCTGGTCCGGCGAGCACCCACAGACAGTCATGCTACCGCTTGGTAACTCTGATCGCTTGATCGATAACCGCCTGCTGACCGAGCGTCTTATAAGCAATATTGGAGGCGGGCGGCAAATTGCTGGCGGTTGGCTGCTTCAGGATGTCCCTCCTGAAATTATCTGCGATTACCTGCGCCTGTATCGCACCCATGATGAAGTGATTGCCTTCCGCGGAGAAGAATTGGCGGACTGGATCGGCGAGCGGGCCGGGGCAGGGGAGTTGGTGAATTGGTCAGTATTTGTCGCCGGGTCCCGGGAAGGTGCTGATACAAAGATTGGCGGGCTACCAACCGGGGTAGTTACTAGATCTCGTACAAGTTCCGAGAGCATCGGGATTTTGATTGACCCACGGCATGAGGGAGTCGACTTGCCGGGTGGCCCCGATGCCTACCGCCGACGAAATGGCAATTACGACGCGGAATCCATGCGCGCTGCTCGCCCTCCGACCGAGGGGTTACTTATCCTGTATCCGCTTGATCCAGGCCCGCTGGGCGTCGGTGGAATAGACGCTGTGATAGCTGTGGCCCTAAGCTTGCCTCGAACGTCTGACGGAGCAAGCACCAGTATCGTCAATCGGGGGGTAGCGGATGGCTGAGGAGCCAAATCCGGAGGCCTGGGCGGAGCTGAGGTCCGGACGTCCGATTTCGGATGATGGACTGGTAACTCGTGGCCTTTACTACCGTGACGATGAGACGGCTATCCTCATGGGCATGGACGCTGAAGGCGATCTCCATCTGCTCGTCCCAGTCTCCGAGGGACCATCGTTCCAGGAGTTCCCGGACTTGAATGGCCTGATGGTTCGGTATCGTATCACCAGTGAGGGACAGTTCCTTGGTCTGGTAGCGACAGCCCCTCATGAGCGTGTCTTCACTCCCGTATGTAGGGAGGTCGTAGAGGCAGTACTTGTTCACAATCGTGAACCATGGACTGCCGTCGCTTCTATCATCAGGCAATGGCAGTCGGCTTGGCGTCCAACACGCCAGTATATGAGTCAGACAACCCAGGTCGGCCTAGTTGGAGAGCTGCTTGTCCTTGCCAGAATTATGGTCGATGCGCTCGGGTCGCGCGCCGTGTTGATCTGGAGCGGGCCGGAGAGTGAGCGCCACGACTTTGTGTCAGGGAACCTTCATCTTGAGGTGAAAACCACCCGCGCCAGCCGGCATGAGCACGACATTTCTCGCCTGGATCAATTGTGGGTGCCGGACGGTCGTCGTCTTGTGCTGGCGTCAGTGCAACTTGAGGCGTCTGTCGGCGGGACGCTCACCCTTGCGTCCATGATTGATGAGGTCATCGATTTAATCAGGGATGACTCCGCCGCGATCGACGACTTCCTGCTCAAACTCTCGCGTCTCAACTGGTCGGACGAAATGAGGAGATCTGGGGAGCTCCTCCGCTTTCATCTTCGGGAGGCCGCACTTTATGACGTTGATGATGAGTTTCCGCGTCTAAACGAAGACTTCCGACCGCCCTCTGGCGTCCTGGCGGTGCGCTATACGGTCAGCCTTGCCAATCTCCCGACATTGGGTGTGGATGAGGTAATCGAGATGGTACGGGCGTCGCAGGGGCTCGGTTAGCCCCGCCGTTGCAGTCGCTGCGTTTCTGTTCGTGTGTTGGCCGCCGTCCTGAGATCTTCATGGATCACCTCAGCCAGCGCAAATGACATCATGGGTGGCACAGCGTTGCCGATCTGGCGGAAAGCCGGGTTCATGGTCCCGCTGAAGGCGAAGCCATCCGGGAATGACTGGAGACGAGCCGCTTCGCGAACTGAAATCGTCCGCGCCTGCGCAGCATCGTAGTGGATATGTGAGTAGGTATCCTTGCCAATATGAGCCATTAATGTGCGGACCGGGAACTCTGGTCTGAGCTTCCACCAGCGATTGGGGAACTTTGACACGTCATAAGGGGGGACAATGCTATTCCATAGCTCGTTGTACGCTTGCGTTCCCTGCTCTACGCCACGTTCTGACGCCAGTCGGTCAACGATCTTTGCTGCCGTTGCATGAGCCTCGGGATACTCTGCGCCAGGGCGCATTTCTGCGAAGGTGAGATGGTCTCGTGGTAGGTACCGAATTACATGGTCCCAGACGCCTTCGTCCGACGTGAAACCGGCCCAATTCCGCATCTTGATCGCATAGGGTGAGGGTTGCCTGTCGTTGCGGTAGGCGGAGATCTTGTCAAAACGCCGGGTGCCACGGGTTACCGAACGACCACCGATAGGGGCTAGGTCTCCGATCGCCTGCTCGGCAGAGACCGGGGCAGCCATTCCATCATGACCAAGGTCTGGAGGAGCGTAACCTGACGCTCCCTCGCGATCCACGTAGCGCAGAGCCACCGCGCGTGTGCCGGCGTAACCTGTTGGGAGCTTGAGATGATTGGTTGCCTTGGGGAAGCGTATACCTAATCCCAGCTCGTGCCTGTAGGCGATCAGGTAGACGCGGTCTCGCATCTGCGGCACGCCGTGAAACGCTGAGTTAATTAACGAATATCGTGCGGTGTAGCCGAGGTCGCCGAGCGCCTCAACAATCTCTTCTGCCACATTGTGATGGCCGTAGTGAAGGATGTCGGGGACGTTCTCAATCAAAACGGCGAGGGGGCAGAATGCTCGCACGTAAGCCAGATAGCGTAGATAAAGGTTGCCTCGCGGGTCAACGCGGAACGCCTCGGGATGATCTGCTACTTCACGCAGCTTGGCGCGACCGACTCTGGCATATGCTTGGCAGGGAGGGCCGCCGACAAGTACGTCGATAGCGCGTTCAACGTCACCCAGCTCAAGTTCTTCTGCCAGTGCTGCCGGGTCCATTCTCATATCCCGAGGCAGAGCGTGCGCCCTAAACTTGTCTGCTTCTAAATGCCCGTGAAAGTTTTTCGCGTGGGTGAGAGCCGCCAGGGGATCGATCTCAACGGCCCCCCTTATCTCGAAGCTCGCTCGATGAAATCCAAGACTGATGCCACCAGCGCCTGCAAATAGATCGAGAACGCGTGCTGGCTCGCCCCGACGAAGTCTGTCCAGTTTATAGAGAAGGGGAGAAGCCTCGATGCCGGCTGCGGCCTTGTTCATCTTGTCGTGTTGTCCTCTTGCTTCGTGCACTGTGCGACTCGGCGAGCCATTCATAAGTCAGTAGCACATCTAGGCCTTATGGGAGCCCGGCGGGCCCAAATGCTTGTGCAACACCTCAGCCAAAGCTTCCCTGTCCCCAACTTCGCATTCCCACACAACCAATGGCGACCATCCCAATTCTTTGAGCCTTGCCAGGGCTGCTAAATCTCTTTCCACGTTACGATCCAGCTTGGCTTCCCACCATTCCCTCCGGGTGCGGGGCAGTATTGAATTCCGGCAGCCATGGCGATGCCAAAAGCACCCATGCACAAAAATTATCTTTCGACGGCCGGGAAAAACGATATCCGGGTGCCCGGGTAGGTCCTTGCGATGAAGCCGGAACCTATAGCCGAGCTGGAATAGTAATTGGCGCACGATGTGTTCGGGTTTGGTGTCCCGCGATCGAATGGCGGACATGTTCCGGCGGCGGGATTCCGGCACATCCGCAAAATCCGGCGGTTTAGGTATTTGCGATTTTTGCGATGGGGCTTGTGGGGACATCGGATGACCGTTAACTGAAAATACTTGAGAGACAAGCTTGATCTTTGGTACTGAACTTTCCCGGCTTTTCCGGTCACTATGTCACTAAGAACTGATCCGCCTATTGGGTATTTTTCGGGCCTGCGGGTGCGCGGTCAAGTTCCTATTTTTCTCCTTCGGGGTTTTGGGCTCGTGCGCTGTGTTGTTCTTGAACCAGAAGCTATCGTTTCCGGTCTTTAGGATTTGGAATCATAGGTGAGCGGTCGAGCAGCGTGTTCGTCATCCTGGCATCGCCGACTACGCCGGCCCATTCGGTGAAGCTCAGCCTGGTGGTGAAGATGGCTGAATCAACCAAAAGGTGATCTGGAAACCAACGATCAACCTTTTCAGGATAACTCAGTGTTAGTCGCCAAAGTGGCGTTGTATGGCAAGGATGTAGACCCGTGGAACTGCAATTACTCGACAGGATTTCCGAGGGTGAGGCCGTATGTTTCCTCTGTAAGACATCGCTCGCTCAATACGTCGAAAATTTGCCAGCTAATTTTCGCGAATTTTATATTCAAAGAGGGATTGTAACGAACCGCTTCCTCGACAACCTTTGGGACACGCTTTCGAAGAAAAGACACATCCCTCCAATCGTGCTAGTCGCTGGGCCGGCGCCCCCTGCGCACGACGTAGGCTCGGTCTTCAATCTCGGTTCGGACTTCAAGGTTCTTGACGGACTTCAACGGAGCCATCGTCTCAAGGAAATCTGGGACACGCTGACCTATATCAACGATGAGTTCGATGACCAGCCTAGCGTTTCCGTCGCGCGATTGACGCGCCAAATCGCGCTGAAATTGCGCGAAATCGATCTCAGCCCTCAAATATTTCAAAAGGTGTTGGAGGCGAAGCGTGAAGGCATCGAGGCAGTGGAACTCTTCGAGGGCAACACAATCTGGCTTGAGATTTGGTTCGGCTTGTCGGAAGCGCAGCAGATACAGAAAATGCTTGTACTAAACGCCGGGCATAAGTCGGTGAACATCAAGCACCAAATCGAGCTGATCTTCTGGAGTAATTTCGAAGTTCTTGCCAAGGAACTGGCGCCGAGCACGATGGTTCGTGAGAAGGACAAGGCTTCCACCACCTACAGCAAGGGCAGAAGACCCGGAGAATTTCACTTCGCGCATCTCATTTCCGCTTTCGTTTCGCTCACCGAAGGCGAAACTGTAACAACAAACGCCGAATTCTCAGCGTCTCAATCGTTTAACGGTGACAACGGCTCCGACGAGTCACTGCTCGATATCGACGACCGTTTGCTTTCGGCGTTCGCTAAGACACTGAGGCTCCTTGATGGCGCGCTGCGCAGCCAGTCGGGGATTCGATGGCTTGGTCGCGAAGTGGTGCTGGTTGGAATCTTCGGCGCGATCGGCGCGATGGCAAAGAACCACCCTGGAACAAAAATCGAAGCTCTATCGAATTTCAACGCCCGCATCGAGCAGTACGCCGAGATCTTGAACCTCGAAGGTTTCGAAGAGTGGCGGAATACGCTTGACCTCTCGAAGGTGAACATCGGCAACGTGAACAAGCGAGCTGTCTTCAATGCCACTTCGGCATTCCTGAGAGGCAAGATTTCTGATCCGATCAACTGGCGCAACGTGAACGTCAAGGATGAGCTCCATGACGCTTCGTGAGAAGATTCTTGAAATCATCACGCAGGCCCTGACGGCCGACGAAACGATTCTTCCTCAGGACGAACTCGATAATATCACAGACATCATCCTTCGGGCTGATGAACTCTCCGCTATGGCCGCCGAGATTTTCGGGGACACGGGCCGCACCTTCATATCCGAGATTGTTTCGCTCTTCGCGCGGCTACCTATAGCGACGCCACTGAAGGACGTTTTCCCAAAGGCCACGAACGTCGTCGCGTTCCTTAATCTCGCTAACCAGCTTGATCCCGACGAGCTGGCTGAGGAAGTGCCCGCCGAACTGGGTACTTTGTTTATTCGCGAGGCAGCTCTTGAGGCGTTCAGCAAGAGTGGCGATAGATTGAAGCTGTTTGTTTACGAGCACCCAACAAACTTCAATGAGTCGGTCGCTCTCTTGGATTTCAGTAGTGGCCTTGAAATCGCACCTAACTCGGCGAATTTTCCACACACAATGGCAGCATGTGTCGCCATCCAAGCGGGACTCGAAACAGTTGATCTTACAGGCAAGAGGTGGATTGTATCCTCGGTGCAAGACGAGCAGCGCCGCCTGTATTACTGCAAGTACCACGTCCTTCTCGCGGGGCACCTTCTGACGAACCCAGTGTT
This sequence comes from Rhizobium sullae, assembly GCF_025200715.1. Classification (NCBI taxonomy): domain Bacteria; kingdom Pseudomonadati; phylum Pseudomonadota; class Alphaproteobacteria; order Hyphomicrobiales; family Rhizobiaceae; genus Rhizobium; species Rhizobium sullae. The sequence continues at coordinate 3,720,792 of NZ_CP104143.1, forward strand.
TGCTCCCTCTACACTAGCGCTTCAAGGGATCGCGGAGACACTCCGAACCGCCGAGGAATACAACCAGTTTAGCGAGCCGTTTGAGATATTGGGAGAGATCAACAGCCGGACGACGGTTCTCGACACGCTACTCAGTTGCTACCATGTGCTCGAAAATTACATGATCCGCGCACAAATCGCTAAGGTTGTTGGGCGCAACAATGGATCCACGCTGTTTGGCATTCGAAATTTTAAGCAGATGGAGATTGCTGTTGAGAAGAAGGAGATGGCCCATCTGAGCCAACTAATCTCCGAATCCTGGCAGAAGCAGATTGGCATTCAAACGTTTCGCGATTATGTCCGCGATCGCTTCGACGCGTTGTTCCATGACCCAGCCTTTGTGGCCGGCGACTTTCACGATTTCATGGAAAAGCTGACTGTGAAGCCGAACGGCCAGCGACTCAACCTTGGCAATCTCAACGAAGCTTGCGACCTCCTCCCAAAGTTGCTGTACCAAATTCGATGCTCAATCGTTCACAATAAAGAAACGGAGTTCCATCTCTCGAATCGAGAGTTGAACGTCGCCACGGTCTTGATGACCCTGGTCGATCTGTGTTTGCCAACCATGCAACGATTGGCGTTCGGTCTTCCGTCGGTACCGGCTCCGAATCCTTTGTTGTACGCGAGACCGGCGCTGAGGCTCTATTGAAGAAGGCAAAGGGGAAATGTTGCATTCCCCGCTACAGCCTGAACGCCACCCGATACCCTCGCATCAGAACCGATTGTTCACAGCGCGTTTGGGAGCTTTAAACGTTCACGAGCAGTCAGCAGGAGGCGTAACCGATGACCTGCGATGCGTCGCATTCGATTAGGCTGGATGACTACCTTCTTGAGTTCCGTCCGTCTGCCGTCAACTGCCAGGAGCGCACCAAGCAGGCTGGGATCGTCCTGCTTTGCACGAGGGCTACCGCGGCGGCCCGAAGGAAGCGAGCCAAGTCCAGGCACGGCCCAGTGCAGCCAGCACACGCTGCAGAAAGGGCAGACGCGTGGGGTCGCGCTGTGCGTGACGTTCGATCTGCTTGTGCATCACTGCTTTTGATGTGGCTGGATCGAAGGCGCGCAGCCATTCGACCTCGCCAGCCGTAATGAAGTAATGCGATTTGCAGGGCGCATCGCAGACGGCGATTGAGGGGCGCACGGTTGCCATACCGACTTGTTCGGTGACCTGGTGGCTGTCGGGAACCAGCAGCGAGACGCGATGACCGCACCCACACGCGCACAGCAAGGCCCAATCTCGAACTCCTCGCTGTGATAGACGATGCCCGGCATCGAAGGCTTGGGCATACGCTCGACGGCTCCATAGCGAAATCTCACCTACACCTCTCCCGCCGGTCGATTTCAAAGGTCACGGTATCGAAGATCTCGTTTTCGACCGGCAAACGTACCGTACCCCGATACTCATCCCTCCCCGCTTTTAAATTTCTATGATCGGACTCGGATTCGACCGCGACACCACCAGCGTGAGGCTGCGGCTCGCGCGGCTAACCGCGACGTAAAGCAGGCGACGGTCCCGTTCGCGGAACGTTGTGCCGTCGCACGGCATGATCAAGACGTTTGGCGCTTCTAAGCCCTTTGCCTTGTGGATTGTGCTGATCGCGCGTGCTGGCGGCAGTCGGCATGTATGCGCGTTGCGATGCGCCTGTTCCACAAGGCCGGTTTGGGGATCAGGCGCAGCGCCGAGGCGAACCGCCTCCCAGAACTCCCGAGGATAATCGATGTGAATTCCGGCGAACCCGGCTTGATCTTTGATCGCGCCATATAGGCCGCGGAGGAAAGCGCCGACGCCTGTATGATTGGGCTGGTCGACGATCAGGCGCGCCAAGGCCTGAATCTGGGCTGGCTTGCCTCGTGCGGGCGTGGCGCAACCGCCAGCCACCTCGGCGCGAAAGCGTGTCGCGAACTGGCTGTCGGAAAAGCCGGTGCAGACCTCCTGCACGAAGGCGACCGCAGCGTGGGCCGCCGCTGCGGCATCATCGGCGCATCCCGCCAATCGTTCCGCCAGCGGCGGCAAGGCCGAACGCGTATGGCCCTCCCAGATCGGCATTGAGCGGCTGAGATAGGCACGGATAGCCCGCACCGTCTCGTTATAGTGAGATAGTATCAGCAAGGATTGGATGCCCTTGAGATCGGGATCAAGAGGGCGACGGTCGCGAGTGTCGAGTCTAAAGCCAAGGTTCCGTTGCGCGGAATTCTCGGCGAAAACGACGTTCAGGCCGCGCGGGAGCACCCCGGTCAGACGGAGCTTGCCGCCGCCAGCCAGACGGGTTCGATTCTCGAGAATCCAGTCTCCTAGGTCTTCCCCGCCGCCGCGCCACCGATGCGGCACATCGAGCGATTCCGATATGTCGGCTACGGACTGAAAGGCGGCCAGCCGATCATCGTCAGCTTGGCTCTGCACTGCGTTTGCCCCTGCACCATAGATGCGCTGCATGGGATCGAAGAATGCGCGGACCCTCGCCCCTGCGCCGTGCAGTGCCTCGATCACCGCATGCTGTTCAGGGCTCGCATCCTGGTGTTCGTCGCAGATCACCATTGGATAGCGGCGGGCCAGCATGTCGGCGATGAAGGGACGCCGTTTCAGAAGGCCCGCCGCCCACCGGCTATTGCGGTCATAGTCTGGCAGAGCACCCAGTATGACCCCCGGCTCGGGGTAGGCTTCGGCGATCTGGCCAATCAGGCTGTCGATAGTTCGGATTTCCAATCCGGTTAGGCCCCGGGTTCGATTGCCGAAGACGTCGCAGGCGGCGTGCGTGTGGGTCAGGATCAAGAGCCGCCCTGGACCGAGCGTCGGGCAGATGTCGGCGGCGAAAGCCGCCCCCTGAAAGGTCTTCCCGCAGCCACCGGGCGCTTCAATCACCACCAGCCTTGCCCCTGAACGAAGGGCTGCGGCCACAGCCACGTCAGCCACCGTCGGTCGCCTTCGGTGTCGTTGCCGCCAGGGCGGTGAGCGCGTCGATCAAGGGTTGTAGTTGGGGCTTCACCTCGGCCATCGCGCCTAGAGCGTAGGCCTTGTCGGCCAACTCGCGACCCCCTTCGAGGCTCTTGAACCAGCGCTTACCGTGCTTCTTCCAGGTCTTCGCCTCGTTCTCTGGGGCGCCGCGTGGATCGCCGCTCGCTGCGGCGACGATAAGCGTCCGTAAGCGGTCGTCGGCCACGGCCTTGATTGTGGCAAAGTCATGCTTGGTGAACTGAGCAGTGGGCTCGAGGATCTTCAGTCGTTCCACCAGGCTGGCTAGGCGGGGTTGGGTGTGGATCTCCTCTGGATCAACGAGCAGAGCTTCCAACTTGTCGTCGCCGATATGAGCAATGACATTGGCTTCCGTGCAGCCCGTCGGCCATTGGAATAGAAGGTCGCCCATCGCGGTCTTGAGATCGGCCCAGCGCTTGGTATTGTCGCCCTCACAATCGACAAAGGCGGCCAAGGCCAGTTTGGCCTTATTGAACTCCTCCAGCAAATCGAGCGTGAAGGTGTTGCCCTGGCCATCGCAAAGCCGAATGCCAAGGTCGAGCAGGTCGGTTGGAATTTCCCGCCCGAGCACTTCCTGGATGAAACCGACTTCGGTCGGGCCTTCTCCCACCAGAGTTAGGCGCGACAGGAAGGCTTCCGGATCCCGCTGCTGGAGTTGGAGCACCCGCGGGCTGGAGAGTTCGGCGATGACGTGGCCCTGGCTGAGATACCAGATCGTCGCCGGCTTGGCGGCGGCCAAGGCAGGCGCACCATGCGTGGTCATCACAACCTGGGAGGGTCCCTCGGCGAGTTCCGTGACCAGTTTGCGCTGGCGGTAGGGTTCGAGCCCACGTTCGGCTTCATCCACGAGCGTGATCGGGCAGCCCGACCGGCAGGCCTGAGCCACGGCCAACGACGCCAGTCGCCGAGTCCCCGATCCCCAGCTCGATAGTGGTAGGCGGCTATCCTCAATAGCCGCGGTGAGGCCGATCAACGCGCTGATGGACTGCCCCTGTCCGGCGCTGAGCCCGAGGCCGAGGTCATGCGGCAGGGCACGCTCGCCGAAGGTCGCGTTCAACTGTTTGATTGCCTCCTGGCCTTCACTCTGCAACTCGGCTTTGACGTCGACGTCGGAGAACGTCGAGGTCAAACGCGAACGAAGGGCCTTGTCGCTGAGAAGCCGGTCCAGGGCAGAGCCCTGGACCAGGCGGAGGTCGCGGTCATTCCGATCGTCGCCTCCCAGCCGGACCAGCCCGATCTCCCGGCGCAGGGTCGGTGAGAAGATGTCGGTGGTGTCGTTCGGATTGTGGATCGCATAGGTCAGGTCCAGCTCGTCAGATCCACTGACCGAAACCTTGTAGACAGGCGGGCCGACCGGGCGCATGGGCTCGCCTTCCTCAGACTCCTGCGGCGCGCAGGCCTTCCTGCCGTCCCATTCCCATGGAAACGCCGGGCGTGATTGCGTGGCGATGCTGCTGTCAGGCGGCAGACTGATGACCGCGCCGATGAAGAAGCCATCCCTGCGCTGCCGCTGCCAATAGTCGTTGTCGGATACCAATGAGGAATTGCTCGGATTGAGCAAGAGTGCGATCGCTTCGAGAATGGTGGTCTTGCCAGCGTCGCCGCCGCCGAGGACAACGTTCAGACCCGTTTTCGGAAACCAGTCAAACGTCTGAAAAGCTCGAAATCGGTCGATCTTCAACCGAAGGATCGTCGCGCCGCCAGCGCCATCCGAAGTATTCGCAGCCGTCTGCACTTTCACATCCATCAACCGAATCTCTTTTTCACCTGACCAAGCTTCTAATTACCATGCCGATCGCGGTGTGTTACCCAGATCTTGCTGGACGTTACAGTAGACGCCAATGGCCTATGCAAATGATTGCGGGCGCTCGGACGCTCGCCATTTCAATGGTAGATGGTCCTAGGGACACAGGCCCCCTTGGGGATCCCCACATACCACGATACCGGTAAACCTCTAAACACCAATAATCCGAAACCGTGATACCTGCCAATCGATAAAATCTCCGTTCATTTTCAAATGCTTGCGCTGTAGCTATCGCGAATATAAACCTACTGAATATTCGATGATGGTATGTATACGCGAACTCGGTACCGGAGCTTGCCAGATTTCATGTTAATTCAAGCGCTGTTTCCGAAACTACGCATTCGACTTTTCTGGCGGCCGAACGCATAATGCTGGCATCGTGAAGGTCAAGGGAATAGCGGGTGTCCAGACCCAGCCGAATCCCGAAAAGCCCTCGGTCGTCACGGTTCCTGGGGCAGATCGATAGCGAAGGGCTCGGCGTCCAAACCCGAGCCCGCCTGTACTTTAGCAACTAGGTGATCCATGGCCCGCGGCAAAGCACGATCCATCCTTAGACGGCAGCTCGACGCACGCAAGAAGCTGTGGCCCGACCTGTCGAGCGACATGCTATGGAGCATGGACAATGAGGGCTGGGTGGCGTTGCCGCGTTTGATGCCCTTGATGATGAGCATTATGGATGACCTTGCGGGCAAGGGCGTCCCGGTTAGCCGGACCTATTTGGAGCTTTGGTCGAGGATCCGGATCGAGGAGAGCTTCATCGCGCTCAATCGCCCCGAGGAGATGGCATTCCATGCAGGTTTTGAAGGGCAGCGTGCACTGCGGACCTGGAAGGACCGTATGCACCGCTTGGCCAACCTACGCTTCATCGGCGTGATGCCCGGGCCGCTGGGCGAGCTCTCGTTCGCCGTAATCTACAACCCCTACCACGTCATCAAGCGTGCCTACTTGGCCAAGCAGGTACACGAGAACAAGTGGCAGGCGCTGGCGATCCGGGCGAACGAGGTGAGCGCTTTCGACCTCGACGACATCGATGACCATGGTAACTTGGTTGCCGATGATGATGACGATGAAGATGAAGACGACGCTCCTGCCGCTCCGGCGGCGAAGCTTAAGTCCGCGCCGGCAAAACCCCACGCGCCAGTGAAGCGCAACCCCACGCCGATCCCTAGGCGCGGTAAATCTACGGGTAAATGATGGTGATCCACTTTGAGGTCATGATGGCGGTCGCTCAATTCGATGAGCGCAACGCGTATGATCGGATGACCGCTTCCGGCCCCGACCACAGCGACAGTTGGATGGGCCAGGACCGGCGGCTTTCGGTAAGCCGTCAGTGCCTAGGAACGACAGAGATGGGGTCCGATCCGGCCAGACGGCACAGCGCCCCTCATTCGGGTCGCTCGCGCTTTCACTCGCGGCGGGGATATGTGGCCCGTCGGTTTCTCGTAACGCCTTCCAAGGAGACCTAAATTAGGTCGTCGAGTAAGGCGATGGGCTGACTCCTGAGGAAGAGCAAGACTGCGAAGGCAAACGCTTTTAGACAGCACTTGTAGAAATCGTCTATTTCGACGTGAGTGGCTTGAAGAGATACGAAGTCTACCCTGTTGGGTTAAAATAAACGTTTTAGGGGACATCATGATACAAAACCAAGCCGACGAAGAGAAGCGCAAGGAAGTCGCAGCATCCTTGATGAAGGATATGGAAGCTACCGCCGCGCGCATGCGCGAGCTTATTGTCGGCATGCCGCCGCACGACCTTCTTGGCTACGTCTATGCGCAGCGGATGATGAAGGCGATGTCGGAGCAGGACGTCACGAAAGAGGAGCGTGAGGCCCAGGGGCCGGATGAGCTAATCAACCAGAACCAGTTCCTTCTCGAGTATATCCACGCCGTGCTGGCCACAGACCCGGCACCGGACAAGGTGGAATTCAGTGGAGAGAAATGTGCGGAGCTGTTTGAGCAAAGCAGCAAGCTTAGGGAACAGGCGATGTTTTACGCCATGGCCAGCTCCGCCGACAAGAAGGACGGAGCGTTCGGGCCAAATACCGCTGACATAGAATTTCACGCCAAGACTAGCTGGGTTCTGCTTCGTGGCAACCGCTACCAGGTCCTTGAAGGTGAGTTCTACCGTTACGTCCTTGAACCGCATGACGAGGCCCTGAAAGAGATTTACGGCGTAGGGGCGAGGGAGGTTGCGGCGGGCTTTCAGGCCATGGCCGACGCCGCACGCACCGGACAAGCTTTTGCCATCGAAGAAATGATGAACCAGTTTCAGGCGGCACATGCCTTTGCGGCAGCAAAAGAAAAACCGCTCGAAGAGGTCATGGAAGAGTGGGTCGCGCAAAACAACGATCAGTCGAAAGCGGCCGGGCAAGCCATGGAGGACATGTTCCGTGGTGGCGTTGCCAATGTTAGCCGTCATACCGACCTGCCACAGGAACTTCTAGCCGACTTGGCCTATGAACGCGGCGAGGACAAGGAGTTTTTCGCGGCTGGCGACCACGCCGGCACGCCCTATCGTACGCTCCCCGTCCGCAAAAAACCGCTGATCAAACTGGGATCAGACTATTTCGCCGTCGATCCATGCTTTACCCGCGACGCCGGGTATCGCGCGCTCTTGTTCAACCTCTTGCAGCGTAAACCTGTCTACAAGGTCGAGTTCAATGAGCTCCAAAAGGCAATGAGCGAGGCCGCCTTCGCCGACATTCTCGGCATCCAGTTGCCCGGCGCCAAGGTTTTGCAGGAGGTTTACTACAAGGACCCTGTCAGCAAACAATGGTCGGAGAACGACACGCTCATCCTCATTGATGACGTTCTCTATCTAGTCGAGGCAAAAGCTGGCGCCGCAGCAACCATCGCGTCACCGGCCTCGGATTTCGGGCGTCATGCTCAGTCGGTACAGGACCTGGTCATCAAGGCTTACAAGCAATGTGAGCGTTTCTTCAATTACCTGAATACCGCTGATGAAGTGCCATTGTTCCATATGATTGACGGCAAGTACGTGGAGTGCGCGCGCGTGCGCCGTGCTGACTACCGTGTCATGCTACCCATTGGGCTTACGGTTGAATCGTTCTCTCCGCTTTCGGCATTCTGTAAAGAACTGCCCGCAATCATGCCTTTGCTTGGGAAACACGCTTTCATTTCCCTTTCGATCGATGACCTGTTCGTCCTTAGGCGTTTCCTGCCGACACCGGGAGAATTTGCGCACTATATGGAAGTTCGCCAGGCCGTGGCTGGCTTGCGTCGCGCCCACCTGTTCGACGAGCTGGACCATCTGGGCGCCTATTTGAAGAAAAACCGTGTCGATGTGGAAATGACCGAGCAGCTCAAGAAAGACGCCGACTTCGTTATGTGGGATGGCATGAGCTTTGACGTTGACCGAAGCTTCGAAAGTGAAAGCTGGGAGACTGATCCACGTCCGACACAAGAATATCCCGACGAAATGCTCAAGCTCTTGGGGGCTTTCGACGCGACGCGCAAGGCCGGTTGGCTTCGCGCGGACAGTTACCTCAGGAATCTGGGTAGCGAAGGTCGCAATGAGTTGGCAGCGATGCTTGTTGAGCTTCGCAAATCATTGCAACAACACGACGGACGCTACTTCATTTACGGTCAGGAAGTGGAAACACCGTTTTTCATATGGCTCCACCGATCCGGTGGCGTCATCGACTGGAAGAAGGTGAACGACAAGGCGAGTTCAGCGGCCATAATGACATCTGCTGGGACGATGGCCGGCTTGATGATCGAAACGACAGCAGGTGGCACTTACAAAGCGGCCTTCACCTTCCCAGTCACTCGACCCACAAACCGTACGGAGGCCAACGCGCATATTTTTGATGACGCCGAACGCATGAAGCAACGTGCTAATAACTTCCTGCGTAGTCAGAGAGCAGCGCCGGAAAAGATACAGCCTGCAGTCGACATTCCTAAAGTGGGTCGAAACGACCCTTGCCCCTGTAAAAGTGGGTTGAAATACAAGAAGTGCCACGGCCGATAACGAGGTGACGCTACCGCGTTAGGCGACGGAAGACACGTTGAAGGCGTGGCCGCTGGCCTCATTTCGGACGACGAGATTACTGTGCATAGTGGCCGCTTCTGGCGTAAGCGGCAATTGTCAACGTTAGGCAGACTTGAGGCTGAGAATTTACAAGTCTCCATGCGATCAGGCCAGAGACCTGCACCTGGGCCCGTTGGCCCGTTGTGCGGGATCGGAAATTGTTTTCACTCTCGGCTCGAAGGCGAGGTCCACACGGCGGATTGCTAATGACCGCGTTGCGCCCCATATCGGCATAGCGATTGACTGGGCCGCTTCTAGCGGTAGAAATCTTTGAGGCTCACCCGGGGCGGGCGAGGGCATCACAATCTACCACTCAGCCCCTAAACCGCATCATCCACGAATGGCGCGTCCTCCGGGTCGGATCCCATAACCCTGCACAAGACGCGACCGACCGCCTCCGGCTCCGGGGATTACCCTAAGTGTACGGCCCGCGAAAAAAGCGAAGAAGCCGGCCGTCACGGGCAACCGACACAACTATTAGATATAGTGTGCTCCATCTCCGGCCGGCCGGCTGTCAGTCGTTCCAGTCCATCGTTGAGAAAGGCTCTTCGGGGTTCTCCGCATGCGATTTGCAAGCTATCCCGGTTGCTCCGAGCCACCCCGAAAGGGGCGCTTCCTCTTTACATCCTGCGGAACCTTTAGGTAGAAGAACATGTCGAGATCGGCGGCGCGCTGCGGGTCGAGTTCACGCAGCGACAGTTCGCGACCGGTCACGGATCCAACGCAGCCGAGATGCTCCGCATTCAGGTAGACACGCTCGGGTCTCTTTTCGTCCTTCGCCCCTTCTTTCCCCGTATTGATGTCGGCCCAGATATGCGCAGAGCGCAGCCGCAACCGGCAGAGAATCCGTTCCAGCCGATCGGGTTTCCACCACTCGTAGAGTTGTTCCGCGAACAGGCCCGTGATCCGCTGCCCGAAGCGGTGGTAGCGGGCCGTCTCCAGAAACGTGCGCGCCATGGAATGCGGGGTCCAGATCAAGGCTGGGTAACCGTCAGGGCTGCTGTCGATCCTGATGTCGCCGTCGAGGCGAATCCGCTGGAAGCCCCAGGTCGAGCAAAGGGGATATTCCTTCTTGTCGCCGGGCTGACTGGCGTGAAGCCAGTAGACCTTGTCGGCATCGGTCGTCGGATAGGGAAGCTCGAGCTCCAGTTCGAGGATGGGATCGAATTTCTGGATGCCGAGGTTAAGAGAGTCGTCCAGGTCCAGGCCGATGGCGATACCGCTCAAGAAGGAATCGCAATCTACCTCGAGGCCGTTCAAGATCGTCTCTTCCTTGTCATTGATGAGTGCGGTGGTCTTGCCTTTGGGGTCAAAAAGGTCGATCCGCGCCAGCTTCAGGACCGGGAACTTGGTGTTGATCAGGCCGCAGAGCCCGTCGATGGCAGCCTGGACGTTGTCGAAGTCTTTGAGGTGTTCGCAGCCGAGCGGGTCGTAGCTCGTGGTTTTCGCCTGATCGAACCGCGCGGTGAAGGTCACAGGCTGGGCACCGCCGGCACCGAGAAGGGAGGCCCTGATCTGGTGAAGGGCGCTCGGCGCGTTTCCGTCGATCGTCCAGGAGACCGACACTTCGCCCTGGGCGTTCGTCGTGCTCTGCTGTTGCTGGACCGACGTGACTGGGGCCGCGTCGATCATCGACGGTTGTGCGCCGGGCGGCAAGCTCCACTGAACAATCGCTCCGGGTACCGGGGTCGAACCGCGAAGCACTGCCAGGCGCAAAGGCGCGGCGAGCTTGATCGGCCCACCGCCATTCGAAAAAGCCGCCTGGCCGTCGCCGCCGCGATAGTGAAGCACCCGGTCCGTCAGGCGCGCGCACGGGATGCGGCAATCGTCGAACGTCGAAGCCGCGGGCGAACCGGTTGCCACCGAAAGCGGCGCATAGCGTGTCTCTGGGCCGTGGGGCGTCTGCTGGGTGCTGGAGGGCCAATCGATGGTGCCGTCGGCCCTTGCCGCGAAAGTCCAGTAGTCGCCGCGCCGAAAGGTCGCCGCCGCTCCGCCGCCCCCCTGGATCGACAGGCCGTCGCCAAGGCTTTGCACTGCTGTCAGTCCTCCGGCGCCAGGTGCGCCGAACACGATCAGGCCGGAGCTGTCGGGCAGAACGTCCCAAAACCGCAGGAACCAGCCGCCCGTCGCCGCCGCACCGGTCGCCGCGATCGCCGCTGTCGTCGCTTCGACTGTAACTTTTTCGTCCGTGGCGAGCGCCACGCGAAACAGCCGTTCGCTGGTGAGCGCCGCGCGCGGGTCGACGTCGTCGTGCAGGCTGACGATTTCGGCCCAGCTTCCGGGGGCGAACCAGGAGCGCGGATCGAGAGACGGCGGGCTCACCGTGATCTCGTTGCCGTTGATGCCCGTAATGGCGACGAGCAGGCTCGCATTCCTGCGCGAGAGCTTGAGTTTCAATCCCTGGAGCCCGAAGCGCGGGCCATCAGCGAGGGGCGGCGGACTTCCGGCCTCCGCGATCGGCACGCCGCCGTGAACCTCGAGCCGATAGAGAAGGTTCTCGAGCCGTGTATAGCCTCCCTGCGGCATCAGCGAACACGGGTCCGTGCCTGGGACGGAGGGCTGGACGGTCACGGCGATGGAGCCGGAGGAAGGCGCGGTCAGGCGCAGCCAGTCGGCATTCTGCGGCGCGGTCGCGCAGGACACCGACCCGTGAACGGGCTGGGGCAGGACCTGCCAGTCGGCAATCAGCCTGCCCGAGGCCTGGGCGTCGCCCAGTGCCTTGTCGGCGAAAGCCGGTTCCTCGACCGGATCGACATGGCGTATGAGCGCCTTGATGGCGACGACCGACGGCAGGGTCGCCGCATCGCCGTTGCGGGGATGAGGCTGTGTGGCGAGCGTGCAGGCTGCCATGTTGTCGAGGCGCCAGCCGTCCAGAAAGCCGTGGCCCGGCTGGATCGACAGGTTCAGCGGGCCGCCGCCGGCCTGGATCGCGAAGGCGCTGGTGCCGGACGGATAGGCGAGGCGGCCCGGCGCACCGATCACGTCGGACATGTCGCCGTCGATGCGCGTGAGCGTCAGCCGGGCGTCCTGATCGAAATCCGCATCAAGCAAGACCTGGCCTTGCCGGGGCGCCACGGCCCGCAACGGGCGCGGATCCCGACTATTGATGATCTGGCGTGTGGCGTCGGCGCGAATGGTCATGGCTTGTTCCTTCGCAGGGCTTGAGGCGCGGATTGGGCGTCGTCGAGGATCGCCGTCTCCAGGCCAAACGGAGTGAAGTCGTCGAAGAGCGAGGTGAGGTTGGCGCGCCTCAGGCTTGCCCCCCACGGGCCGAAAGAGCCCATCTCGGTTCCGCCCTCGCCGCCGTTGCGAATTCCGTCGGGGCAGAGGGGATGGAGGAGGGCGCAGGCTGGCTCGTCGAGGCTCGTGTCCATGAATACCGGCGCTGCGCGCAGCGCGGCCGCGGTGGAGAGAGTGGGGTCCGGCTGGCAACGGAACCGGCGCGGACCGTCGCTGCCGGGCGCGAGGTAGGAATAGCGCAGGCACCCTTCCTGCTTGCGCTGCACCGTCAGTGCGGTGGTGAACAGACAACCGGTTGCCTCGACGGACTTCGTTCGTGCCGTGCCGAAGAGCGTGACGTCGCAAAGCCTGGCATCGAGGTTTTCGGCTGCCAGCACCGGCAATGCCGCTCCGTCGGGGCTGAGGATCGATCCGGAGACGTTGATGCGCCCCGGTCCTCCGCCGGATTCGAGTGCCAGCGGACCGGAGAGACTGTCGTCGATGCGCACGAAAAGGTGCTTGAAGGCTGCGGTCGTCAGTGCCGCCGAGCCGGGATTGCGCAGCGTCGTATGACGCAGCCAGAGATGGGAGACCGCGTTCGCGCCGAGGGAAAGGCCCCGGGTGAGCTCAAGACCATCCAGGATCAATTCGCCCGGATCCTCGTTCGCAGCCGGAGGAGCGGCCGCCGCGACCGAGACGGGCGCATCCACCGTGAAGCGCCGTTCCCGGCGCACGAGGTAGCCCAGCCGGTCGGGGTCGTCGGGAAAGCCCGGTCCTGTCGCCTTTGCGCGCCATTGCGCAGCGACCAGATGCAGCGCGGTGCCGGGATGGACACGCACGGTGGCTGCCGTCGTCTCGCGGTCGCAGCGGACGAACACGATCAGCGCGCGCTTGCCGGCGCCGTCCGACAGGACGTCGGCAAGCGCCTGCGACAAGGTTTGCACGCTGCGGACACGGTCGGAGGCGGACCCACCCGCTGCCGCGGTGGCGTCGACCACTCTGACAAAATTTTTCAGCCGGTCCGTATCGAGGACTTCGAAAGGAACCTCGTCGTCGTTTCGCTCCTGCGCTCCCGCTCCGATCGGCCGGCCGATGCCATAGGCGTAAGCGATGCGAAGTTCGACGATCTCCTGTTGGCCGGCGGCGGGCGCGGGGGCGATGGCGCGTCCCGTGGCCGGATCGAATCCCAATAGGATCGGCGACGCGACCACATGGGCCTGGGCCTTCGGAAGTGCGCCGGTCGACCATTCGTGCGTTCGCGATTCGGCCGGCCGACTGCCGGGGGCGAGAGGGGCGTCTTCGAGATTGCAGATCAGAAGTTCCTCCGGCCGCAGGCGCGTGAACGCATTCTCGTCCTTGCGGCGAGCGAAGAGCGCGAAGGGAAGGTCCTTCGCGCCGAACCACAGCGGCTTTGGCGAACCGCCTTCGAGAGCCGCATGCCGCAGTTCTTCCGTTTCGAGGTGGAGCGGCAGGCGATGCAGTCGGTCTGGCAGATGATGAGGCTCCTGCCTGCCCCCTTTTCCTTCCGCCTGGGCTTCGGCCCCTCGATCCGGGTTGAACAGGCGGATCTTGCGTTCGAGCTGCGCCGCAAGCTGCCAATAGCCCGGATGAGCCGTGCCGGCGATCGGCCATGGGCGCAGGACGGGCGTGCCAGCCACGTCCTGAAGGGTCGGATTGGCGCTGTCGGGCGCCGGGAAAAGTGGAGTGAGCGGGCGCAGCAGGTGAGCGCCGACTATCGGCACGTGCCAGCGCCCCGCAGCGCGCGCGATCGAACGCAAATCCGCGAGCCGCGCCGCCTTGTCGAAAGCCCGGCCGGCGCGGCTGGCCATGTCGCCCGGTCTCAGGTCGGCGAATGCAGGGCGGTCCGGACGCACATCGATCAGGTGGGCGATTCGGGCGACGCGTTGATAATATTCGACGACGACCGCGCCTTCCTGGGTGACGTCCTGAGCGAGTTCGGCCAGGATCCGCGCTGTGCCCTTGCCGCGGCGATAGCGCAGCAAGTTGGCAATGAGCGCGCGCGGCAGTTCGCCGGAGGGAAGGGCGGCGAAGGAGGGGGCGCCAACCAGGGCCGCGAAGGCGGGGAGCGCCGCATCGGGCGCGGTCTCGACGAAAAGCGCGTCGAAGAATCGGTCCAGCTCCGCGTCGATCTCGGCCGAACCGCCGCCGAGAACCCGAAAAAGGGCTTCTAGCGTTCGGCCCTCGCGCGCATCGCGATCGCGGATATGGGCCGGTAGGAGATCGAAAAGCCGGGCTGCGGCTTCCAATGCGCGCTCGTCGGTAACCCGCTCGCTCATGGCAGCATCTCCGTCAGAGCGAGGCTTGCATCGGACAGCGAGATGAGACCGGCCCGCCGGAAGACGAGCGGACCACCGGGCTGGGATTCGTCAAAGCGCGGCAGCGGGCACAGCAGGCGGCCGGCATCGGCGGGCGGGCCACCCGAAAGCGAAAACGCGGTAACGCGCGCCGCCAGGACGCCCGGCAAGTTCTGGGTGGCCGTCATCACCTCGGCGATATGAAGCGCCCGGCCGAAGGGGCGCATTTCGGGCGAGAATGCGCGCAGCAGAGCGGCGCGCACATCTGCCTGCACCTTGGCGCGCTCGAGGGCCGGGTCGTGCGCGAAGGCGATCCCGACGGTTGCGGTCAGGCTTTCGAAACCTTCGATCCGGATGGTCCGTCCCGGTGGCGAAGCGCCGAGAATGGCCTTGCGCAGGCCCGTGAGCAGGTCCGATCCTGGGACCGGGTTTTGAAAGGTGGTATCGGCAATCGTCAGGCAGAGCACATGCCGCATGCCCTGGCGCAGTTCCGAAGCGAACGCCTTGCCGACGCCCCGGTAGGACTGCGCGAAGGCCTGGAAATCCTCGAGCGCAACGGTCCGATCGAGCGTCCTGGTCGACGCCGGCAGCGCATTTCGCACGTCGTCCGGGCCTTCGGGCTCGGTCCCGCCCACGGCGGCAAAGGGGTTGGTGGCGCCGCGCAGGCCGGGAACCGGGGTCATGATGGTCGTCAGCCTTGCCGCGCCCACATTGCCCTTGGCTCCTCCACCTTTCCGGTAGGCCGCCGTGACCGGCTGACCGGAAGGCAAGGGGCCGGCGAACTCGAGAAGGGGGCCGAGCGGTGTTTCGGCCGCGAAGCGATAGGCGCGCGTTTCCGCGGGTAAGCCGTAGAGATTGTCGACCCGGTCGTAGGCGCGCGCGCCCACGCGCACCTCCAGTGCTGGCGCGTACCCTTTTGCACTCTTGGCGGGTACGTGCGCGACCGGCCCTGACTTCAGGCGGAAGCGCGGCAGCGGCATGCCGGCCTCGCCCTTGCCCAACGTCTCCGCCCCCGAAACGGGGGTTTCGCCCTGGTTGACGCGGACGCAATTGCCGTGAATTTCGAGACCCTCGGCTTTGTAGGCATTCGAGAGAGGCGTGGTGAACACCAGTGTCGTCTCCGTGGACCCGTCTTCCACGCTCGCAAGCGTCAGCACCTCGCCGCACGGTTCTCCCGAAGAGCACTCCCTGCCCACGAGAATAAGCTGTCTGCCGGTCTCAAGTGTCTGCCGACCCGCAACGACGATCCGATCAGGCGTCTTTTCAGCGGGGATACCGGCGTCATCTTCCGGCACATGGAGAGACGCCCGTGCGGTTTCGATCAGGATGGTGGTTTCACGGACCTTCTTCGCGAAGCCGCTTTCGGTCTCTGAGATGTCGACACCGGCGACGGTAATCCTCGACACTTTTGCCGAGAGGCCGAATCCTCTATGCGCCCCTTCCTGCACGGCGGTAATTTTGCCCATCTGTGTTGGGAGCTTTCCGTCCATAGTTGCGAAAAGCGCTGCCTTGCCCGCCATGGCGGCGTCGTGGACGGCCTCGAGCAAGACCTCCCCACCCGCCGCAGTCCCGCCCGGTTTCATCGCCAGACCAACCCAATCCCCCGGCCTTTCTCCACCTTCGGCCATCTGCTTGATGTCGATGAGGTACTCTGTCGTAAACAGTGACAGATCCGGTGCCGTGGAGCCGAACGCCGAGGCTCGGTCGCCAAGAAGGATGACCTGATTGCGGAAGCTTGAGGCGGCGAAATCCGGGTGGCAGCCGACCAGAGCCTGCGAAGCGAGGGAGAGAAGGGTGGTTGCCGGTGAGCTGGGGCTGGCAGCGGCCGGCCGGTCGACGGAGACGACGCGGGCGGCAAGCCACTGGCACGGCTTGCCGCCGGCATAGACGAGTATCAGATCGCCGGCACGGACGCCGGCGACGGCTCCCTCCAAGGTAAGCGAAAGAGTTGCGGTTGAGATTTCGGGATTAGCCGGTTTGCGTGTTACCTTGAGACGGTTCCAGGCTTTTCGGGCATGAAGCGGTGCATCTGTCTCGAAGGTCTGCGGCAGTTCGTCCTTCAGCGGAACCGAAGCGATCTTAATGCCGCGCGGCAGATCCACGCCGTCGGGTGCGGCGGCGATGTCGTCGAGATCAAAACTCACGACCGTCGCGGCAGCAAGGGCAGGGCGTGGCGCATAGCCAAGCAGCCGGGCGATGGCACCGACGGCGCTCGGATCCTCGCTCGTGTGCAGGCCGCCATCCGCCCAGAGCCGGTTGATGTTCCAGGCAAGCACATGCAGTGCGGCAGCCTGTGCATCGAGCAGGGCGACGACCGAGTCGGACGGCTCCCGCGTCGTCCATCGGGCGAGCGGCGCCTCGCCCTCGACGCGGGTGCTCGACAGCTCGCCTTTGAGCCTCTCTAGGATGGCGGAGTGACGGAAGACGAGGCGATCGCCGATATCGAGCGAGATCTGGCGGCTGCCGCAACCACAATCACCGTCGCAGCCACAGGCGCAATCACTCATCGACCGCCTCCCATAACCAGTGCCAGGCGTCCGCGCTCAGGGAAGCTGGGATCGTCGGCACACTCGATAATTTCGGCCTCGGCCGGCCGGATGATGCCGGCATCGAGTTCGCCCTGCGCGGTCTTGCCATACCGCTGAAACGTGATCGGCGTGACCGTCTCGACCCCTGCGACCGCCATTGCGGCCGCAACCAGATTGGAAAGGTAGAGAGGGGTGCCGAAGCTGAAGCGGTCGGGGTGGAAGAAGCCGGGCGCGCCGTCGCGCGGCCCGAAGGGGCGCAAGGCCTCGCGGACCCGCTGGCCGACGACCGCGCGCAAGGCGTCGGGCTCGGCGCAGATGCGCAGCTTGATGTCGAGCGGCGCGGGGCGCGCGCCACGCACCGCAATGTCGAAGCCCATGAGACGGAAACGCTCGAGAAATGTCATCAGCTCTTGGATGAAGCCGCCATCCACCGGCAGGCCGCCTTGCCGATCGACATAGAGCAGGATCGTTTGCCAGGCGCCGGTCCATCGCGGGATCGCGAGCGCGTTCATCACCGCCGTATGGCGTAGCGCGCAGCGGGCATAGTCCTCCGCCGTCACCGCCCGGTCCTGCGTGCGCCAGGCTTCCGGCGCCTTGAGGCGGATGGAGGCGGCGGGCTCCGCATCCGCGCCACCCCGGCCCGGCAGCGGGTTGGTCACTTCGATCGCGGCTCCGGCCTGGCTGGCCGGCACTGCGACATGGGTGAGGACATCGTGACCGACGAGGCCCGGGCGGCCAACTCCGAAACGGGCAGCCGGCAGAAACACCGTGCCATCGGCAGGCGCCAGGCCATTGAAGCGATCGCCGAAGCGAAGTTGTGTCTGACCCCCCAGGCCGGTTTCGACGACGAAGTCGCGGTCGAAACGACCGGAGGCGAGGAGATCGGTTCGCGCGTGCCAAGTCGAGAAGGCATCCGTCAGCGAGAGCGCCGGCAACACCTCACCGGGTTGGAGCAGGGCCTGTGCCGCGACCCAGGGCGGGCCTGTAAAGTTCGGCATCGCGGTGCGTGCGATATCCGCGCGCGTAAGCTTGGGGCGCCAGGTGAAGCCCGGCCTTGGCTTGGGTGGATCGAGGCGCGGACGAAGCACTTCCATCTCCACGGAAGTGAGCCCGAGATGTAGGGGCGGCGGCGTGGACGCGCCATGATCGGCGATCACCACGTTACCGCAGGCTTCGGCGCAGACCAGCGCCGGGCTCGCCTGCGACTGGTCGGTCTGCCGGGCCGAAAGCACGAGGTCGAAGGGCAGCGCGTCTTCCGCGCCCCAGGTGACCGTGACGACATCCGTATCGTCCAGGACGTCCTGGTCGTGCTCTACCGCCACTAGGCGAACAAGCCACCGCCTTTCGGGGTCGGCATCGGCCTTGCTGCCGGTTTCGGGTGACCGGGTCTCCATGAGGATGAGGAGGTCGCCCGCCGTCAACGGACCATTGCCGCCACTGTCGTCGACGAAAGTGCAAGACGTTGCGCCTTTCGCAAGCCGGCACTCGGAATCCGACCAAGTGTGAAAGAAAAGCCGGTTGCGCCAGGACCAGCAGGTGAGGGGCGAAAGCGTTTCGAATATGTCCGGAATGCCTGAGAGGCTGCGCGAAAGCGCGCGCGAATAGGCCGGCGGAGCAAGCACGGGTGGCAGATCCGGGTTGCGCGCAAGCACGGGCGTCGAGGCCGCCAACGGGAGACCATCAGCCATGCCGCCGGGCGTGTAGATGAAGGCGAGGGGCACCCGGGCGCTGGCGCCCTGGACCGGCCTATAGTCAACCATGCGGGCAAGGCGCGCAAGCGAGGAAGGGGCGCGCGCCGTGTCGAGAAAAGCTTCCGTGCCAATTGAATCGAGTCGGTAGCTCTGCTGGTCGGCGCGATAGGCGAGGGCCTCGATCAGCGTGACGGTAAAGTCTGCCGCATCGTCTTCCCTGAAGCCCGGGACCTGTGCGGCAATGCGATCCAGCATCTGCCGCCGGAAGCCGCGCCAGTCACGGGCGGCGTAGTCGAGCAGCGGTTCGGCTTCGCCGGCAACCGGCTGCTCGCCGCAATCGTCCTGGCAGTCAAAGTCCGATGGGCAGTCGATCTTGAACGAGAAATCGACGGCGGCGAGCCGTGGGTCGATGAACTGCGGAGGCTGGCCGCCCGGGCCGTTGACGATTGCCAGGCGATAGGTCGAGTAGTCGGTCGGCTGGTTGCCGGCAAGCGTCACGCGGTAGCGCGATACCTGATTAGGGCCGGGGAGCGCCTCGACCAGCGTGGCCTTCGGAGCGGTGAACCGCACGCCGCCCGTGATCTCGATTTCGGCCGGCGTCAGTGTCGCACCTGGTAGGGGCAAGGGCTTCACCAGGACGATGTCGATCGTCGTGGGATCGGCAAGCGTCGCGCCCTGGTGGACTTCGATGTAGTCGATGCCGGACAGGACGGCCGCCGAAGCCGCAACGGCTTGGCGTCGCATCGGGTCGCAGCATTGGTATATGGCGCTCATGGCAGCCCCTTCGACAGGCTGAGGTTTACGGCCTGGCCGGTAGCCTTCACTTCGTAAGTCAACTCTATCTCGAGGGCGGCCGCTGCCTCGTCGAAATCGACGAGCAGATTTCGAAGAACGAGGAGATGGCCGAGTTCCTGGGTGATTGCCGCTTCGAGTGTCGCCTCCAGCGCCACGGCGACCGGGCCATTGCCGGCCGCAAACAGCATCTCGCGCACCGGTGATCCGAATGTCGGCCGCATGACCCGTTCGCCGGGACCAGTCATGATCAGAAGTTCGAGGCAGTCGCGCACATGTTCGGACGAACCGTAAGGCCAGGCCCTGGCCTGGCCGAGTGGGGTGGCGCTGCAGGGAAAAGCGAGCCTCATGTCGCGATCACCCGTGTCTGGCTGGCGGCGATGATGGGCGGGCCGCCGGGGATCTGTTCCGCTGAAAGGCAGAGGGCGGCGGCCGGATTGACCAGGACGGGGTGGCCGCTGGCAAGGACCCGCGTCGCGGCGGCGATCCAGCGCGTCGTGACGCAGGGTTGCGGCTTGCCGTTCGGCAGCGTGAAGACGCAGCCGGCCACGAGCCCCTGATCGCTCAAAACCGCCACCGGCATGCCTGAGACGGAGACGCGCGGCGATGCGGCAATGATGTTGAGGGTGCCGCCGTGCGGGCAGGTCGCGGTCGTCCCGGTGTGAAGGATGGTTCCGGGCATCACGTCACCACCAGCGCGCCGTTGTTGATGATGACCGAGGGCCCCGACATCTGGATGGAGGCGCCTTGCCCGTTCATGAGCGTGATGCCGGCCGCGCCGATCATGACCATGGCTCCGGTGACGGTCTTGATGAAGACCTGCTGGGCCGGGTTGTCCGAAAGGGTGATTGAGGTGCCTGTGGTCGTCTGCATGTGGACGTTGGGCGTCGCCGGCGTCGCTCCCGCCATGGCAAGCACGGGAAACCCCATCGGATCCGGATAGAAGCCGCCCGACCAGATCGGGTAGTCCGGGTCTCCGGCTTCGAACTCGACCCAGACCGCAGCCCCGATCTGCGGCAGCGCCACCAGCCCGGCCATGCCCTTGGCCGCGAACGGAAAGCACGGAAAAGCCCATGTCGACGGGAACAGCCCATAATGGTCGCCGAGCTGAACCTGGATCCGGCCCTGGTTTTGCGGGTCGAGGTTGTTGAGGACCATGGCACGATATTTGCCGTAGTAACGCGGACCGTTGCTCATGCGGGAACCCTCGATGTCTGCGAGACGAGTCCGTCTCTGGCTAATTGGAAGGTCTGCCGCCAGGATCCGCGGCCCAGGGCATGGCTCACAGAGCGGACGAACCAGAGACCGTCGTGGGCAAGACTTGCGCCACGCACGAAGATCAGCGAGCGCGCGTCGATCGGCCGCCCGTAGCGCACCAGGTCGACCGAGCCCGAAGCGGTGACCGGGTCCGCCCCGCCGCGGCCTGCAAGCAACGCGCCTGCGACCTCCACGGCGTTCAACCGTTCCGTTTCGAGCAACGTAGTCTTCGTCGGCACGACCGGCCGAGCCGCCAGCGGCGGCTTTAGGATGCCGACGTCCGGAACCGGCACGGGAATGGAGATATTGGCGACCTTGACGAAGGCATAGGGCAGAACCGCCAGGTTGCCATCGACGGTGAAGGTCGCGCTTTCCGTCTGTGCGGCCTGGTCGAAGTCGATCGTCAGCGTCGGCTGGGGAGCGCCGACGCGCGCCTGCGGTCCCCAATAGGCCGTGTTCATGCCGGGTGCGGGCCCGGGCGTAACGTAGAACTCGTAACCGGCGTCCTTGGCAAGCTTGTCGGCATATTCGAAGTCCGACCCCTGCTGCTGGGCATATTTCTCCGTCGGCGACGCGGCGAAGGAGAACGGTGACGGAATGGTGAGCGGAACGACGCCAAAGGCTGCGTATTTGGCCATCATCAGAGCCACGCGGGCGAAGGGCGGCATGGCCGGATAGGGCATTCCGGTTAGATCGACCATGTCCATGTAGCCGGATATGTCCTCGCCGGTCACGACGAGCTTGTACTCGCCGGGATGGGTGGACGCTGTGACGTCGATGCGCTTGATCGGGCCGTCTGCGAGAACCTTTGGGAGGCCGTTCAAGGTCGCGACTAGGATCACCCGGATCATCGGATCAAAGAAACCGGTCGGCAGGAGTTGCTGCGCAATGGGCGAGGTCTTGGAATAGGCGAAGGTAAGTTGGTAACCGGACCGCTGGCCCACGGCCTGGGTGGCGGTTGCGCTTTCGAGTGCGTCGACGACCGCGCGGGGGGCCGGCGCCACGGCGACCGGCCCCATCAGCAATGTCAGCGTGACCCCCTTAAGTGTCGCCATTGCTCGCGACCTCCAGAGGCAGCGGCAGAGGAACGGGACGGCCTTCCTCGCCAAGCAGGCTTGCGGGGTCTTCGAGACTCAGCGCATCGGCGATCCGCCAGAAGAGCTCGGGATCGCCGAACGCTTCGGCCGCCACGTCGTCGATGCGCTCCGAGCCGCTCAGGCGCTTGAGGCCGAAGGCCTTATAGCGCTCTGGAGCCGGGATGAGGCGGCGCGGCAGATAGGATTCCGCCTCGCCATCCGGCCGAAGCCGGACCTTCATGGGCAAGCCAAAATAACGGCTGTTGGCGGAAAATTCGGTCATCACAGCGTTCCTGAAAGGCCGAGCGCCTGAACGGGCGTCTTACGGGCATCGGCCAATTTTTCCCGACGGGACTGGGCGGCGCGAAAGAGTTCCGCGCCCTTGGTGCCCCAGGCGAGATCCTCGGTGGAGAGCACACGCATCCCCAGGCTGACACGGGCGCGGATCGGGTTCAGCCGCGGGTCGAACGCCTCCTCAATTATGCTGAAATCGGTGATGCGCACCGGCAGGAGCCGGTTGCGTCCGAGCACCAGCAGGATCAGGGGCGAGGGCAGAGGCAGGATTTCCAGTGTGCCCGTACCGGCGAGGGCTTGGGCCTGCGCCGTGTCAGCCACCCGCGGCGCGATGAGGGTTTCCAGCGTCGCCAGATCGCTTGCGATGCCGTTTTCCACCGCGTCCTTGTTGCCGAGCGGCTTCTCCAACCGGTCGGTTGCGTCGAACTCGACGTCGAGCTTCAGCGTCTCGACCGGCATCCCAGTGAGGCGTAGCCCTTCCAGGCGGTCGCCCATCTCGGTCTTTGCGCCGCGAGGCGCAAGCGCACGGGTGAGCGCGTCCGGATTGTACTGGAAGGAGACGACGCGCTCGACCTTCTTGCCTTCGCCGTCCATGACGACGAAGCCGCCCTTCAGCACCTGCGGCGCGCCTGGAAATGACGTCATCTCACCCGTCCTTTCGTTTCATGACCCAAATGCTGCCCGGGAATGCTGGGCTTGCGCGCGGCGCTCATTTCTCCACCGCCTTGCCGCGCCCGGCCATGTCTTTCACGACCGACAGCGGATCGACCTCCGGATCGACCTTGATCTGGTCGAGCGACGGCCAGGTGAATTTTCCGTCGCGCCCGTAGGCGATCGTTCCGAGCGAGAGCTTCACCGTCGGGCCGATCTGCGCTTCGACCGAGGCGACGTTGTAGGTCCAGGAGTAATCGACCGCCCGCCACAGCGCGTAGATCGTCGCGACAAGGTCGACCTTGGCCTTTGCCGTCAGCCGGCCTTCGGCATAGGCGGAGGCGGAAAAGTCGAAGCCGCCATCCTTGTAGGCAGCGTCGAACTTCACGCCGCCGTCGCCATCGATGCGAAGGCTGGGCTTGATGTCGATGCCGCCCTCGAGGCCAGCGGCGCCAGCGGCGACTTCCACACCGAGACGGGCGCCGAAGACGCCATAGACCTCGGCATAGGCCGGCACGGCAAAGCGGCCGGTCAGGTTGGCTTCGACCTTGGGGTCATCCTCCATGGGATAGAGCGAGCCGTTGAAGACGACAGCCTTCAACGTGATTGGGCCGACGCCGTAGCCGAGACCGAGCGATCCCTCGATCCGGCCGAAGGCGGTGACGCCCGGTACCGGGGTGGGGATGGGAAACTTGAAGCCAAGCCCCTTGATGATCGATATGTTGCCGCCGTCCTTCGGCCATTTGGGCGTCAACTCGATGTCGTTGACCTGGACTTCGCCGAGCACCTTGATCCGGGCTTCGGGCGTCACGTCGACGCCAAGCTTGGGCCGCAGGTCCTTGGTGACCTGGTAGGAGATCGCACCCCCGCCCCAGAAGCTTCCCTTCTCGTTGAAGTTCAGGTTCAACTGGCCGGTCGTCTTGCCCATGTTCACGTCGACGTCGGCGGCGCCAGAGAACTTGCCTTCTTCCCCGTCCTTCTTGGAATATTTGACGGTCATCTTGGAGTTGATGCTGCGCCAGACGATGTCGGCGGAGCCGGTCAGCAGTATCTGGTCGCCGGCGTAGTCACCCTCGAGCGTGACCTGCTTGACGAGGCCCTTGATCGGGTCGGGCACCACGGCCTTGCCGTGATAGGAGAGCGGGCCGCCACTCCACTTGGCGTTGAGGGTGATCACGGTGTCGCGCACCTTCGTCGTGAGCCCGCCTCTGGCCCAGTAGCTCATGCCCTGACCCTTGGATTCGAAGCCGGCGGCGACATCGATCGTTGCTCCGGGGATCGAGGAGGTGGAGGCCTTGAGCTCACCCGCCCAGCCCTTTTCCGAGTGGTAGGTGACCGTTCCGGACGCCTGGTCGATGCCGGGCAGCTTGCCTCCCGGCGTAAGCGTGCCATTCGCTTGAAACGCGCCCGCCTCGTACTTGACGGTGAAGTCGCCGGCGATGACCGGTTTTGTCCCCGGACCGGCCGTGAACTTCAGCGTTCCTGAAGGGACGAATGCCGGGGCGAGCGCCAGCGACAGGTCGCCTTCGGTGAACCGGAAATAGGCATTGTTCGGCTTGAGCTTGGCGGCCGGAATGGGTGCGACGAGCGCGAGGCTTTCCTTGCCCTCGCGCGTTGCCTCGTACTTGATCAGGAACTTGTCGAGCACTGGCACGCTCGGGCTGATGGAGCCCTCGGCCTTCAACGTCCCGGCGTCGTCTATCGTCAGCGAGGTCAATTCGCCGGGCGAAAGATAGGGATAATAGAAGGCGATCTTCTTGTTCGACTTGGGGTCGAGCTTGAGACTGCGGGCCTCGCCCGCCGGGCTGGCGCCGGCCGCACCCGCCGCCGTGGTGTCCGGGGCATCTACCGGCGTCGGAGCGGCGGCTGGCGCGGGTGCGCCTGCGGGGCCAAGTTCGGCCGTCAGTTTCACCGCCGCTGATCCCGCGGCGCTCTTGGCTAGCGCGCGGCTGTCGAGTTCGCCTTCGACGTTGTCCGTCTTGCCCTTGGGGCCGAGCGGCGATCGCTTGTAGGTCACGAGCCTGATCCCAGGCACCAGCCGCTTGGCCATGTCCCCGACCGGCGTATCTCCCTTGTCCTTGGCTTGCACCGTTTCGGCCATGCCGCCGGCACTGAGCGCCACCGGCTTCCCGTCGGCGGCCGCCTTCACCGCGTCGGAACCTTTGACCTTGCCCTCGCGCAGGAGTTTTTCGACAAGATAGGAACCGTCCGTGGTGCCTGTCCGAACGGTCGCCTGCTTGAGCCGCAATTGCAGTTTCTTCACACCCGCACCCCGCATGGAGGGATCGCGGATCGCATCGACCAGCTTTACCAGTTCCTGATAGGTTTCCCGCCCCGATGCCTGGTTCTTGGTGCTGTCGAGCAGTTGCAGGTTGGATGGGATGGACGTTCCCCCCATCTGCTTTTCGACGATGTGGTCGACATCGCATTTGGCGGTCTTCAGGCCACCGGCCAGGCCGTCCACCACCTTCTTCACCGCCGGATCCGCATAGGCGGTCTTGAGTTCCTCGTCGGTCTTGGCCGCATTGATGAAGGCGAGGGAAAGCGCCTGGGTGGTGTTGAAACCGAATTTGCCGAGCCAGATGGATTTGTAGTCTTCGCTTCCCTCCTTCCACGCGGCAACCCGGCCGCCGTCAAAAAGGGGCGTGAACACCAGGCCCGATCCGGCTGCCTTGGCATCGTGCGCCTTCTGCACCCAGTCGCCGAGGCCTTTTTCCTTGGGCAGCGTGAAGCTCGCCACTTCGACGATCAGTTCGTTGGTGCCGAGACCCGCGGGATCGTCGGCGACGGCTGTCATCCCCGCCGGGAGCTTCAGTGAGGGACCGGCGGTGGTCGAGGCGGCCGGCGCGGCTGCCGGCGGCGGGCCGCCGGCAGCGTTGCGCTGGAGCGCTGGTCCCGCCTCGCTGAGGCGGGGAATGGCCCGTCCTTCCGCAAAGGCTGTTGCCGCGGCGTTCGCCTCACCTTCCAGCCGGGCATCCTGGTTGGCGCCAAGCACGTTCAAGGGCGCCGTGCGCGGGCCCTGGCCCTGCTGGGCAACGTGCGCCAGTTCATGCGCAAGCAGGCCCCGGCCCTCCGGCGTTGCCGGCTGGTAGTGGCCGGCGCCAAAGGCGAGATCGTAGCCCTGGACGAAGGCACGCGCATCGAGGCTGCGTGCGGCATCATGCGCCTGGGCGCCGTCGTGAATATGGACATCGGCAAATGAGCGGTTGAAGGCGGTCTCGAAGGGCGCGCGCGTATCGGCATCGAACGGCCGCCCGTGGGTCAGCGCCGGCGCAGGCCTTTGAAGCGGCAGGTGCGGTTCGAGCGACCTCATGGCTTCGCCGCCTTCCGGGCGATTTCGTCCCTCAACCGTTGTGCGATCGCTTGCCCCACCTGTTCGACATATCCCTCGCGTAACGGCGCGCCATTGAGCGCGCGCGAGAGAGCGGCGGGAAGGTCCTGAGGCAGGCGGTCGGCAAGGCGGCGGGCGTCGAGGCCCGTCCCGTGCACCGTCAATCGCCCCAAGTGCACCTTCATGATGCCCTCCAGTCGATCACCGGTGCCGGCTGGCCTTCCTTGCGCAGTTCCTCGGCAATCTCCGCCTCGATGTGCCATTCGGCAATCTCCCCGCCCGCCTCCGCAGCCTGGAAGGCAGCGCCGAGCGCGACGTTGCGGATCGATCCTCCCGACAGCGGCAATGCGGCGAGCGCACGGAAGTTGACGGAGCCAAGCGGCGCCCTGACCGGGAACGCCTGTTCCCAGAGCGCCAGGCGCTCGCCTTCCGAAGGCAACGGGAAATCCGCGATGAAGCGGAAGCGGCGCAGAAAGGCCGGGTCGATCGCGTGGCGGAGATTGGTCGTGACGACGGTGAAGCCGCGGAAGTCCTCGATTCGGCTGAGAAGGTCGCCCGTCTCGGCGTTGACGTGCCGGTCGGTCGCCGACGACACCTGTCCGCGGATGCCCCAGATGGCGTCCCCTTCGTTCCAGACCATGACGGCACCGGTGCACTCGGCGAGGTCGAAGGCGGCGGCGACATTCTTAGCGGTTTCGCCGATATATTTCGAGATGACCTGCGACAGATCGATGGTGAGGAGCCGCAACCCGAGCGACGAGGCGAGAACCTCGGCCGCCAAGGTTTTTCCCGTGCCGGGCGGGCCTGCGAACAGTGCGGCAATACCGCGCCCCTTCTGGCCGCGGCCGAAGCCCCAGTCGTCGAAGACCTCTGCGGCGTGGCGCACATGGACCTCGATCCGACGGAGCGACTGGGTGAGTGCCGCTGGCAGAACCAGATCCTCCCAGCCGAAAACAGGTTCCTGCAGGCGGCAGCCCGGCAGGGGAACCGCCTGGTGGGCCCGGCCTGCGAGATGCCAAAGATGCGCCCGTGCGGCATCAGCGTCCAGGCCGTCCAATTCGACGTTGGCGAGAGCGGCGAGCGCATCGATCTCAGTGCGGTCAAGCCGAAACTGCGAAGCGAGGCGGCGAAAGAACGGTGACCCGAGGGCTGCAGCCCATGGGGCGAATGCCGTCCGCCACGGCGCGGCCGGATCCTGACGCGCAATCCCGGGCGACAGAACCGCCGTCGCCCGGCTAAAGCAACCGGGCGAGATGGTGCCGACGATCACGACAGGCCCCCAGACCTGCTCGGCAAACGATGCCAGCGCGTCGTCACGACCCGCAGCGGTGGCAACAACAAGAGCTTTTCCATCAAGAGCGGCTTCGCGGCTCCACGTTCGGGCCAGCCGGGCGCGGGCCTCAGGGACCTCGGGGATATCGGCGGCGCCCAGCAGAAGCGGAAGCAAGCCAAGACCGGTCAATGCGTTGGCGACTTCGCGCGGGGCGATGTCGCCCGCGAGCATCAGCGGTGGAAGGCCACCCTGGCGGGCGGCCAACAAGGTTCTGAGGCGATGGGTCAGCGCGGTTTCCTCGATTGGACCGGCCATCGGGCGCAGCCGGGCGTCCAGCTCGGCGATCTCCGGCCGTAGGCCGCAAAGCCTGTCGACGATGGGTTCCGCTAGCGAAAGCCGCAATTCGGCCCGTCCAGGCCCCTGAACCTCCACGAGGCCGAAGCGCCGCAGCGGTGCGGCCGTCGCCAAGGTATCGAGGCGCAAATCCGGTATCAGGCGCCGGGCGAGCCAGAGGGGCAGGAGACCAGGGTCGAGCGCGGCGAGCGCGCGGCGCACCTCCTCCGACAATGACTGGGCATAGAGGAGGGCAACGAGCTCCGCTTCCGCTTCGCCAAGCGCGAAAGCCTCGGCAATGCGCGAAAGGCCCGGATGGCTGCCGGTATCAAGCCAGGCGCCAAACCTTGCCAGTTCAGGCGCGCCGGTTTCTCCGCGCGCTGACGCGAGTGACGCAAGCGTCCGGATTTCGACTTCACGTAGCAGAAACTCGGCGTCGGCGGCGAGCCTCATGATGTCACCTCCAGCAGATCATCGTCGACCGGAGGACTGGCGGGGTTCGCATTGGGACGAAGGCGCAGGCCGACGGCCTCGACGTCGGGCATCAGTTGGAATTGCTGCGGTATGTCGAGGAAGAGAGACGTGACCTGAAACAGCGCGGTGGGACGCAAGGGTGCCTGTAGCGCCGACCAGAGTTTGGTCGAACGGTCGAGGTCGTAGGGTTCCTGTGAGATGGTGATCTGTTCGGGTTGGCTGGCGGGGTCGTGCAGCGGTTCCGCCGTCAGCGTCTCCAGAAGCTTCGTCGGATTGGCCGGAACGGCGATGGCGCCGAGGATCGCCTGGATCATCGGCCGGGGAATGATCCCGTTGCGCCGAAAGGCCGTGAGGCCGAGGCTGAAGAGCACCTCGCGCTCCAGGTCGGCGCCGGTCGCAAACAGGAGGTAGTAGAGATCGAGGACCAGCGGCGGCGCATCGGTCCTTTGCCCGAGCGAATTGACGGTGGGCTCGTGCATGTTGCGCCAGGCCGGATTCTGAGCGGCGTGATGCAGGAACAGATAGAGCGCAGCCGCTTCGGGTTGGCCGCCTGCGCCGGACGTCGGTGCGGGTCTGGGTGGCGGCTCGAGCTTGACCGAGGGCGCCGGAAAATTGCCGTAGGCGGCCTTGAGCCGGGCATCGCAAAGTGCCTTGAGGACGAAGGTGGTTGCCGGGACGGCGAAATGGGCGGTCATGAGCGCCCCTTCAGATAGTCGTCGAGCGAGAGGATCGGAGGCGATGCTTCGCGCCGCGCCGGCTGGATCGGAGCTGCGCTTGCCGGCGCCGTCAGGCGAATGTCAATTTGACCGATCTCGATGAGCAGCGTCGGGGCAGCCCGTGTTTCGCGTGCGGGCGGGGTTGATATGGGTTCTGCGTCCGCGTTGGCTTCGGGGGCGGGAACGAGGAAAACCGTCTGGGGCGGTGCGGCGGGCCGTTCGTCAGCGGGCGGCTCGGTCGCGACAGGTTGCGCCTCGATGCGGATCGGGCGTTCCGTGCGGATTTCGACTTCGCGGACAGGCTGGATAGTAGGGCTTTCCTGTTCGGCGGGCGTCGCGTAGCGCGTCGGGGTCGGAACTGAGTGTGGTGGAGCGACAGCTTGCAGGGCCGGCGACACCGGAGGTTTCGTCTCGGGCTTCGTTATGCTGTCGAGGTCGACCACGGCAGGCCGGGTGGGTTGAGGCAATGGAGCCAGCACCTGCGGGATTAGATCCACGGCCTTTTCCTCACTTGCCACGGCGTTTGTGTGCGGCTTGGGCGGACCCGCCTTCTCGCTCGTGGTCTGTCGTTTCTCCGTGATGGCGGGTTTCAGCGGGGAGTTTGAAGCGACGGTAGGGGAAGTGAGCGGATCTGCCTCGATCTCCCACTCGGCGTCCGACCGCTCATATAGGGAGACAGGACGCGGCTGGGCCTCGGAGATCCCGGTCGCCGCGCGCTGCAGGGTTTTGAAGTAGCTCATGACCGCCCTCCGATAAGGGCCGCATAGAGGCGGCGGCGGGCGGCGGGCACCATCAGCACCTCCGCTTCACTCCAGCCGTAAGCGCCAGCGAGATTGTGGATCTCGGCGAGAAATCCGCGCATCTTCATGTCCAGCTCGCGGGCCACAAAGAGAGCCAGGTCCGCCTGCGCGTGGATCGGAACGCCGCAGGCGGTACAGGCAAAATCAAGCGTAATTTCCGCTGCCGGGTCAGCCGCCGACCACACGGCGTCGAGCGTAGCGAGATGTTCGTCGCTGAGCGCGTCACCCTCCTCCAGGGCGCAGGCCTCAGCCAAAGCCCGGGGTTCGCGGGCAAGCGCGATCTCGGAAAGGCATGGGAGCCGGAAGCTGCGCCTGTTGGGGGTGTCTATCCCCACAGTCGCCGGCGGATCCGCGGTGGCGGCAACGGCTTCGATCGGCAGGGCGAGTTCCAGCTCCTCGCCACAGGCGCAGACCACCTTGGCCTCCAGCGGCCGCCCGACCAGTTGCAGATGAAGGCGCGCGAGCCGGCGATTAAAGGTCCCGAGGCTTTCCATCGTCCCGGACGATTTTGCCGTAGCGCTCCCGGCGCCGGCTGCCAGAGCGTCCACGAACCGCAAAAGGCGAGGGAGCGGTGGGCCGGCATCGAACGGCCACGCATTGAGGAGGTCGGCGTCGGTCATCTCAGGGCTCGGCGAACACGGGCTCTTTGGGTTCAGCTACCGCGTAGTCGCGCTCCCAACCTTCGTTTTCGAGCTTCAACTTGGCGATGGCCACGGCGTTGGCGTTGGCGTCGAGGTCCGGCAATGTCTGGAACTCGGACACCCAGCAGCGGTAGACGTTGTAGGCGAGCACGACTTGGCCCGCCTCATTCAGAAGCTCGATGATGATGTCCTTGCGGAAATCGGCGAGCGAGACTTCGCCGCCCGGCAGCGAGCCGAAATTCCAGACCTTGTTCGCCCAGGCCTCGAAAGCCTGGTCGTGGGTCACGCCGCGCTCGAGGGTAATGGCGTCGTACTCCGTCCGGCCGGGCGCCTTGAACGACGTGGAAGGATCGCCGCCCGAGCGGTGCTTGACGACTTCGGTCGTGCGCTTCAGCAACGAGACCTTGGAGACGGCGGCAACATAGGCGCCGTCCCATTTCACCTTGAACTTGAAGTTCTTGTAGGGGTCGAGGCGTTGGGCATTGACGGAGAACTGAGCCATGAGCGCCTCCTATTGGCCGGACTGTATGATCTGGCGCAGACTGATCACCACGAACTCCGCGGGTCTCAGCGGCGCGAAACCGATGACGATGTTGACGACGCCGGCGTTGATGTCGTCGGCGGTGGTGGTGGAGGAATCGCAGGCGACGAAGTAGGCCTCCCGGGAGGAGACACCCTTGAAGGCGCCCTGGCGGAAGAGGCCCTGCATGAAGGCCGTCACATTGACCCGGAGCTGGGACCAGAGTTGTTCGCCATTCGGCTTGTGCACGGCCCATCGCAGCCCCTCGGACAGCGAGCGCAGGATGTAGGAGGCGGTCCGGCGGACCGGGATGTATTTCCATTCGGAGTTCATCGCGTCGGCTCCGTCGATCGTGCGCGATCCGAAGCTGACCGTTCCGTAGACCGGGAACTTGCGGATGACGTTCAGGCCGAGCGGGTTCAGGATGCCTTGCTGTTCGTCGGAAAGCACGACCGAGGGGCCATAGGCACCCGATAGGACGGACTCGGTTCCGGCCGGTGCCTGCCAGACACCCGTGGCGCTGTCGGTTCGGGCAAAGAGGCCGGCGATGGCGCCTGAAGGCGGATGGCTGCGGATCGCTCCCGGCTCGAGCGGATCATCGACTCGGATGTTTGGGAAATAGGCGGCCGAGTGTTTGGACTGGAACGAGATGCCCGTCGTCTTCCAAGCTTCGGCACCGCCGACGTCCTGCACGTTCGGCGGCGGATCCATGATGAGGAAGGCGAACTTCTTGGAGCAGACGAACGCCGCCTCCGAATAGATCGAAGAGCAATTCGCGTGCTGCGGCACCAGTGGATCGGCGGCCGACGAGCGGACTGCGTCCGGCAGGCACAGGATGTTGAAGAACGGGTCCGGCTCGATCAGGGCCGTCACCACATCCTTGAAGTTCGACGAAACGGGCTGACCGTGAGCGTCGCCGTCGTCACCGGCGGTTGGCGCGCCGCTGATTTGGCTCGACGCATAGGCCCAGCCGAGTTGGAAACGCGACGGGTTCGCCACGTTCTCGGTCAGCGAATAGGTGTTCAGCAGCGATGTGCCGGATGTCGGCGCGGCTAGGGTAACCGCGCCGTCGGCACGGCGGCTTGGCGTCACCGTCGTGCCAACCGGGGCGATGCGAAACCGCATAAGCGTGCCGCCCTCGAATATTCCTCCGTCGATGGACAATGTCTCCAGCTTGCCGGCGGCGGTGGCGTCGGCCCGGAGCGCTGCATTGAGCGCCGCCGTCAAACGGGTGCAGAGTTCCAGAGGCGTCGTGGGCTTGGCAACATCCTTCTCGAAGGCGACGACGTCGATGGAGACGGCGGCCCCCGCATCGACCGCGCCGTTGGCGTCACGAAACTCGATGTTCACTTTCAGTTTCTGTGCCGAGGCGAAGGACCCTGCCGCGGGTTTGGTGCCGATGGAGTAGATGGATCCGGTCGCCTGGGGCGCCTGCTTGTCAATGCCGGTCAGGCTCATCGCCACGAGCTTCGAGCCCGTGGCGGCATCGTTGACCACCGAGGGGGCGAAACGGGCGGATGCCGACGACGTGGATAGGTTCGAAAAACGTTCGATCCGACCGGTCAAGCGATCGCTGATGTTGAGATTGAAGAGCTTCTTGTCTGGATTGGCACCCAGGCCGAAGGAATCGAACTCGACGAAGATCTCCTTGGAGGCTTCTCCGGAAGACAAGGCCGTAAGCGTCAGGGACAGGGTCGCGCCGCCGTCGTCCTGGCGAAAGCCCGAGGACGCGGCCTTGGCGTTGCTGGCGGGAACGCGCAGGACATAGGCTTCTCCCCCGCCATTGGCGAAGAAATGCAGCACGGAATATGAGAGAGAGGAAGTCTGTGACAGTCCGCCGAAATTCCGCTCGAAATCGCCGAAATTCTGGAGGCGGATGGGCCTTAACTCTTTGGGTGATTTGGCGCTCCATCCATCGATGCCTGCCTTTGTGGGACCGACGAAAAGGGCGACCGACGTCGGCGCCCCGGCAATGGAACGGACGCCCGAAGCAAGCTCTTGGGTATAGACACCAGGAAACGTGAGTTGGAGCATGGAGTCCTCGCAATGCAGCCCAGATGCTCGGCCAGCGCAAAGCGCAGCCGATGCTGCTGAGTGAACACGTCTTCGGCGCGAAAATTGCATCCGGAAAGTTGATGTTTCCATAGGCCACTCGCGAACGCATCGGTCATTCGTCCTATATGATTGTTGTCTGGTTGAGCTGGAGGGTTGCTAACAAGAGGGCGGGCTAACTTGCGAGGCGTTTCGCTGGCAATCATCGCGGTCGCGGGCCATTTTCTACGCTTGTGCAATCGCCTGCTGCTTTGTTCTCGCGCTTTTGTGGACGACGATAGGAGGCGTTCTTGTCCAAGCGCCTAAGGACGGTGGCCTACACCGGGAAGAGAGGATGCTAGGCAGATGACGTAATGGAACGAGCCTCAAAATAAAGTGGCGCGCCGAAGGATTGTATTCTATTTTCACGTTTCAGTTGCAGGCGTTAGCCTGTAGGGGCTGATGGGGGCGCTGTTGGCACGGGAAGACGCTGTTCTTATGGCAGTGCAGTGCATTCACGAAGCAGCGTTCTCGCCTGACGGTTGGGCGCGTGCATTGGAGGCGGTCGCAATCGCAGCCGGCAGTCAACAGTCAATCTTTCTGGCTCAGGACGCGCTCACCGGAGCCGTTGAATTCGTTGCCGGGTTCGGCGTAGCGTCTGAACATTTGGCGGCCTGTGCTGCTGCAGCTAGAGCCCGCTCGTTTTCACAATGGATGCAAAACGTCGTTGCGCCGGCATCATTTGCCGATAAGTACCCTCGTCCCATCCGCGACAACAAGGCAACGCGGCAAGAACTCTCGTATGCCGGGGTCATCGTTTCGCCTCTCCGTACGCAACAGCGCGATGTTTATTTAAGCGTTAGCCGCTGCTTAGGCCGCGCGAAATACGACCCTGGAGACGAGACTACCGTTCGAACGCTTACGCCGCACCTCGCCGCTGCGCTCAATGTCGCCAATAAACTGGCGGCTGCTGATTTGTTTGCGATGGGTGCCGCGGTTGCGCTGGATAGGTTGGGAGCAGGTGTTCTGCTGGTAGATGCTGCGGCGACTGTCGTATCAGCCAGTGAAACCGCCGAAGCGATCCTCTCCGGAAAAAAGGCTCTCGAAATCGATCGAAAGGGTCTGCGAACCCGCGATCCATCTGCAACTCGCGTCTTGCGCCGAATGATCGCAAGTTGCGCCGATTTGACCGTGCTGCGCAATGCGCCTGGGGGCAGCCTTGAGATTGTAGATTCGGACGGGCGCGGTGCGTTGCATGTCATTGTCGCTCCGTTGCGAACCGAGTTTGCATATACAAATACCCTCCGACCCAGTAAAGCCCGACCGGTAGCAGCTATCATTGTCACTGATCCCGCTAAAGAACGGGATTTGCGGAGGGAGAACCTGCGTCATCGGTTCGGGCTCACGTTTGCGGAGTCCAACGTCGCGTTTGAAATTGTGAAGGGAGACGGGCGCGAGGCATGCGCTGCGAGGCTTGGGGTCTCGGCTAATACGATTAGGGCACACTTAAGCAGTATCTTCGAGAAGACGGGTGTGCACCGACAGGCGGAACTTGTCCGGTTGGTTATTGCAGGGGGAGCGCGAACCTAGTCGTTCGCATTGAAAGCCTTTCGATTACAGCAACTTATCCGAGTTAGCTGCAGGGGGCTAAGGGGCACGGCGGCTGCGACCGCTCACAAAGAGGAGGTGAAGACACGCTGATAGCGGATCAGGCCCGAGGTCAGCACCTGTGACCGTCGCAACGGGAAATTATAGTCGCTTCTGGCACCTAGACGGCGGAGGGCAAGCGTCGTCACCTCAGAGGTCGCTCACAACTGGATCGTTACGCCTCGCGTCCGGTCGGGACAGTTACCCGGTTATCAGAATTTCAATATCGAGGATTGAAAGCGGAGGTGAGCTAGGTGCCAATTCGCATATCTACCCGCACCTGGTTGCAGAGGCAAAAATCTGAACTCCCGAGGAATCAGATTTTTGGTACTCGGTTGTATACTGATCGGGTCCATGATGTATCGCCAGCGAGTGCTTGTCCGTCAACCACTCTTCCTGTCCCCGACGTTTCGCGGATATGCAGACGTCAACACTTTCATAGGCCACATTGATCGCGTTCCGTTCCTGCCGTTGTTCGCGATCAAGAACACGGGGATAGGATTTTCTGTATATCTCCCCTTGTCCAGGCACCGACAGTACAATGAGTAGGTCTTCGTATTGAAGAGGTGTTTCATTGAACAGGAATATGCTCGCACCAGAGGGAACGTAATTCCACTCCCCGTTGGGTTTATGGCCATTTGCTTCGTGTAATAGGAACAACTCGAACTTCAGCCATCGCTCTGAGCTCTCGAGCAATCTCGATGTGTCTCCCCTTATCTCGGCGGAGATATTCTTGATGGCAGCGATATCCTGCTGGGCGACGCCTAAGGCAATTTGGAACTGCCGGACTTCTGGAAATTGAGCAGCAATCACACCGCCCTCTTCGCCGGCCTTTGTTGAGAGAGTTGAAAAGCCATACAATAGCATTGCGAGCAGAGCGCATGAGAGTCCGAATGGACGCGCCGAGAACTGTTCACTCACATCGTTGCCAAGCAATCCACTCCAGAAGCGGTCAACAACCAGCTCTTTGGGCAGCAGAAGACAAGCAAGCCCCAACATCAGAAGGCCAGCAATTGCACCTATCGCTATGTTTGAATTTTGGAGAATGTCAGAAAACGTGCCAAGTAATCCACAGAGACCGATGAACGTCGGATATGTAAAACGAGTAAGAACCTGCATTCCCCAAATGCCCCTAAGATTGCCCGACAGAGACATATCAAGGGCATCACCAATATATCGTTACTTGCACTCAATCTGGGGTTCCCAAACAGCGGGTCAGATATCTCGAGTGCTTCTTCTCGAAGCCGTTCCGCTTATGTTATCGGAATTTGGGCTCCAATTTTACAAGTCTCTGTGGACTCAGGCCCCCGCAACCAAAATTTACGAGCTATACCAACAACAAAGCCCTCCCATCGTGGAGGGCTTTCTTGCGTTTAAGGCCCAGCACACGGCTAGCGTTGGATCCTTCCGGCATCACCGCGCGCAAGCGTCGGCGGGTGGTCGGCGGCCGGGCACTGATAGTCAACGCCATCGATGACGAAGACTGGTCTCGACGTCATGGATTTAGATCTGGCCTCCGACGCCGAGGCGCTCAAGCGTCTGCCGCTCTGGTCGCCTATCTGCTTGGATCATCGCAACCGCTCAGCGGAACCAACAGGCCTAGCTTGACGTCCCTCAGCACTACATTGGTATGCATGCGCCGGATCTGCGGGTTTTCCTTCATGATCAGGGCCGCGATATCGTCGTAATGTTCGACATCGCGGGCCGTGACAATGGCGATCAGGTCCACCGCTCCGGTCACATAGTAAACCTGCTGGATGTGATCCTGCTTTTCCGCCCAGAGGCGGAACTTCGCGAGTGCATCGTAGTTGTCACGCTCGATCTCCAATCCGGCGATGAACACCATCGGCGTGCCCGTCGCCTTGCGATCGACGACGGCTACTTCCGCTTTGATGATGCCGTCCTCGCGTAGGCGTTTCAGCCGCCTCTGCACCGCCGAGGTCGAAAGCCCGACCTTTTCGGCGATGGTTTCCGCCGTCAGCTGACAATTGCGCTGAATGATGTCGAGAATATCGCGATCAAAGGCATCCAGTCTTTCCATCCCTGTTCCTTCCATTTCGGCGGCGAAATTACCCGGCGATACCGGCGTTCTGTCGTATTAAATGCATCAGAAATAGATTTCTGCATTATATATGCAAAACAATCATAATTTGCGCGTAAAAACCGCATCTATCCGCGATATTCTCCGAACATTATTTGGACCGGTACCGCGCATGACAGAATCGTCTCCCCAGGCACTTCGTGTGGATGATCTTCACAAGAGCTATGGCCCACATGAAGTCCTCAAGGGCATTTCGACAACGGCCCGCAAAGGCGATGTGATTTCGATCATCGGTTCGTCGGGCTCCGGGAAGAGCACATTTCTGCGCTGCATCAATTTGCTGGAGATGCCCGATCGGGGCCGCATCGTCGTGAACGGCGAGGAAATTACCTTGAAACGCAGCCGCAGCGGGAAGATGCAGCCGGTGAACCGGCGGCAGGTCGAGCGGCTGCGCACCGGCCTTGGCATGGTTTTCCAGAACTTCAATCTTTGGGCACATCGCACCGTTCTTGAGAACATCATCGAAGCGCCGGTCCATGTCATGGGCGTTGACCGTCGCGAGGCTATCGAGAAGGCGGAAGCACTGCTCAACAAGGTCGGGCTTTACGAAAAGCGCGACGCCTATCCCGCGTTTCTTTCCGGCGGTCAGCAGCAGCGAGCCGCCATTGCCCGTGCACTTTGCGTCGATCCAGCCGTCATGCTCTTCGACGAGCCGACCTCCGCACTCGATCCCGAACTGGTCGGAGAGGTACTCAGGGTCATTCGCGACCTCGCGGAGGAGGGCCGCACCATGCTGCTCGTCACCCATGAAATGCGCTTTGCCCGCGACGTCTCCAGCCACGTTCTCTTCCTGCGTCAGGGACGGATCGAGGAGGAGGGTCCGCCTCAACAGATTTTCGACGCCCCCTTGAGTGCCCGCTGCCGGGAATTCACCGGCATGCTTACGAATTGATGCACCGCTTCATTAGCCAGACAATCCAAACAGGAGAATTCCACGAATGAAACTGCTCGCCCTGCTTCTCGCCGGCACCACGCTTGCTCTTTCCGCTATCACGGCTCAGGCCGAGGTCCGCTTCGGCATTATGAACGAATCGTACCCACCCTTCTTCGCCAAGGATGCCTCCGGTGAGTGGCAAGGTTGGGAAATCGACTTGATGAATGCCGTCTGCAACGAGATGAAGGAGAAATGCTCGATCGTCGAGCTCTCCTGGGACGGGCTCATTCCGGCCCTGCAAAGCAAGAAGTTCGACGTCATCTGGTCATCGATGTCGAACACCGCAGAGCGCTCGAAGGTCATCGACTTCACCGACAAGTACTACAACACGCCGAGCACCCTGATCGGCTCAATGGACCAGAAGCCGGGTGCTGCGGCCGATGACGTCAAGGACAAAACCATCGGCATT
The DNA here is from genome assembly GCF_025200715.1 of Rhizobium sullae. Classification (NCBI taxonomy): domain Bacteria; kingdom Pseudomonadati; phylum Pseudomonadota; class Alphaproteobacteria; order Hyphomicrobiales; family Rhizobiaceae; genus Rhizobium; species Rhizobium sullae. The sequence goes on from NZ_CP104143.1 coordinate 3,758,686, forward strand.
CAGGTCTCGACCATTCAGTCGGACTATTACAAGAAGTATTTTGCCGATGTCGCCGACGAGAAGACTTATCAGACGCTTGACGAGGCATTCCAGGATCTCGCCGCCGGCCGCATCGACTATGTGTTCGGCGATTCGCTTGCCCTTGATGCCTTCCTCAAGAGTCACGCCGGCAAGGACTGCTGCGCGAAGATGGGCGACGTTGCCGACGACAAAGTGATTCTCGGGGCTGGTGTTTCCGGCGGCCTGCGCAAGGAGGATACCGAGCTCAAGGCAAAGCTGAACGCCGCGATCGCAGCCGTGCGTACCAACGGCAAATACGACGAAATCACCAAGAAGTATTTCGACTTCGACATCTATGGCGCAAAGTAAGCGCCCAATCGATGGCGGCTGCCCCACAAGGTGTTCTGGATCTGCTCTCCCCCTATCCCCCCGGATGGGGTGGAACCCTGCTTATGGGCGCCGCCTCCACGATCGCCATCTCCGTCGGCGCATTCCTGATCGGCCTCCTGCTCGGGACAGGAGGCGCGTTTGGCAAACTTTCCGGCAACAGGCCGCTCGGCCTGCTGCTCAGTCTCTATACGACAGCTATCCGCGCCATTCCGGAACTGATTTTGATCGTCGGGCTCTATTATGCGGGAATGGACGGCCTCAACCGGCTCCTGACCGCGGTCAATCTGCCTGCGATCGAAGTGAACGGCTTCGTCGTCGCCGTCGCCGTGCTCGGTTTCGTGCAGGGCGCCTACGTGACGGAAGTGCTGCGCGGCGCGATCCTCGCCATCCCCGTTGGCCAGATCGATGCAGCCAAGGCCTTCGGCATGGGGCCGATGCTGCGTTTCCGCCGCGTCATCCTGCCGGCGTTATTGCCAAATGCCCTGCCGGGCCTTGCCAATCTGTGGATGTCGATCACGAAGGACAGCGCGCTGGTTGCAGTTGTCGGCTATCAGGAACTGGCGCTCGCCACTCGCCTGGCCGGCGCGAGCACCAAGCATTACTTCATCTTCTTCCTGGCATCGGCCCTTCTCTATCTTGCCATCACGCTCGTCTCCAACATCGTCTTCAACCTGATCGAGCGTCATGTGCGGCGCGGACAGCCGAAGCCTCATGAGGAGCACACGGCATGACCTTCTCATGGATAGTCTCCTATTGGCCGCTTCTGTTGGCAGGCGCCGGGCAGACGGTGCTGCTGCTGGTGATCTCGGTCGCCTTCGGCTTCGTCGTCGCGATCGGCCTCGCCTTTGCGCAGGTGAGCGGCGGTCCGCTGACACAATATCTCGCTCGCGGCTACTGCACCTTTTTCCGCGGCACACCTCTGCTCATCCAACTCTGGCTCCTCTATTACGGTGTCGGTGCGCTGCTGCCTATGATCCCCGGCCTTCGCCAGAGCCTGTTCTGGCCGATCCTGCGTGAGGGCTTCTTCTTCGCGGCGGTGAGCTTTACGCTAAACTATGCCGCCTACGAGGCAGAGGTGCTGCGCGGTGCGCTGCTCGCAGTATCGAAGGGCGAGTTGGAAGCCGGCCGAGCGTTCGGCATGCGGCCCTTCACGCTGATCCGGCGCATCTGGCTGCCCCGCGCCATTCGCATCGCATTGCCGACAATCGGTGGTGAAATCGTCATGCAGCTCAAAGCGACGCCGCTCGCATTCACCGTCACAGTGATGGATCTCTACGCGGTGGCGAGCAAGGTGCGCCAGGACACGCTGCTCGTCTATGAGCCGCTGATCGTCGTTACTGTCTTCTATCTCATTCTTACGGCGATCATCGCCCGCGCCTTCCGCCTCATCGAGGCGCAGGTGCCATCGCGACGCTAACGCAAACGGGGAAATGAACGGTCATGACTCCACGCCTTTCCGGAACGTTTCGCCGTGCTGGCAGAAATGAGTGCTGGAAGGCCATCCGCCGGAGGCTCTTGCGGTTGCCAATCGGCTCGAGACCGCGGCCGACATCACCGCCAACCGCGACCACGCTTTGCCGCTTCTTGATTCCCTTTACGGAGACCCATCCATGAGCAGACTGTGCATTCTCGACGGCGGCATGAGCCGCGAACTCCTGCGCCTCGGTGCCGAACTGAAGCAGCCGGAATGGTCGGCACTGGCGCTAGTCAATTCGCCAGACATTGTCCGAAAGGTCCACGAAGAATTCATCGCCGCCGGCTCGGACGTCGTCACTACCAACAGCTATGCGCTGGTGCCTTTCCACATTGGCGAGGAGCGGTTTCAGAGGGAAGGGGCGGCGCTTATCGCGCTCTCGGGCAAATTGGCGCGCCAAGCCGCCGATGCCGTCAAGGATCGGAAAGTACTGGTTGCTGGTTCGCTGCCGCCAATCTTCGGGTCCTACGAACCCCAAAACTTTGATCCTTTGCGGGTCCAGGACTATCTCAAGGTGCTAGTTGAACAACTCAATCCCTTCGTGGACGTGTGGCTCGGGGAAACCCTCAGCCTGATCGCCGAGGGCGAGGCTGTGCGCACTGCAGTCGCCGCAAACGGGAAGCCGTTCTGGATTTCGTTCACGCTGGCCGATGACGAGGCACAGGTAAGAGGAGGTGAACCGAAGCTGCGTTCCGGCGAGCGGGTCGACGATGCGGCGAATTGGGCAGCTTCGTCTGGCGCGCAGGCGCTCTTGTTCAACTGCAGCAAGCCAGAAGTCATGCGGGCGGCGGTCGAAACAGGGTCTCGTGTATTCAAGGATAGGGGCTCCACGGTAGAGATCGGTGTCTATGCCAATGCCTTCGAAGGGGAGCAAAATGATTCCGGCGCCAATGAGGGTCTCCATACCACCCGCAATGATCTGAACGATGATACCTATTCGCGCTTCGCCTGCTCTTGGGCGGAGGCTGGTGCAACAATAATCGGCGGCTGTTGCGGCATTGGCGCCGGGCATATCCATCGCCTCAAGAAGACCCTGTTGGGGTGAAGCTGTATGTCAACCATCGTCATTGCCGTCGACCTCCTGCTGAGGTGCTTTGCAGGGGCGGGGTTGCCTACGGTAAAGGCAAGAAGTCGATGCTTGAGCGACCAGGAAATTGAGGCTGAGCCCGACATTCTTCCGGCCTGGTCGAGGGCCGGAAAGCATTTGTCAAAAGTTCAGCGGAGCATTGTCCACCACTTCCTTCATCACGAAGAAGGTGCGGGTCTGGCGCACGCCGGGCAGGGCGATCAATTGCGTGCCATGGATGCGGTTAAAATCCGCCATGTCGCGCACGCGGATCTTCAGGAAGTAATCGAAATCGCCCGCAACCAGATTGCAATCCAGCACGAAGTTCAGCTTGGCGACCGCCTTTTCAAAGGCGCCGAAGCTTTCCGGCGTCGAGCGATCTAGCACAACGCCGACCATAACCAGCGCACCGCGGTCGACCTTCTGCGGCTCGACCATTGCTCTGACCGACTGGACATAGCCCTCTTCGAAAAGCCGCTGCGTGCGGCGATGGCAGGTTGCGGCGCTGACATCGACCATCTGCGCCAATTCGGCATTGCTGAGCCGGCCGTTGTTTTGCAGCAGGCGGAGCATTTTCAGGTCGATGCGGTCCAATTCCGGGGCCATGAAAGAATCATCCGAAAATTAATATAAGAATGAAAGATATCGCCCATCTATTCGACGTTCTAGTGCAAAAGCAGAAATATCGAACGCAACTTTGAGAGCACCTTTCATGCGTGTGATGGTAGCGTTTCCCCAGTGTCATAACAAGCAGAAGGGGATCCCATGCTGGAGAAGTTCGAGCGCTATCCGCTCACATTCGGACAAACCCATATCGAAAAGCTGGAACGGCTATCCGAACATCTCGGCGGCAAGGTCGAGCTTTATGCCAAGCGCGAGGATTGCAATTCAGGTCTGGCCTTCGGTGGCAACAAACTTCGCAAGCTCGAATACATCATCCCCGATGCGATTGCTTCCAATGCCGACACGCTGGTCTCGATCGGCGGCGTGCAGTCAAACCATACGCGCATGATCGCCGCGGTCGCGGCCAAGATCGGCTTCAAGTGCCGGCTTGTGCAGGAAAGCTGGGTACCGCACGAAGATGCCGTCTATGACCGCGTCGGCAATATTCTGCTGAGCCGCATCATGGGTGCGGATGTGCAGATGGTGGACGAGGGCTTCGATATCGGCATCCGCCAGAGCTGGGAGGAGGCCATCGAGGACGTGAAGGCCAAGGGCGGCAAGCCTTATCCGATCCCGGCCGGCGCTTCCGTGCACAAATATGGTGGTCTCGGCTATGTCGGCTTTGCCGAGGAAGTCCGGGCCCAGGAAGCCGAACTCGGCTTCAAGTTCGACTATATCGTCGTCTGCACGGTGACGGGTTCCACGCATGCCGGCATGACGGTTGGCTTTGCCAAGGATGGCCGCGAGCGCAATGTCATCGGCATCGACGCTTCCTTCACGCCGACTCAGACCAAGGCCCAGGTGCTGGAGATTGCCCAGCGCACCGCCGAACTGGTCGACCTTGGCCGGGACCTGACATTGGACGATATCATCCTGATCGAGGATTATGCCTACCCGGTCTATGGCGTGCCCTCCGACGAGACCAAGGACGCCATCCGGCTCTGCGCCCGTCTCGAAGGCATGATCACCGACCCGGTTTATGAGGGCAAGTCGATGCAGGGCATGATCGACCTGGTCAAGAAGGGTTACTTCCCGGAAGGCTCCAAGGTGCTTTACGCCCATCTCGGCGGCGCACCGGCCATCAACGGCTATGCCTACACGTTCCGCAACGGCTGACGTCCTGCCAAAGCCACCCGGCGGGAAGATCATCCGGCCGGGTGTAGCAGACATGGGAACGGGATCCGAACAGAGCAAAGCGAGAAGCCGCCGGCGGATCCTCATCAGGCATGAACGCGTGACTGGGAGACGACCGTGACAAGCACCGATATCGCAATTCTGAAATCCATCGAGAAGCAGGTCCTATGGCTTGCCTGCTGGATGATCCACAGTGCCAATCACCTGCGTGAAAAGGGCGAAGTCAAGGTCGGCGGACATCAGGCCTCCTCGGCCTCGATGGCCTCCCTCCTGACGGCGCTCTATTGTCACGTGCTGCGGCCGGAAGATCGCGTCGCGGTCAAGCCGCATGCCTCGCCGGTATTTCATGCCATCCAGTATCTGATGGGCAACCAGAACCGTGACAAGCTCGAGAATTTCCGTGGCTTCGGCGGCGCGCAATCCTATCCGAGCCGCACCAAGGATATTGACGATCTCGATTTCTCCACCGGTTCGGTCGGTCTCGGCGTGGCCGTCACGGCCTTTGCCTCGATGGTGCAGGATTACATTGCCGCCAGACCCTGGGCGCAGAAGCGTCCGCTCGGGCGGATGATCGCCCTGGTCGGCGATGCCGAACTGGACGAAGGCAATATCTACGAGTGCCTGCAGGAAGGCTGGAAGCACGATCTGCGCAATACCTGGTGGGTCATCGACTACAATCGCCAGAGCCTCGATGGCGTGGTGCGCGAAGGTCTATGGCAGCGCATCGAGGCCATTTTCAAGGCCTTCGGCTGGGATGTCGTCATCGTCAAATACGGTGCGCTGCAGAAGGCCGCTTTTGGCGAGCCGGGTGGATCGCGCCTGAAGGACTGGATCGACGCCTGCCCGAACCAGCTCTACGCGGCGTTGACCTTCCAGGGCGGTGCCGCCTGGCGACGTCGGCTGCTCGACGAGATCGGCGACCGGCGCGATGTGGCGGCGCTGATCGAGCGCCGGTCCGATGCCGAACTGGCCGAACTGATGAACGATCTGGGCGGCCATTGCCTGGAAACGCTGACCGAGGTGTTCGACAGTGTCGATCACGACCGGCCGACGGTCTTCCTGGCTTATACGATCAAAGGCTGGGGCACACCGCTCGCCGGCCACAAGGACAATCATGCCGGGCTGATGACAACGAGCCAGATGGCAGATTTCCAGGCGGCAATGCAGGTCGCGCCCGGAACGGAATGGGACCCGTTTTCGACCATTGTCGATAGCCGTAGCGTAAAGGCTTTCCTTGCCGATGTGCGGTTCTTCGAGGCGGGGCCGCGACGTTTCAAGGCGGAGCGGATCGCGACAGAGGGTCCGGTTCAGATGCAGGATCGCGTTCTGTCTACCCAGGCCGGCTTCGGCAAGATCCTCGATGCATTGGCCAAAACCCACACCGCACTCGCCGCCCGCATCGTGACCACCGCCCCAGATGTCACCGTCTCCACCAATCTCGGCCCCTGGGTCAACCGGCGTGGCCTGTTTGCGCGCGATGCGCGGGCCGATACGTTTCGCGACGAGCGGGTGCCGTCCGCGCAGAAATGGCATTTCTCGCCGGAGGGCCAGCATATCGAACTCGGCATTGCCGAGATGAACTTCTTCCTGCTTCTGGCCGCCTGCGGTCTCTCCCATTCCCTGTTCGGCGAGCGCCTGCTGCCGGTTGGCACGGTTTATGATCCCTTCATCTCCCGTGGTCTCGATGCCTTGAACTATGCCTGCTACCAGGATGCCCGTTTCATGATCGTCGGCACGCCGTCCGGCATCACGTTGGCGTCAGAGGGCGGCGCGCATCAGTCGATCGCCACGCCGCTGATCGGCATCAGCCAGGACGGGCTGGCGAGTTTCGAGCCGGCCTTCCTCGATGAACTCGCAATCATCATGGACTGGTCTTTCGATTACATGCAGCGCGATGGCGACGGACAGCCGGACGAGCGCACTTGGCTGCGCGACGAGACGGGCGGCTCCGTCTATCTGCGGCTGACGACGCGGCCGCTCGAGCAGCCGGCGCCGCGCAGCGATCCGCGCTTCCGTCAAGGCGTCATCGATGGCGGTTATTGGCTGAAGCCGCCCGGGCCGAATGCCGATGTCGTCCTGGTCTACCAAGGCTGCATTGCACCGGAAGTGATTGCGGCGGCCGGGCTGCTCGGCGAAAGCCGGCGGGATATCGGCGTGCTGGCCGTGACCTCCGCCGATCGTCTCAACGCCGGCTGGACTGCGGCCCAAAGGGCGCGACGCCGGGGCGTCAATCGAGCGTCCGGTCATGTCGAGACCTTGCTCGCCGGCCTTCCTTCCCATTGCACCCTTGTCACTGTCACCGATGGACATCCCGTAGGGCTTGCCTGGCTCGGTGCCGTTCACGGCCATCGGACTGTACCGCTCGGGGTCGAGCATTTCGGTCAGACCGGCACGGTGCAGGATCTCTATCGCCACTACGGCATCGACAAGGCGGGGATCGTCAGGACGATATCCGGCCTGACTCGGGGTGCTGCAGTGTCCGAGCTTCTGCTATTCCCATGATGTCCAATGGCGTAGATCGCCGACTTTGGCGTCAGGTCTCACGAGGCCTGGCATCAGGCGCTATCTCGCGCACCGTTCATGGATTGGCGGTATTCTTCGTAGATACTGCCCTGGACACGGATATGGTCACGCATCACGGAATCGGCGCGCGCCGCATCGCCCGCTTCGAGCGCCAGCAGGACTTCGCGATGTTCGATCATCGACTGCGACAGACGGTCGCCGAAGGAAAGCTGGGCCTGTCGGAAGGGCTTGAGGCGCCTGTGCAGGCTACGGGCTTCTTCAGCCAGGAAGCCATTGCCAGACGCTTCGTAGATCATCGTGTGAAACGTGGCGTTTTCGACATAGTAGCGCTTATAATCTTGCGCCTGAAGGGCTGCTTCGCAGGCAGAGGCGGCCTGACGCAGAAGCAGCAGTTGGGCCTTGGTGATGCGGCCGGCGGCAAGCCGGGCACACCAGGCTTCGACCTCGGCCATCACTTCGAACATTTCCACAAGACGGGTGAAATCCGGCTGGCGCACGAAGGCGCCACGATTGGGAATGAGTCCTACCAGTCCGGTTGCGGACAGAAGGCGCAGAGCTTCGCGCAGCGGCGTGCGCGATACACCGAAGTCGCGCGCGAGGCGCATTTCGTCAAGCCGCTCGCCATCTTTGAAATGACCTTCGGCGATCAGCGTCTCGATGCGCTCATACAGCACATCGGCTGTCGGCGGTTTTGATGCGGGCAAATTCATATCAGTCCTCCACGCGCATTGTGGTGCGAGGTGCGGGATTTGGCAAGCGAGACGTATGCAACCTTTAGAATAAGTACGCAATTGGATAATGTTGTATACAAACATCTAAAAACGAGTACAATAACGCCATGCACTGCAAAAGCCTAAAAAATAGGCGAATTGAAAAAGGGAACGAGAATGAAACTGACAAAGACTGCGGCTGTGGCCGCTCTCCTGCCCGCATTCCTGTTTGCAAGCGCCGCCTGGGCCGGCAAGGCGGACGACACGGTCTCCATCGCTTTTGCGAAGGAACTCGAACATGTCGATCCCTATTTCAACACGGCGCGCGAGGGTATCCTGCTCGGAAATGCCGTCTGGGACGGCCTTCTCTATCGCGATCCGGCAACCGGCGAATATGTCGGCAATCTGGCAACCGGTTGGAACTGGGTGGATTCCACGACGCTGGACCTGACGCTGCGCGAAGGCGTCAAGTTCCACAATGGCGAGGCCTTTGATGCCGATGACGTCGTCTATACGCTGAATTTCACCGTCGATCCGAAGAATGGCACGAAGAACAAGGTGGCGACGGGATGGATCAAGCAGGTCGAAAAGGTCGATCAGTTCAAGGTACGCATCATCACAAATGGGCCGTTCCCGGCCGCGCTCGAATATCTGGCCGGCCCCGTCATCATCCATCCCGATGAATATTACAAAGCCGTCGGCCCGGCCGGCGTTGCCACCAAACCGATCGGCACAGGTCCTTACAAATTCGAGGCCGTCGAACCCGGCAAACATTTCGTGCTGAAGCGCAACGAAGATTATTTTGCAGCCGCCAAACCGAAAGCCAAGGTCGGCACCATCGATATACGCACCATTCCGGACATCAACACGCAGATGGCGGAACTTTTCAATGGCACGATCGATCTCGTCTGGCAGGTGCCTTCCGACCAGGCCGACAAGATGGCCGGCCAGGACAGCTTCCAGGTGATCAATGCCCCGACCATGCGCGTCGGCTATCTGTCGCTCGATGCGGCTGGCCGCTCAGGCGACAAGAACCCGTTGACGGATGTCAAGGTGCGGCAGGCGATTTACCACGCGATCAACCGCGACGGTATCGTCGAGGCGCTGATGAAGGGCACGACGGAAGTGATCAACAGCGCCTGCTCGCCCAGCCAGTTCGGCTGCGACAAGGCCGTTGCGACCTATGCCTACGATCCGGCAAAGGCCAAGGCGCTGCTGGCGGAAGCCAACTATCCCGACGGTTTTGAGATTGAATTCTATGCCTATCGTGACCGGCCTCTGGCCGAAGCGATGATTGGCATGTTGGCCGAAATCGGCATCAAGGCCAACCTTAACTATATGCAATACGCGGCGCTGCGCGAAAAGCGCATCAAGGAAGGCGTCCCGATCTCCTTCTTGACCTGGGGCTCCAACTCGATTGCCGATGTCTCGGCGATCACCAGCGAATTCTTCACCCTGGGCGGTGAAGATGACGCGCGCGACAAGAACCTGTCCGATCTGCTGGAGAAGGCCGATTCCTCCATCGATTCGGCCGAGCGCAAGAGGCTCTACACGCAGGCGCTCTCAGTGATCGCCGACAAGGCCTATTGGGTGCCGCTGTGGAATTATTCCACCAACTACGTCATGAGCGGCGACATTTCCTTCATGCCGACGCCGGACGAACTGGTCCGCTTCTACGAGATCGGCTGGAAGTGACATCCGCATCCGCGGGCCGGAACGTCGTTTGCTGGCGGCCCGGCCTGGGTTTGAGCTTCTTGTTTTCGAGGCATGTCGTGATCGCAAAACCGCTGCACACCTTAAGACATGCATTGGCCCGGTGTCGCCACGGCACGACACCGCCTGCTTGAGGGTTTCAGATGTTGAAATTTGTCCTGACCAAGATTGGCATGGCGGCGCTGGTTGCGCTGACTGTCTCTTTCATCAGTTTCACTCTTCTGTTCATGGCAGGAGATCCCGCCATCGCCATTGCCGGAGAGGGGGCTTCCGGAGAGGTGATCGTGGCGATCCGCAGCCAATACGGTTTCGACCGGCCGTTGCTCGTTCAATATGTCGACTGGCTGATGCGCGCACTCTCCGGCGATTTCGGCATGAGCTACTATTTCAAGACCCCCGTCTCAGGCATGATCGCCGAACGACTACCGGTCACCCTGACCATTGGTTTCCTTGGCATGAGCTTCGCCCTGCTGCTGGCCATTCCCGTGGGCGTTCTTGCCGCCGCCTTTCCCAATACGTTGATCGACCGGCTGGCCCTCGGCATTGCTGTTGTCGGACAGGCGATCCCGAGCTTCTGGTTCGGCCTCATCCTGATCGTTGTCTTCTCGGTCAATCTCGGATGGGTGCCGGCCTCGGGAACGCGGCAATGGACCGGCTACATCCTGCCGATGATCGTGCTCGGCTACTACGCGACGCCGGCTATCATGCGGTTGACACGGGCCGGCATGCTGGAAGTGCTGTCCGCCGACTACATCCGTACAGCAAGAGCCAAGGGCATCAAGCCTCGGCGGGTTCTGTTCAAGCATGCGCTGCGCAATGCAATCATCCCGGTGGTTAGTCTGGCCGCCGTGCAACTCGGCTTCATGTTCGGCGGGTCGGTCGTGGTGGAAACCATTTTCGCGCTGCATGGAGCGGGCTTCCTGGCTTGGGAATCGATCTCCCGCAACGATCTGCCGACCATGCAAGCGCTCATCCTGATCTTCGCGATGTTCTATATCGTCTTCACCTTCCTGGCCGATGTCTTGAACGCATGGCTCGACCCCCGTCTGAGGACTGCCTGACATGAGCGATACGTCCCAAACAATCAGCCTTGGTGTTCCCGCGGCCTTGCCGGCGCCATCTCGTGTGCTCGCCCGCAAGGCCCTGAAACATCGCGGTTTCATGGTCGGCTTCCTGATCTTGCTGTTCGTTGGCCTCGTCGCGCTTTTCGCGCCGCTGATCGCTCCATTCGATCCTTACAAGCAGGATCTTCTGGCGCGGCTCGCCCCGCCGGTCTTTCTGGGCGGAGATTGGAAGCACCTGCTCGGCACCGATGCGCTGGGCCGGGACTACCTGTCGCGGCTGATCTACGGCGCTCGCGTCTCGCTGCTGATCGGATTTACCGCGGCTCTCATCTCCGCCGTGATAGGCACTACACTCGGTGTTCTTGGCGGCTATTTTGGCGGCAAGGTCGACGCGGTGGTCATGTTCATCGTCTCGGTGCGGCTGGCTTTGCCGGCAACGCTGGTGGCGCTGGCCGTGGTGGCGCTGTTCGGCGGATCGTTGACCGTCGTCGTTTCGGTGCTCGGACTGCTGCTCTGGGACCGTTTTGCGGTGGTGCTGCGTAGCGCCACCATGCAGGTGCGGCAGATGGACTACATCGCGGCGGCTGAAGTGCTGGGCGCCAGCCTGCCACGCATTCTGTTCAAGGATGTGCTGCCGAATGTGATGAATGCGCTGATCGTCATCGTCACGCTCGAAATGGCCCACGCCATTATCCTGGAAGCGGCATTGTCCTTCCTCGGGCTCGGCGTTCAGCCGCCAACCCCATCCTGGGGGCTGATGATCTCCGAGGGCAAGGAAATGCTGCTGTTCGAGAGCTGGCTGATCACCATTCCCGGTATCGCCCTGTTCATCCTGGTCTTTTCAATCAACATGCTGGGCGACGGCATTCGCGACGTGACCGCGCCGGAGGGCAGAAACTGATGACCCACCCTGCCACGCCCGTCCTATCGATCTGCAACCTGACCATCGACCTGCCGAAGGGCGGCGATCGCCCGCATGCCGTCAGCAACCTGTCGCTCGATATCCACGAGAAGGAAATCCTCTGCATCGTCGGGGAATCCGGTTCCGGAAAATCGATCACATCCTTTGCCGCCATGGGTCTCTTGCCAAAAATCCTGAAGCCGTCGTCAGGCGAAATTCTCTTTGAAGGTCGCGATGTGCTGAAGCTCTCCGAGGCCGAGCATGCCCGCTTGCGCGGCAGCCGCATGGGCATGATCTTCCAGGAGCCCATGAGTGCGCTCAATCCGTGTTATACGGTCGGCGACCAGATCGAGGAAGTCTTCGAGGCGCATACGCACATATCCAGTGCCGAGCGCCGGGCTCGCACATTGGCTCTTCTTAAGGAAGTGCGTCTTCCCGACCCCGAACGCCTCTATCATGCCTATCCGCATCAACTGTCGGGCGGCCAGCGCCAACGCATCGTCATCGCCATTGCGCTCGCGATGGAGCCGCGCCTGCTGATCGCCGACGAACCGACGACGGCGCTCGATGTCACGACGCAGGCGCAGATCCTCGACATGTTCAAGGCGCTGAAGGAAAGCCGTAAGGCAGGCATCCTGTTCGTCACCCATGATTTCGACGTGGTGGCCGAACTGGCCGATCGTGTATTGGTGATGCAGAAGGGCGTGGTCGTCGAGCAGGGCACCGCCGAACAGGTGCTCAATAGCCCGAGCCATCCCTATACACGCATGCTGATCGATGCCGTGCCGAAACGCCATGGCATCAAGGGCAAACCTGATACGTCTGCGCCGATCGCGCTGAGGGTCGCAGGCATTGAAAAGACCTATTCGACCGCCCGCACGCTGTTCAAGCCGGCCCGCAAGGTGCATGCCGTCAAGCCGACGGACTTTACCGTCCTGGAAGGCCAGACGCTTGGCATCGTCGGAGAATCCGGCTCCGGCAAGACGACGCTGGTGCGTTGCCTGATGGGGCTTGTCGAGCCTGACGAGGGGTCCGTCTGGATCGGCAATTTGAGGTTGGAAACGACCACGGCCGCCGGCCGGCGCAATTTCAGAAAACATATCCAGATCGTCTTTCAGGACCCCTATGGGTCGCTCAATCCGCGCCGCAAGATTGGCGACCTGCTGGTCGAGGGGCCGGTCAATTTCGGCGTGCCGCGCAAGCAGGCCATGGAGAAGGCACGAGCGCTTCTGAAGATCGTCCGACTGGAGGAGGATGCGCTCGATCGGTATCCGGCGCAGTTTTCCGGTGGCCAGCGCCAGCGCATTTCGATTGCCCGCGCCCTGATGGTCGAGCCGAAAATCCTGATCGCCGATGAAGCGGTGTCGGCGCTCGACGTTTCCGTGCAGAAGGACGTGCTGAAGCTGCTCGACGACATCCGCAAGGCCGTCGGCCTGACCGTCATTTTCATCACCCACGATCTGCGGGTGGCGGCCGAAATTTCCGACCATATTCTCGTCATGTCGAAAGGCGAGGTGGTGGAATATGGCGTGGTCGACGACGTTTTCGGCAAACCGCAACATTCCTATACGCGCCAACTGCTCGCCGCCATGCCCGGCCGCGGCTGGGAAGCGCCAGATATGGCAGCGCTTGGCCCTGCCGACGCAGCGAGGTAAATGCATCCCATGGACAGAACACACCTGATCGAAGCCGCCGCGCACTATGTCGACGGCGGAGGGCTGGTCGCGGATCTGGCCGCGCTCGTGGCGCGCCGCTCCGTCAGCCAGTCGGAAGGGCGGATCGAGGATCTCTACGCCTATCTGCAGGAGGATATGCAGCCCCTGTTGTCGGCCATGGGCTTTGCCGTCGAGATTTTCGACAATCCCCGCGAGGGCGGCGCTCCCCTGCTGATCGCCAGCCGCATTGAGGACGAGAGCTTGCCGACGGTTCTGGTCTATGGCCATGGCGATGTCTGCAACGGGGAGGCCCATCGCTGGCGGGAGGGACTTGAGCCCTTCACGCTGATCCAAGAGGGCGACAGGCTCTATGGCCGCGGCACCGCCGACAACAAGATCCAGCATCTGATCAACATCAGGGCGCTGGAATTGCTGATCCGCGAAAATGGCCGGCTCGGTTTCAATGCCAGGATCATTCTCGAAATGGCCGAGGAGACCGGCTCCTTCGGGCTGCGCGAATTCTTTACCGCCAACCGGGAGCGGCTGGCAGCCGATGTGCTGATCGCGTCGGACGGCCCGCGTTTGGCCGTCGACACGCCGACCATGTTCATGGGGTCGCGCGGCGGCATGTCGATCAATCTGATGGTCAATCTGCGTGACGGCGACCACCATTCCGGCAACTTCGGCGGATTGCTGGCCGATCCCGCCATCATCCTGGCCCAGGCGATCGCGACGATCACGGATGCGCGGGGTCAGATCCGGATCCCCGAATGGCGCCCGACGAGCCTGACGCCCGATATCCGTGCCACCCTCCGCGATTTGCCGCCGCGTCACCACGATAGCGAATGGGGCGAGAGCGATCTGACGCCGAGCGAACGCGTTTTCGGCTGGAATTCCTTTGCCGTGCTCGCCATGTCCTCTGGCAATATCGACGCGCCGCAGAATGCCATCTCGGGCTCGGCGCAGGCCACCTGCCAGCTGCGCTTCGTCGTCGGCACTGACATTGAGGACATTATCCCGGCGCTGCGCCGCCATCTCGATGCCCAAGGCTTTCCCATGGTCGAGGTTCGTCCCGCGCGCGGTGAGGCCTTCCGGGCCACCCGCTTTTCGCCTGATCATCCCTGGGTGCGTTTTGTCCAAAACTCGCTGGCGCAGTCGGCGGGAAAGCAGCCGCATGTACTGCCCAATCTGGCCGGCTCCCTGCCCAACGATGCCTTTACCGACATCCTCGGGCTGCCGACGATCTGGATTCCGCACTCCCATGCCGAATGTGGCCAGCACGGCCCCAACGAGCATGCGCTCGTGCCGATTGCACGCGAAGGCGTGCAGGTGATGACAGCGCTGTTCCTCGATATCGCCGAGAATGCCGCAAGCCTGAAAGCGATTGCCTGATCGATGGATTTCGTTCTGCTCTTTGTCTTTCTGGCCGCGACAGGCGCCTTGTCCGGCCTGATTGCCGGCCTGCTCGGGATCGGCGGCGGTGTCGTCCTGGTGCCAGCGCTCTATTACGTCTTCGAGTTCCTCGGCTATGAGAGTGACCGCTTGATGCAGGTCTGTGTCGCGACGTCTGGCGGCACAATCATCTTCAATTCAGCGCGTTCGGTTCTGATGCACCATCGGCGTGATGCGGTCGACTGGTCCGTGCTCAAGCGCTGGGGACCCGCGATTTCCCTCGGCGCGCTGGCCGGGGTGGTGGGTGCCGCTTCGCTGCGCTCGGCCAATCTGTCGGTGATCTTCGGGGTGATTGGAATGGTGATAGGGCTCTACATGCTGATCAGCCGGCCGCACTGGAAACTGTCGGACACGATGCCGGGCCGGGTGCTGGCCAGTGCCTACGGGTTGGTCATCGGTTTTTTCTCGGCGATGATGGGCATCGGCGGTGGCTCCTTCGGC
This sequence comes from Rhizobium sullae, assembly GCF_025200715.1. Lineage (NCBI taxonomy): Bacteria > Pseudomonadati > Pseudomonadota > Alphaproteobacteria > Hyphomicrobiales > Rhizobiaceae > Rhizobium > Rhizobium sullae. The sequence continues at coordinate 3,773,872 of NZ_CP104143.1, forward strand.
GTGCCGGCCATGACGCTCTATGGCATGCCGGTGCAGAAGGCGGTGGCCACGTCCTCGGGATTCGGGCTGTTGATCTCCGTGCCATCGTTTGCCGGATTTCTGATCGCCGGCTGGGGCCTTCCCGGTCTTCCGCCCTACACGATCGGTTTCGTCAACCTGCCGGCTCTGGTCGTCATCGTTGCCATATCGATGACCACGGTCTCCCTCGGCGTCCGGCTGGCGCATTACCTGCCGGCTGCTATGCTCAAGCGGATTTTCGCCGTGTTCATCTCGCTGTTGGCCCTCAATATGCTGACCAAGGGCCTTGTCGCTCTCTCGATGTAAAAAAGGTATCGCCATGAGCAAGACCCATCCCGCCGATCTCGATGCGATGGAAGCTCGCCGGCTGATTGGGCAGCGCCGCCTGTCTCCGGTTGAACTGGCAGAGGCCTGTATCGAGCGCGTCACGCAGATCAATCCCGCGATCAATGCGGTGGTGGCGCAGGATTTCGACCGTATCCGGGACGAGGCGCGGCAGGCCGAGCAAAGCGTGATGCGTCATAAGGCGCTCGGTCCATTGCACGGCCTGCCTTTTGGCGTCAAGGACATGATCGACGTCCAGGGCCTGCCGACCACCTTCGGCTCGGAAATCTTTCGCGACAATATCGCGGAGAAGGATGATGCCATCGTTGCCGCCATGCGCCGGGCCGGCGGCATTCCTCTTGGCAAGACCAACAATCCGGACTGGAGCGCCGGCGGCAATACCCGCAACGCCGTTTATGGCGTCACGGCCAATCCTCACGACACGACGAAAAGTGCAGCCGGCTCGTCGGGCGGTTCGGCAGCCCTTCTTGCGGCCCGAATGGCACCGCTGGCCACGGGTTCGGACACTGGCGGCAGCCTGCGCAATCCTGCCGCCTTCTGCGGTGTTGTCGGCTTCCGCCCATCTCCCGGCGTTGTTCCCGGCGATACACGCGCCATGGCGCTGATGCATCTGTCGACCAGCGGGCCGATGGGGCGTAGCGTCGCGGATGTGGCTCTGATGCTGTCGGTTATGGTGCGGCCCGATCGGCTCGACCCCTATACGGTGGTCGTCGATGGGCAGACTCCGTGGCAGGCCGACCGCTTCAGCCAGGGCCGGCGTCCGGACCTGGCTGCCCTTCGGATTGTCGTGACCGAGGATTTCGGCTTTGCGCCGACCTCCATGATGATCCGCGAGACTTTTGGCCGGGTGGTGGCGCGGCTGTCTGACCATCTCGGCAGGGTCGATGAGACCCACCCCGATTGTACCGATGCCGATCGCATCTTCTCCGTTCTTCGCGGCGTGATGTTTCTCGGTATGCACCACACGCTGTTGCAGACCCACCCGGACAAGATCGGCCCGAATGTCCGCGCCAATATTGAGGAGGGCCTAAGCTATGGGCCGCTCGATATTGCCGATGCACTGGTGAAACAGGGCCGGTTCTATCGCGATTGGCAGCGGTTTTTCGAAGACCATGATTATGTGCTTTGCCCGGCCGTGACCATCAGCCCACGCGACTGGCACGAGCTTTATCCGACCGAGATCGACGGTCAGCCGACGAAAAACTACTATCACTGGTTGGCCATGGCCTATGCCTCAACGCTGGCCGGCCATCCGTCGATCACCATCCCCGTCGGCCGAGACGCGCTCGGCATGCCCTTCGGTCTGCAGATCGTCGGCAGGCGGCATGATGACGCCGGCGTTCTGCAGGTGGCGGCCGCGATTGAGGAGATCTTTGCGGACGACCTGATTTTTGGGGTTCCCATTGTCGACGTGCAGACGCTGAAGACGGCTCCAAAACTGGCCGACTGCGAGGGGTTCATGGGCTTCTAAAGCACATCCCTTGAACACGGAATCGACGTGGGGATTTCCCTCTTTGTGATTTCAATGATTCCATGCCCCCGACTGATTTGTCGGAGGGAGCGAATGACACGAGCATTGAGCGATGATCTTCGCAGCCGCGTTTTGGCGGCTCGGCAGATGGAATGTGAGCGCGGTCTGCAGCGGCGCGGTTCGGGATTGGGATCTCTTCAGCGATAGCTTGGACCGCGAACAGTGGCCGGCGAACGACAACCGCCATCTCCTCTCTCAGCTTGGAAAGCTTGCCCGAGCCGCAGCACGAGCAGCTTTGATACCACCAAAGCCTCACGGACGGCATAGAAACTCAAAAGGCTGAGTCCTGTGCAATACAGAACCCAGCCCTTAAATCTGCCCAGCCTTTTAACCCGTCCAACTTTACGGGTCAGTTCACGAAACCGGGCCTTCGAGGAAGAGAAGTTCGATTCAGCTTCTGATCGTTGCTTTGCCTTGTTCCACCAGGCGGGCCGCGGCGTCTGCGGGCGTCGTGCGTTCGAAGGCGAGTTCGTCGGCGATCGGGCGAAGGACGCGCTGGTCGAATTCCGTCGCACCGAGCGGGGCCGGTGCCGGGTAGTCCCCGACCTGATCCTTGAGCAGCTCAACGTACTTGACGGTTTCCTGCTCCGTCGGGTTGAGGTTCGGCAGGATTGCTTCGCGGACGGTCGCCGACATCGGCACGCCGCGTTCCACGCCGAGGATCTTGCCGGCTTCGGTATCGTTGACGAAGAAGTCGATGAACTTGGCGGCCGCTTCAGCGTTCTTCGTTGTCGCCCCCATGCTCCAGATGAGCGCGGGGCGGTAATAGTGGCCGGAGGGACCGCTCTTCCTTTCACGCGGCAACATGGTGATCGCCAGTTTGCTCTTCGAGATCAGCTGATAGCCGACGAGCTGGTTCGAGTAGGCCATGCCGATCGCCGATTTGCCGAGCGCCAAGCAGTTGGTGTCGATGGTGTTCTGGTCGAGCGTCTGGACATCGGCCGCGACCGTGCCGCCCTTCTTGCGCAGTTCCTCCCAGAAGCTGTACCACTCCTTGGCGTCTTCGACATCGAAACCCAGGCTGCCATTGGCGTAGAGGCTCTTGCCGCGCTGGCGCAGCCAGGCATCGAAGACATAGGCATAGCGCGCGCCGTAGGGGCCACCCCAGTAATTGTCCTTGCCGGCGGCCTTTGTGAGCTCGACGGCCAGTTTGGCATATTCGTCCCAGGTGAGGTCCGGCGTCGGCAAGGCAAACCCTGCCTTTTCGAAGGCCGTCTGGTCGAAAAAGAGTGCGAAGGAGTTCAGGCCGAGGCCGATGCCATAGAGCTTGCTGTCGACAGTCGTCAGCTTCAGCATGTCCTTGCCGAAGGCGTCGACCTTGAGAGCCGAGGGAACGAACTCGTCGAGGGGCATGCAGGCGCCGCGCTTGGAGTAATCGGAGATCGTGCTGGGCTCGAGCTGGAACACATCGGCGATCGCGCGGCCGGCCATCTGCGTCGCGAGTTTCGTCCAATAACCGTCGCCGCTGAGCGACTCGCCGACGATCGTGACGCCCGGCGTTTTGGCCTGATAGAGTTTTGCGACTTCCAGCGTACGCTTGGCGCGGTCGTTCGAGCCCCACCACATGGCGCGCAGCTGCGTGTCTTCGGCGAAAGCCGGAATGGCGCTGCCTGCGCCGAATGCGAGCCCCGTAGCCACACCGGCCGAGCCCTTCAAAAATGAACGTCGATTGATCTGCATGATTGTCCTCCTTTGTCGGCTGCCAGCGCCGTCCTCCAACGGTTCTCCGGCATGTCACGAGCAGAGTACGCAAAAAATTTCTGTTTGCAACATTTTATCTTTCACTTGCAAATTTGCGTAATTTGCATAATTTTGAGCCATGAATGAAATCAAACCCAGGCGGCCGCGTCAGGCCGATATTGCAGCCTTGGCGGGCGTCTCCGTTTCGACGGTCTCACGCGTGCTTGCCAACGAACCCGGCATTAGCGGGAGCGTGCGCGAGCATATTCTGAAGGTGGCGGCCGAGTATGGATACCAGGTGAGATCACCTCAAGAAGCGGTTCCCGGCGGACTTGCGCTGATTGCGAGCGACGGCGTCACGGGCGGACTGAGCGTTTTCTACGAGTCCATCGTCGAGGGGCTGCGAGCAGCGGCGGCGGAGAACGGAATGCCCTTCGAGGTTCGGCTGATCCGGGAAGACCGCGCGACGCCCGAAGTCATTCGAGACCAATTGAAGTTGGCGCGTGCCGAGGGTCTCTTTCTCGTCGGCATCGATCCGAACGAAAGCTTGCGCGGCTGGATCGAGGACGAAAGGGTTCCGGTCGTCCTCGTCAATGGCACGGACCCGCAGCTTCGCCTCGACGGTGTTTCACCTTCCAATTTTTTCGGCGCCTTCCAGGCTGCCGAACGGCTGCTGAACGCCGGTCACCGGCGCATCCTGCATCTGACCGGCTCCCACCGTCATACGATCCGCGAGCGTATCCGCGGTTTCGAGGCGGCGGTGGCGTCAATCCAAGGCGCAGAAAGCAGGCTTGTGCCGATGAACTTTCACGGCAGTGCCAGCCGCGAGGCGCATGAACTGACGGCGGCGGTCCTCGCAGAGAACGCCGGTTTCACGGCTGCCTTCTGCATGAACGATTTTATCGCGGTCGGCGTGCTGGAGGCTGTGACGGAAGCGGGCCTTCGCGTGCCGAAAGACTTCGCAATCGTCGGTTTTGACGATCTGCCTTGCGCACTGATGACCAATCCGCCGCTTTCCACCATGCGAGTCGATCGTGCAGCACTTGGCCGGGAGGCGATCGGCTTGATGATGTCCCGGTTCCGCGACCGGGCGGCCCCCGCCCGTCATGTATGCCATGCGGTCATCCCCGTTGCCGGGGGTACCGTGCCCGAAGTCGTAACCTCTTGAGTGATTCCTATGACTTATGATCCGGCCAGCGCCAATCCGCTTGCAGGCAATCCGCTTGAAACGCGTCAGGATATGAGCCGCGCGCTTCTCGATCTCTTCGATCCGCTGCTGCCCTATTTTTCGAAGGGCAATGCCCGCGTGCGGCTAGATGGCGCCGGCGCGCATTTCGATCGCGCCGCCGCCGACTTGGAAGGCTTCGCCCGGCCTCTGTGGGGTCTTGCTGCTTTGGGTGCGGGAAACGGCCGCTTCGAGCATTGGGATCGCTTCGCTGAGGGCCTCGCCAACGGCACCGATCCGGAGCATCCGGAATATTGGGGCACGGTCAACGGCCGCGACCAGCGCATGGTGGAGCTTGCCGCGCTCGGTTTCGCGCTGGCGCTTGTCCCGGAAAAGATCTGGGAGCCGCTCGATGCGCGTGCCCGAAACAACGTCATCGCCTATTTCAAGCATGCGCGCCAGTTCGATTATGCCGACAACAACTGGAAGTTCTTCCGCATCTTCGTCGATATCGCGCTTAACCGATTGGGCGCGGACTTCGACCGCAGCCTCACCAAACAGTACCTGGAAGAGCTGGAAGGCTTCTATATTGGCGACGGCTGGTATCGCGACGGCAATGTCCGCCGTGTCGATCACTACATTCCCTTCGCGATGCACTTTTACGGCCTGATCTATTCGAAACTTGTCGATGATGACTATGCCAAGCGCTATCGCGAACGGGCAGTGCTCTTTGCAAAGGATTTCAAGAACTGGTTTGCGGCCGACGGGGCGACAGTACCGTTTGGCCGCAGCCTGACATACCGCTTCGCCTGTGCCGGTTTCTGGTCGGCGCTTGCTTTCGCCGATCTCGAAGCCCTGCCTTGGGGCGAGGTCAAGCATCTCTGCCTTCAGCATCTGCGCTGGTGGGGGGACAGGCCGATAACGAACCGCGACGGCGTCCTGTCGATCGGTTTCGGCTATCCCAATCTGCTGATGTCGGAAAGCTATAATTCCGCAGGCTCGCCCTATTGGGCTTTCAAGGCCTTTCTGCCGCTCGCAATTCCTGGGGATCATCCGTTCTGGACGGCAAAGGAGAAGATGCCGGAAGCGGTCGCGGTCTCTCCGCAGCGCCACCCGGGCATGGTCGTGATGCGGACAGGCGGCGATGTTGTGGCGCTTTCCTCTGGCCAGGAAAATCTCCAGATGCGATTTGGGACGGAAAAATACGCAAAATTCGCCTATTCAGCGCGATACGGTTTCAGCGTTGAAGCCGACGAGCGCAATTTTGCCGGCGGTGCCTTTGATTCGGCGCTGGCCTTTAGTGACGACGGGTTGCACTACCGTGTTCGCGAGACGAATACGGAAGCCAAGATTGCCGGCAATGTACTTTACTCGAAGTGGTCGCCGTTCAAAGATGTCTCCGTCCAGACATGGCTCGTGCCTGCCGCGCCCTGGCATATCCGCGTTCACAGGATCAATACGCCACGTGTATTGCAGACGGCCGAAGGCGGCTTCGCGATTGCCAAGCGGGATTTCGACCTCGATATGCTTTCGGCGGAAGCAGGTGCCGCGCATGTTATCGGCGAAGCTGATTTTTCCGGCATCGCCGATCTCGGCTCATCCGTGAAGCGCACCGGCCTTGCGCAGAAGGCTCTGCCGAATACCAACCTGATTGTTGCAAAGACATTGGTGCCGCAGTTGCGTGGCGAAATCCCGGCAGGCGAAACGGTACTGGTTACGGCAGTGCTTGCAATCGATGATCCGAAAGCCGTTTCCGGGATCTGGACGAAACCGCCGAGCGTGCCGGATATCGACGCCTTGGAGGAACAGGTAAGGAAATACGGTGTCACCGTCAGCGCCATTGCAACACCAGGGCAGATGCCATGAGCCGTCTCGGCATCGCGCTTGCCATGCATCCGGAGCGCACCGAACATGTCGTCTCGGATGAGTTGCTTCAACGTCTGGAAGGCATCGGTCGCCTGCTTGACCGCGAGCCACTGCAGAATTTTTCTGACGAGCGCGCCCGGCGCATGCTTCCGGAGACGGAAATCCTCATCACAGGCTGGGGGGTGCCCGAGGTGGGCAGCGAGGTGCTCGCTGCGGCAAGTGGCCTGAAGATCGTCGCTCATGCGGCAGGCACGGTCAAAGGCATAATCGGCGAAGAGATTTTCAAGGCCGGGATCGCAGTCAGCCACGCGGCGGAAGCCAATGCCATTCCGGTTGCGGAGTTTACGCTTGCAGCCATTCTATTTGCCGGCAAACGAGTTTTCCGCTTTCGCGACGTTTACGCAGCGGACCGCAGTCGTCACCGCACCCATCCGATGCAGCGCCTGGCGATTGGCAACTACCACCGTACTGTCGGCATTATCGGTGCATCGCGGATCGGCCGCCGCGTCATCGACCTGCTGAAGCCGTTCGCCTATAAGCTCGTGCTGTTTGACCCGACGATCAGCATGGCCGAAGCGCGAGGGCTTGGAGCCGAGAAGCTCGATCTGGATACGCTCATGAAGGTCTCGGACATCGTTTCGATCCATGCCCCGTCCCTGCCTTCCACGCGGCATATGATCGATGCGGACCGGCTCGCTCTGATGAAGGATGGCGCAACGCTCATCAACACGGCGCGAGGTGCCATCATCGATGAAGCCGCCCTGCTGGCGGCACTTGCAACCGGCCGCATCGATGCGATCATCGATGTCACCGACCCGGAAATCCCCGAGCCGTCGTCGGCCTTTTACGATCTGCCGAATGTGTTCTTGACGCCCCATATTGCAGGCGCCGTCGGATTGGAGCGCATGCGCCTCGGCGAAATGGCGGTGGACGAGATCGAGCGTTTCCTGAAGGGCGAGCCGCTGCTTTACGGCGTCACGCTCGCGGACCTCGAAAAGATCGCCTGAGCCTATTCGACTCTGCGGGAATTCGGTGAGCCGTCATTGGTAAGCTCAGGCATCAGATCGGCAAGATTGACGACCTTGCCGGTGCGGGAACTCTGCAGCGCTGCAATACCGCAAAGAACGGACATGGCGCCGGCGCGCGTTCCGGCGCGCTGATGCAGTTTGTCCTGCATGTCCGGCTTGAAGATCATGTTGCGCATCCGGTCGTCGCCACCGTAGTGGCCCCCGGAAAAATGCGGCACGACGATGCGCTCAAGTGCCTCCTTGCCATTGGGGAAATTCCGGATCAGCAGGATCTCGTCCTCTTTCTTTACCTCCCAAGGTTGGGCTTCGTGCTGGCGAATTTCGATCCGGCCTTTGGTGCCGTTGAATGCCAGATGGTGGCCTTCAATCGGCTGGAAGGTGTTCAGCGAATAGGAGACATGCACGTTGTTTCGATAGCGGATGCTGACGACCATGGTGTCTGGAATGTCGATATCCTCACGGAACACGCATCCGTCGCGAAAATATCCGTCAATCTTCGACGGTTCCTCGTAGAGCGTATCCAGGAAGGGATCGGCCTCCAGATCGAGATAGTAGTCGCATTCACCCGTGTGCGGACAGAGCTTGCAGCGCGGGCCGCGGAAGGGGCCTTTGCGGCCGTAATTCTGTAAGTCGGCGAAGGATGTCACAGCTTCCGGATCGCTGTCGAGGTACCAGTTCAGCAGATCGAAATGGTGTGTTGCCTTATGGACGAAGAGGCTACCGGAATTCTCGGTATAGGCGTGCCAGCGGCGGAAGTAGTCTGCGCCGTGTTTCGTGTTTAGGTACCAGTGGAAATCGGCCGAAGTGACGCGGCCGATCTCGCCGGAATTGAGCAGTTCCTTAATCTTGGCGGCCGTCGGCGCATAACGGTAGTTGAAGGACACGTCGACGCGCCTGCCTGTCCGCTTCTCGGCGTCGATGATGCGGCGAATCTTGTCGACTGCGGTCGTCATCGGTTTTTCGGTGATGACGTCGATCCCGGCCTCCAGCGCCCGCACGACGATCGCATCATGCGTGTGATCTGGTGTGCAGACGATGACGAGGTCCGGTTTGACCTCGGCCAGCATCGCATCGATATCCTCGTAGATCGGCGCGTTGCTGCCGATTATCGTGCGGGCGCGCTCACCACGCAGGGAATTCTTTTCGACGATTGCGACGAGATCGACATGCTCGCGCCAACCGGCGAGCAGGTCCTTGCCCCACATGGTGGTTCCGCGATTTCCCGTCCCGATCAGTGCAAAACGGCGTTTCTCCATCGATGATCCTCCTCATGCGTCCTGAAATATATCGAACTATGCTCGGCAGCAGCTGTGATACCGTTCGACGCAGGTTGCGATGACCTCGTCCGCTGGCCGTTTCCACCAATTCTCTGCCGAAAAGATTTCAACTTCCTGCGCGCCGAAGAAGCCTGCCTTCTCAACCATTTGCCTGATACCTTTGAGATCGATCACGCCGTCGCCCATCATGCCGCGGTCGGTTAGCATGTCCTTGGTGGGTACCAGCCAGTCGCAGATATGATGCGCGAAGATGCGCTTCATCCGGCCGGCGCGTGCGATCTGGTTGGCGAGATCCGGATCCCACCAGACGTGGTAGACGTCGATTGCAACGCCGACGTTCTCGCCCAGTTGCTCACATATATCGAGCGCGTGAGCGAGCGTGTTTACGCAAGCCCGGTCCGCGGCATACATTGGATGCAGCGGTTCAATTGCCAGTGGCATGCCGGCGGCTTCTGCATGCGGCAATATCGCCGCGATACCGTTGGACACCATCTGGCGCGCTGCGCCAATGTCCTTCGAGCTTCCCGGCAGGCCGCCCACGACAAGGACAAGGCAATCGGCGCCGAGTGCTGCCGCCTCATCGATTGCGCGCCTGTTGTCGTCCAGGTTCCTCTGCCATCCCACCTCGTCGGCTGCCGGAAAGAAGCCGCCGCGGCAAAGGCCGGTCAGCTTCAATCCATTCGACTTGACGATACGAACGGCCTCGCCGAGTCCCACTTTCGCGACCTGCTCGCGCCAGGGCGCGATCCTGGTGATGCCGTGCTTCAGGCAGATGTCGACCGCTTCGGCAAACCCGCACTGTTCGCGGATCGTCGCAAGATTGATCGAAAGTCCTTCGACCTGCATATAAACTCCTCCCACTCCCGATCGGCGTCAGTGAACGCCATGAACGGCGAGCACCTGCTTCATGCGGCTGACCGCCATATCGGGATCGGCAAGAACCCGCGCCTTGTCCGCCAGCCGGAAAAGCTCGGCGAGATGCGTCAGCGAACGCGTGCTCTGCTGGCCGCCGATCATCGTGAAATGGTCCTGCAGGCCATTGAGATAAGCCAGGAAGACGACGCCGGTCTTGTAGAAGCGCGTCGGCGCCTTGAAGATGTGGCGTGAAAGCGGAACGGTTGGATCGAGCAAGTCGAAGAACTCGTGATTGTCCTTGCGGCCGAGGGCTTCCATCGCGGCGGAGGCCGCCGGAGCAATGGCATCGAAGATGCCGAGTAGTGCATCGGAATGCCCCTGTTCGTCGCCGGCTATCAATTCGGCATAGTTGAAGTCGTCGCCGGTATACATGCGCACGCCTTTCGGCAGTTGCCGGCGCATCGCCACTTCCTTTTCTTTCGACAGCAGCGACACCTTGATGCCGTCGACCTTTGCGGCATTGGCTTCGATCACCTGCAGGCAGGTGGACATGGCCTTAATGTGATCCGGATTGCCCCAATAGCCTTCGAGTGCCGGGTCGAACATCTCCCCCAGCCAATGGATGACGACCGGCTCTCTTACTTGTCGCAGGATACGGTCATAGACGCGAATGTAATCATCAGGCCCTTTCGCAGCGGCCGCAAGTGCGCGGCTTGCCATCAGGATGATGCGCCCGCCCTCTGCCTCGACGGCTTCGATCTGTTCTTCGTAGGCCTTGATGATCGTGTCGATCGTCACGTCGGGACCAGGAGCCAGATGATCGGTACCGGCGCCGCAGGCGATCAACGCATCCTTGCGAGTGCGTGCCTCCGCAAGTGCGCGGCGGATGAGCTCGCGGGCCTCTGGCCAGCCAAGTCCCATGCCGCGCTGTGCCGTGTCCATCGCTTCTGCAACGCCGAGGCCGAGGTCCCAAAGGCGGTGGCGGAAAGCGAGCGTCCGTTCCCAATCGATGGCAGGCGTCAGCCATGGGTCGTTGTCAGCCAACGGATCGGCAACGACATGGGCAGCGGCAAAGACTACGCGCGGAAAATCCTTCGCGGCGCGCTTCTTGATCTCGATCGGCGTCCCAGCCAGCGTATAGGGGGCGATCCTTCCGTCGAGGGGGAGATTGATCGTTTGCATATATCAGAACTCCAATGCCGGAACGTCGAGCCAGCGCCGTTCGGCCCAGGATTTCAGGCCCAGTTCCGCAAGTTGGACGCCTTTGGCGCCGGCTTCCAGGCCGTAGGGCCATGGCGCGTCTTCGGCGACATGGCGCAGGAACATCTCCCACTGCACCTTGAAGCCGTTGTCGAATACCTGCGTATCCGGCACCTCGTCCCAGGTCTTGTAGAAGTCGATCGTCTGGGGCTGGTCCGGATTCCACACTGGCTTCGGCGTATTGACGCGATGCTGAGTCCAGCATTTCGTAAGGCCGGCGACAGCGGAACCATGTGTGCCATCGACCTGAAATGTGACGAGGTCGTCGCGACGCACGCGCACGGCCCAGGACGAGTTGATCTGCGCGATCACACCGCCGTCGAGCTCGAAGGTTGCATAGGCCGCATCATCCGTATCGCAGTCGTAAGTCTTGCCCTGCTCGTCGATGCGGCTGCCGATGTGCGTGGCGCCGAGGCAGGAGACAGCTTTGACTTCGCCGAAGAGGTTGTCGAGCACATAGCGCCAGTGGCACAGCATGTCGAGGATGATGCCGCCGCCGTCGCCCTTGCGGTAGTTCCAGGACGGTCGCTGCGCCGGAACGCCCCAATCGCCCTCGAAAACCCAGTAGCCGAACTCGCCGCGCACCGAGAGAATCTTGCCGAAGAAACCGGACTCGCGCAGCAAGGCCAATTTGCGAAGCCCCGGCAGGAAGAGCTTATCCTGCACGACGCCGTGCTTGAGGCCGGAGGCTCGTGCTTTTCTTGCTAGATCGACGGCTATCTGCAGGTCGTCGGAGATAGGCTTTTCGCAGTAGACGTGCTTGCCGGCATCGAGTGCCTTGGAAAGCAACTCAGCGCGCATCAGCGTCGTTCCGGCATCGAAAAAGATCTGGTCGTCCGGATTGGCGAGTGCGGCATCGAGATCGGTCGACCAGCGCTTGATGCTGTGCTTTTTCGCCAGCTCTTCCATCTTGTCGCGGTTGCGTCCGACGATGATCGGATCGATCTCCAGCCGTTCGCCGGATTTCAGGAGCAAGCCGCCCTGATCGCGAATGGCGAGGATCGATCGCACCAAGTGCTGATTGTATCCCATGCGGCCTGTGACGCCGTGCAAAATGATCCCCAGACGAGCCATCTCATTCCTCCCTGCCAAATTATCGAACGGCCGGAGCGGGCGTCGCCCGGTCCTCCCAAAACCAGTAACTAAACGGTTACTTGATGGCAGATCGGAAGCGGGGCTGTCAATAGTCAATCTGATTTTCAGCGCTTGATGGAGGCGAGTGTCACGTGGACGATATGCTGTTCCCAACTGTTGAGACTTGAGGGCTCGAGCAGCTCGCGGCCGAAGATCGTCGAAAGTGTGTACTGGTTTGAAAGGTAGAAATAGCCGAGCGACGCGATCGTCAGGTAGACGTGAAGGGGGTCGGCGGTCTCGATGAAGACGCCCGCTTTCTTGCCGCGCTCGAGAACCTGCGCCAGCTCGCCGATCAGATGCGAATGCAGTTCCTTGAGCCGGACGGACTGGCGGAGCCAGCGGGCGCGGTGCAGGTTTTCCGTGCCGAGAAGGCTGAGAAACTCCGGATGCTTGAGGAAATAGTGCCAGGTGAAGAGAGCGAGTTCGCCGATTCCTTCCTCCGGGCTGCGGTCGCCGATATGCAGGGCACGCTCCGCTGTACGGATGCCGACATAGGCCTCCTCCAGCACCCGCAGGTAGAGCTGCTCCTTGTCGCCGAAATAGTGATAGAGCATGCGCTTGTTGGTGCCCGCTCGCTCGGCAATTGCATCGACGCGTGCCCCGCCCATGCCGTTTTCTGCAAACTCGCGGGTAGCGGCTTCCAGGATCGCGGCCTTGGTCCTTTCGGGGTCGCGCTGCAATACGCGTTCGCCGGAAGCGCGTGCGATTCTTTTCTTCTCCGTGCTTTTGCCGCGAGTATCCATCCGCTTCATCTCCCCAGACGCTCTGTTGCGCTCATAAGGCTTCGGTGCGAGATTGTAAAAGCGAAAATCCGGGAGGAGAACCTCGCGAAATTATCACCGCTTGACAGGCCCGATGCTTGTCCATAACTTGTAACCAATTAGTTATTTGTTGCAAGAGAAACCAGCAAGGAGCGTATGGAGGCGCTCCCCAAGGGAGGAGGAAAAACAGATGACACTACGGGTAAGCAGACGTAATTTCATGGCGGGCGGGGCAACGCTTCTTTCGCTTTCGGCACTGGGTTCCAGTGCCTTTGCGCAGGATGCACGCCTGCGCCTGCTCTGGTGGGGATCCCAGCCGCGCGCTGACCGCACCAATAAGGTATCGGAACTCTACAAGGCGAAGAATCCGGGCATTTCGATTACCGGCGAGTTTCTCGGCTGGGGCGATTATTGGCCTCGCCTGGCGACGCAGGTCGCTGGCAAGAATGCCCCCGATGTTATCCAGATGGATTACCGCTACATCGTCGAGTATGCACACCGCGGCGCACTTGCGCCTCTCGATTCCTATATGCCTTCGAAGCTTAATCTCGCTGACTTCGACAAGGCACAGATCGAGGGCGGCAGCGTCGACGGGCATCTTTATGGCGTGAGCCTGGGTGCGAATTCGGCAGCAACCATGCTGAACACGATCGCCTTCGAGGAAGCGGGCATCGATCTTCCGACGAAGGCAACGACCTGGGAGGAGTTCGGCAAGATGGCCGCCGAGCTGACCAAGGCCGGCAAGCGTAAAGGCCTGTTCGGAATGGCCGATGGCAGTGGTGGTGAGCCGCTTTTCGAAAACTACCTTCGCCAACGCGGAAAGGCGCTTTACACGGCCGATGCGAAAGTTGGCTTTGGCGTCGAAGAAGCGACCGAGTGGTTCGATATGTGGAACAAGTTCCGTGAAAACGGCGCATGCGTTCCGCCTGACATTCAGGCTTTGGACAAGAACGACATCGAGACCAATACGCTGACCCTTGGCAAGTCAGCCGCTGGTTTCGCACACTCGAACCAATTCGTGGCATATCAGCAGATGAACAAGGACAAGCTCACTCTGGCAAACCACATGCGAGTGACAAAAGATTCGAAGGGCGGGCATTACCGCAAACCTTCTATGTTCTTCTCCGTTTCATCCCAGTCGAAGGTGGTCGATCAGGCAGTCGATTACGTGAATTTCTTCGTCACAAACCCTGAGGCCGCGCTGGCGCTGGGTGTTGAACGCGGTATTCCGGAATCGGCGGCGATGCGTGAGGTCGTAGCAGCCAAGCTCGATGCTGTTGGGAAAGTGCCGCTGGAATACGTCTCTGGTCTTGGCGATCTCGCCGGCAAGCTGCCGCCACCGCCGCCTGCGGGTGCAGGTGAGGGCGAGCTCACGCTTCGAAACATCTCTGAGCAGGTCGGCTTTGGTCAGCTGACAGCGGCAGATGGAGGCAAGCAGCTCGTGGACGAACTTACGCGTATTCTCGCGCGGGGCTGATCCAAATGAATAATGCGATGCGCACGATGCCTGCAGAGGCAGCGACGGTAGAACGGTATCAGGGTGTGGTGGCCGACAGCCGGTTCAAGCGGCTGTGGAATGCCAATGCTCCCGGTTACCTTTTCCTGCTGCCGTGGCTTCTGGGCTTCTTCGGGCTGACGCTCGGACCTGCCCTGATCTCGCTCTACCTATCCTTCACCGACTTCGACATGCTGAGGTCGCCGGGCTGGGTAGGCGCGGCAAATTACGTGCGCATCGCCACCGCCGATCCGAAATTCGCCTCTGCGATGTCGGTCACCTTGACCTATGTCGCACTGTCGGTGCCCTTCAAGCTTGCTTTTGCGCTGATGGTCGCGCTGGCCTTGAACCGCGGCGTGCGAGGCCTACCGATCTACCGCGCCATCTTCTACCTGCCCTCGTTGCTTGGCGCGAGCGTGGCGATTGCCGTCCTCTGGCGCCAGCTTTTCGCCGGTGACGGCTTGGTCAATGCGGCACTTGCGCAATTTGGCATACAGGGGCCGAGCTGGATTTCGCATCCGAGCTATTCGATCTATACGCTGGTTGCGCTCAGCGTGTGGCAATTCGGCTCACCGATGATCATCTTCCTCGCCGGTTTGCGCCAGATCCCGCAGGATATGTACGAGGCCGCCAGCCTCGACGGCGCCTCGAAGTTCCGGCAGTTCTACAAGATCACGCTGCCGCTTCTGACGCCGGTCATCTTTTTCAACGCCGTCGTGCAGACGATCGACGCCTTCAAGGCTTTCACCCCCGCCTTCATCATTTCCGGCGGCACCGGTGGCCCGATCAATTCGACACTCTTCTACACGCTCTATCTCTATCAGGAAGCCTTCGGCAACTTCCGCATGGGCTATGCCTCGGCGCTTGCCTGGATCCTGGTGATCATCATCGCGATCTTCACCGCCTTCTCATTCCTGTCTTCGCGTTACTGGGTGCACTACGATGACTGAGATGACCGCCATTGTCACCGCCCCGCCGCCGCCCTCGGACGTCAACAAGCGCAGCCTGCCGGGTTCGATCCTGGTTCACGCCCTGCTGATCGGCGGCTCGCTGCTGATGCTTTATCCGTTGCTTTGGATGCTTTCGGCTTCGGTGCGCCCGGAAAACGAAATCTTCACGTCGACGTCGATTTTTCCATCGTCCATTGATTTCTCGTCCTATCTTCGTGGCTGGGTCGGTCTCGATGTCAGCTTCGGCCGGTTTTTCTGGAACTCGCTGGTGATTTCGGTGCTGACGGTGATCGGCAACGTCATTGCCTGTTCTCTCGCTGCCTTCGCTTTTGCGCGCCTTCGCTTTGCCGGCCGGAATTTCTGGTTCGCGATCATGCTCGGCACGCTGATGATCCCGTATCATGTGACGTTGATCCCGCAATATGTGCTCTTCCTGAACCTCGGCTGGGTCAACACCATCCTGCCGCTGGTCGTGCCGAAGTTCCTGGCAAGCGACGCCTTTTTCATCTTCCTCATGGTGCAGTTCTTCCGCGGCATCCCGCGCGAACTGGATGAGGCCGCGATGATGGACGGCTGCAGCGCGTGGCGCATCTATTGGAAGATCATGCTGCCGCTTTCCCTACCTGTGCTGGCGACGGCCGCAATCTTCTCCTTCATCTGGACCTGGGATGATTTCTTCGGCCCGCTGATCTACCTGAATGACATGAACACCTACACGATCCAGCTCGGTCTGCGCACATTCGTCGATTCGACCAGTGCATCGGATTGGGGCGGCCTATTCGCCATGTCGACGCTCACGCTGGTGCCCGTCTTTTTCTTCTTCCTCTTCTTCCAGCGTCTGCTGATCGAAGGCATCGCCACGACCGGCATGAAACGCTGATGCGGATGGGAAGTGAGATGAGCATCAAGACGGTCGCCATTGTCGGCTGCGGTATCGGGCGTTCTCATATAGTCGAGGGCTATCTGCCGCATCCGGATAAGTTTAGGGTCGCAGCCGTCTGCGATCTCAACGAGGAGCGCCTGAACGCCGTCGGCGACGAGTTTGGAATTGAGCGCCGGACGGCCTCCTTTGCGGAGCTCCTGGCCGATGAGAGTATCGACATCATCGATATCTGCACACCTCCTGGCATCCATCGTGAACAGGTGGTGGCAGCGCTTGCTGCGGGAAAGCATGTCGTCTGCGAAAAGCCGCTGACCGGCTCGCTTGCCGCTGTCGACGAGATCATGGAGGCGGAAAAGGGCGCCAAGGGCACTCTGATGCCGATCTTTCAGTATCGCTACGGCGATGGCATTCAGAAGGCGAAACACATCATCGATGCCGGCATAGCCGGCAAGTTCTACATGGGCGCCGTCGAAACCTTCTGGCTGCGCAAGCCGGAATATTACACGGTCCCCTGGCGCGGCAAATGGGCGACTGAACTCGGCGGCGTGCTCGTAACCCATGCGCTGCACCTGCATGACATGCTCTTCCATCTCGCAGGTCCCGCCGCCCGCGTCTTTGGCAGGGTTGCCACTCGTGTCAATGACATCGAGGTGGAAGATTGCGCCTCCGTCAGCCTTTTGATGCAAAATGGCGCTTTCGTTTCACTTTCCTGCACGCTGGGTTCGCAGCAGCAGATCAGCCGGCTGCGGCTGCATTTCGAAAACGTTACTTTCGAAAGCAACCACGATCCCTACGCGCCAGGCAAGGGGCCGTGGCAGATCATCGCCGCGAATGACGAAGTGCAGGCAAGGATCGACGCTGCCATTGGCGACTTGCCGCCGGTTGCGCCGCGGTTCAACACGCAGATGGCCCACTTTCATGAACACCTCAGCGGCAAGGGTCCGTTGCCGGTCACGAGCGCCGATGCGCGGCGTGCGCTGGAACTAGTAACTGCAATTTATCAATCGTCCGATAGCGGCGCAGACATTGCGCTGCCCATCGGACCGGACAGCCCGAAGTACGCCGACTGGCGTGCAAAAACGAGATAACGGACCAGGAGGGTTTAGAAGATGGCAACAGGTGTCGTTCTTCAGAAGGTCGAAAAGCGCTACGGGTCGCTGGATGTCATCCATGGCATCGACCTCACGATCGATCCCGGCGAGTTCGTGGTCTTCGTCGGCCCGTCCGGCTGCGGCAAGTCCACGCTGCTGCGTATGATTGCGGGCCTGGAGGAGATTTCCGGCGGCGGCCTGCTGCTCGACAACGAGCGCATGAACGAAGTGGCGCCTGCCAAGCGCGGCATCGCCATGGTCTTCCAGTCCTATGCGCTCTATCCGCATATGTCGGTCTACAAAAATCTCGCCTTCGGTTTGGAGACGGCCGGCTACAAGAAGGCTGAGATCGAGCCGAAGGTGCGCCGTGCCGCTGAAATCCTGCAGATCGAAAAGCTCTTGGAGCGCAAGCCGAAGGCTTTGTCTGGCGGTCAGCGCCAGCGCGTCGCGATCGGCCGCGCTATCGTGCGTGAACCGCGCATCTTCCTTTTCGACGAGCCGCTGTCGAACCTTGATGCGGAACTTCGCGTCCAGATGCGCGTCGAAATTTCCCGCCTGCACCGCAATCTCGGCAACACGATGATCTACGTCACGCACGACCAGGTCGAAGCCATGACCATGGCGGACAAGATCGTTGTGCTGAATTCGGGCCGCATCGAGCAGGTCGGAGCTCCGCTCGACCTCTACAACAATCCGGCAAATCGCTTTGTCGCAGGATTCATCGGCAGCCCAAAGATGAATTTCCTGAAGGCGAAGATCGAGCAGGTCAATGACAGTGACACGACGATCAACGTCTGCGGCGGTTCGATCCGCCTGCCGCGCCGCCTGAAAGGTTCGGCCGGTCAGGAGGTTACCTTCGGCATCCGTCCGGAACACTTGTCGGTGGCCGATGGTGGTATTGCACTTGCGACCGTCAATATCGACCTGGTCGAACACCTCGGCGGAGCCACCATGCTCTATACGAAGACACCGGACAGTCAGCAAATGACGGTGGCTCTGGATGGCCAGCAGAAGGTCGAGCGCGGCGCGAATGTGACGGCCTCTTTCGACCCCGCTCGCTGTCACGTCTTCGCGGCTTCGGGCGCCACGATATAAAGCCTGTGCTGCTTGACAGCTAAGCCTGCTCTGGCCCATCCTTCGAGGGCGGGTTGCGAGGGGGAAAGCGTGACGCCTGAAGATAGGATTCATGCACTTGGCATCTGGCAGGGCCCGATCGAAATTGCACCGATTGCCGGCGGCATTACCAACCGGAACTATCTCGTAACGGATCGCGCTTGCCGCCGCGTCGTGCGCCTCGGTGACGATATCGCGATCCACCACATTAACCGCCGCAACGAGCTTGCGGCGAGCTTGGCAGCCCACGCCGCGGGACTTTCACCCGCAGTCATCCATCATGAACCCGGCGTGCTCGTCCTCAATTTCATCGAAGCGCGGGCTTTGACGGCGGCAGACATCCAGGATGTGCGGGTGCTCGCGCGCGTCGTGCCTCTGGTCCGCGCCTGCCATCGGCACGTCGCCCGCCATTTCCGCGGCCAGGCGATGATTTTCTGGGTTTTCCATGTCATCCGCGACTATGCCGCCACTCTGACTGCCGCCGAAAGCGGCTATACGCAGATGCTGCCAGCGCTTCTCGAAAAGGCCGAAATCCTCGAGCAGGCCGCCGGGCCTTTCGATATCGCCTTCGGCCATAATGACCTTCTTGCTGCGAACTTCCTCGATGACGGCAAGCGTCTCTGGCTGATCGATTGGGACTACGCGGGCTTCAACACGCCGCTTTTTGATCTCGGCGGTCTCGCGTCGAACAACGAACTCTCGAAAGATGCCGAGCGGCAAATGCTGGAGACCTATTTCGACCGGCCGCTGACGGGGGATCTTTGGCGGCGCTATAACGCCATGAAGTGTGCATCGCTGCTGCGCGAGACGCTGTGGAGCATGGTCTCGGAAATCCACTCCACCATCGATTTCGACTACGCCGCCTATACGGCCGAAAACCTCGCGCGCTTCAAGCGCGCCTATAAGGCATTTGAACGGGATCAGTAATATGACGAAGGAATTACCGAAGACAGCAAAGGCCGTGGTCATCGGCGGTGGCATCATCGGCTGCTCGACTGCCTATCATCTGGGCAAGCTTGGCTGGACGGATACGGTGCTGCTTGAGCGCAAGAAGCTCACTTCGGGAACCACCTTCCATGCCGCAGGCCTTGTCGGCCAGCTCCGCACCAGTGCCAACATCACCCAGCTGCTTGGCTATTCCGTCGATCTCTACAAGAAACTGGAAGCTGAAACAGGTCTCGGCACCGGCTGGAAGATGAACGGCGGCTTACGGCTTGCCTGCAATGAGGAGCGCTGGACGGAGGTGAAGCGGCAGGCAACGACGGCGCAGTCTTTCGGCCTCGACATGCGGTTGCTCACTCCCCAGGAAGCCTTCGAACTCTGGCCATTGATGACGATCGACGACCTTGTCGGCGCGGCCTATCTACCGACCGACGGCCAGGCCAACCCGTCCGATATCACGCAAGCGCTGGCGAAAGGCGCACGCATGTCCGGCGTCTCGATCTTCGAAGATACGGAAGTCCTCGACCTCGACATCGACAAGGGAAAGCTCCGCGCCGTCATCACCGAAAAGGGTCGCATCGAATGCGAGCGCGTCGTAGTCTGCGCTGGCCAATGGACCCGGGCTTTCGCTGCCCGTTTTGGCGTCAACGTGCCGCTCGTATCCGTCGAGCACCAATACATCATCACCGAATCCTTCGGCGTCCCGTCGAATTTGCCGACGCTGCGTGATCCTGATCGTCTGACCTATTACAAGGAGGAGGTCGGCGGCATCGTCATGGGCGGCTATGAGCCGAACCCGATCCCTTGGGCCGTGGACGGTATTCCGGAAGGTTTCCACTACACGCTGCTCAACAGCAACTTTGATCATTTCGAGCAGATCATGGAACAGGCGTTGGAGCGGGTTCCGGGCCTGCAGAAGGCCGGGGTCAAACAACTCTTGAACGGGCCTGAGAGTTTCACGCCCGATGGCAATTTCATTCTCGGCGAAGCGCCGGAACTGAAGAATTTCTTCGTCGGTGCCGGTTTCAATGCCTTTGGCATCGCCTCCGGCGGCGGTGCCGGCATGGCGCTTGCCGAGTGGGTGGCCAAAGGTGAGCCGCCTTACGATCTCTGGCCGGTCGACATCCGCCGCTTCGGCCGCCCCCACTTCGATACCGACTGGGTGCGCACCCGGACGCTCGAAGCTTATGGCAAGCATTATACGATGGCCTGGCCTTTCGAGGAGCATTTGAGCGGCCGCCCCTGCCGCAAATCGCCGCTTTACGATCGCCTCAAGGCGCAAGGCGCCTGCTTCGGTGAAAAGCTCGGCTGGGAACGTCCGAACTGGTTTGCCGATCTCTTCGCCAACGAGGAGCCGAAGGACGTCTACACCTATGGCCGTCAGAACTGGTTCGATGCCGTCGGCCGCGAACACAAGGCCGTTCGCGAAGCGGCTGTCATCTTCGATCAAACATCTTTTGCAAAGTTTGTTCTCAAGGGGAGGAATGCGGAGGCCGCCCTTTCGTGGATCGCTTCGAACGACGTCGCCAAGCCGGCCGGATCGCTCACCTACACGCAGATGCTGAACGACAGGGGCGGCATCGAATGCGACGTCACCGTCGCTCGCATTGCCGAGAACGAATTCTACATCGTTACCGGCACCGGCTTTGCTACCCACGATTTCGATTGGATTTCCCGCAGCATCCCGGCGGACATGCAGGCCGAGCTTGTCGATGTGACATCAGCCTATTCGGTTCTTTCCTTGATGGGGCCGAATTCCCGCGCTGTCCTCGAGAAAGTCACTGCCAGTGATGTGTCCAATGCCGCCTTTCCGTTCAGCCGGGTGAAGACCATCGGCATCGCCGGCTGCCCCGTCAGGGCGCTGCGGATCACCTATGTCGGCGAATTGGGCTATGAACTCCATGTCCCCGTCGAATATGCAACGACAGTCTATGATTCCTTGATGGCGGCGGGCCGTGATTTCGGCCTTATCAATGCCGGCTACCGTGCCATCGAAAGCTGCCGATTGGAAAAAGGTTATCGTGCCTGGGGCTTGGATATTGGCCCCGATCACACGCCAGTCGAGGCGGGACTCGCCTGGGCCGTCAAGACGAAAAAGAATATGGCCTTCCGCGGCCGTGAAGCGATTGAGCGCCAGCTCTCTGGTGACGTAAAGAAGGTGCTCGCCTGCGTCGTGCCGGACGATCCGGAGACCGTCCTACTCGGCCGCGAAACCATTTATCGGAATGGAAAGCGCGTCGGCTGGCTCTCCAGCGGCGGCTTCGGCTACACGATCGGCAAGCCGATCGGCTACGGCTACATCCGCAATCCCGACGGCGTGACTGAGGATTTCGTGCTGTCGGGAACTTATGAACTGGACGTTGCAAGGGAGCGCGTCCCCTGCACGGTTTCGCTGAAACCGCTCTATGACCCGGAGATGAAGCGCATCAAGGTTTAGCTCTCGCCACTCAGCAGTCCCTCAAATGTCGACGGGACGTCTACCACAAGCTCCTCATCCTGTGACAAGCACAGGTGAGGATCAGGTATTGCGGATGAGCCAACCACTCAAATCAACGGCAGCCTATTGTCCTGGATCAAAATCTCCAGCTTGTTCGCCACATCTTCGGTCCACGCGACATTCTTCGTCAATGCTGCCGGAAAGAGCCCTGGCAAGTGGAAAAGTGTCCCTGACACGGCGCCGCCGTTTCGTGGCACATCTGCAAGCAGAGCCGCGATTTCGCCAGCGCGCGGATCACGCAACTCGTAGCCTTTGCCGTTCCGGTCGATGCCCAGCGCGTAGCGCATCCAGGCAGCGACTGCGATTGCATAAGTCTCCGCCTTGCCGCCTTGAGCAAGGGCTTCCGTTGCCGGCTCCAGCAGACGCTGCGGCAGTTTCTGCGTCCCGTCCATGGCGATCTGATAGGTGCGGTGCGCGATCGCCTTATTTGCAAAGCGTGCTATGAGTTCGTCCGCATAGTGCTCGAGATTGATCCCTGGAACGGGATCCAGGGTCGCAGCTGCCGCGCTCATGTGCCGTCGCGCAAGCGCTGCCAATCCGGCATCTTCCATAACATCGCGGACATATTCATAGCCGCCTATATATCCGAGATAAGCGAGCAGGGAATGCGCCCCGTTCAGCATCCGAAGCTTCATCTTCTCGTAAGCCGAAACCTCTTCGACCATCAACGCACCAGCCTTCTCCCAGGTCGGGCGGCCATTGGCGAAATGGTCCTCGATTACCCATTGCGTGAAGGGTTCGGTTTCGATTGCCGCGAGATCCTGGCGCCCAGTCAGGCGCTCGGCATCGGCATAGGTAACGTCTGTACTGGCCGGGGTGATGCGATCCACCATCGTGGAGGGAAAGGGCACCTTCTGTTCGATCCAGTCGTGCAGCGAAGGATCGACACGGCTCGCGAATTCGAGAACCAGACGCTTGAGGACTGCGCCGTTGCTTGGCAGGTTGTCGCAGCTGAGCGCCGTGAAGGGTGCGATCCCCTTTTTCCGCCGCCGGGACAGCCCTTCGACAAGATAGCCGACAACGCCGCGCGGCGTATGCGGATGGATAAGATCGGCGGCGATGTCAGGATGGTTGAGATCGAGACCCCCGGTAAGGGTATCCAGACCATAGGCCTTCTCCGTCACTGTCAAGCTGACGATGCGGATTGCCGGATCTTCCAACCGCTCAAGCAGCCCTGCCGGATCACGCGTTGCGACGTGCGCCTTCAGGATGGGGCCGATCACCTGCGCTGTCGTTCCCGAGGTATCACGGATCAGCATCGTATAGAGGCCGTTCTGCTCGTTCAGGTGATCCGCAACATCTGCGGTGCGCAGGCTTGCGACTTCAATGCCCCATTCGCCGCCGGTGGCTGCAAGTGCCTTATCAGTAAAGGGCGCAAAATGCGCACGGAAGAAGGCGCCGGGGCCGAGATGCAGGATGCCGCTTTTCAGCTTGCTCCGGTCATAGGCCGGAAGCTTTGCCGTCGGCGCAAGGCCGGTCAGGTTTTGCAGTCGCTCCGTCACAGTTTGTACGCCTTTTTCGCATTGTCATAAGAAAGCTCGCGGGCCACGATTTCGGCGTCCTTCTTTGAAATCCGGTGCTCCACTGCGAGCTGCGCCAGGAAGCGGCAGACCTCGCGGCGCCAGACGTCGTGGCGGGCGGGGATTGAAAGCAGTGCCCGCGTATCGTCGTTGAAGCCGGCGAGATTGGCAAAGCCTGCCGTTTCAACGACCTGGTCGAGATAGCGGCGGATGCCGTTCGGGCTGTCATAGAACCACCAGGGCGGGCCGATCATCAGGCACTCCCAGTGTCCGGCCATCGGCGCCAGTTCCCGGGCATAGGTCGTCTCGTCGAGTGTGAAGAGCAGAACCCTGAGACCCGGCGCGTGGCCGTGTTTCGAAAGCAGGGCGTTCAAGCCGCCGACCCAGTCCGTGCGTGTCGGAATATCAGCGCCCATGTTCGGGCCGCGCGTCTGGAAAAGCCCGCCGTCGGTGTTTCGGCGCGAGCCGGCATGAATTTGCATCACCATACCGTCTTCGGCGGAGAGTCCGGCCATCTCCGTCATCATCAGGCCGCGGAAGAGCTCGGCATCTGCGGAAGAAAGAGGGCCTTTCAGCGCTGTGTCGAGCAGCGCCTGCTTGTCAGCAAGCGGGAGATCGGCGGTAAAGGCCGTCGGCACGCCATGGTCCGTGGCTGTCGCTCCGAACTGGCGGAAATAGGCGCGGCGCTTGCGGTGCGCATCGACCATCCCATCCCACCGGGTAACATCGGCGCCGGTGATCTCGCCGAATTGCAGGAGATTAGCGCGGAAGCCGACGGCATCTGGATCGGTGACACTGTCCGGCCGATACGTGGTGCGCACGCGGCCGATCCAGCCCTCCGCCGCCATCTTCTGGTGATGCGTCAACGGATCGAGCGCGCCTTCCGTCGTCGCAATCGTTTCGATCCCGAAGCGCTTGTGCAGCGCGCGCGGGCGGAACTCGGGAAGCGCCAATTGTGCGTTGATGTGGTCATAAAGCTTATCGGCATTATCCGGCGTCAGCGGTTCGTCGCAGCCAAGAACGGACGACATCGCATGATCGACCCAGAGGCTCGATGGCGTGCCGCGGAAAAGGTGATACTGCGCCGCAAAGGCCCGCCAGATCGCCCGGCCCGATGCCACCGGCTTGCCGTCGAGCCGCGGCACGCCGAGGTCGTCGAGCTTAACGCCGACGCTGTGTAGCATTCGAAAAAGATAGTGATCGGGAATGACAAGCAGCGAAGCCGCATCCTCGAAAGGCTTGTCCTCGGCAAACCATGAGGGTTCGGTGTGTCCGTGCGGGCTGACGATCGGCAGATTGCGAACCGTCTCGTAAAGGTCGCGTGCGATGGTCCGCGTTGCCGGATCGGCCGGAAAGAGCCGGTCCGGATGAAGAAGGCCTTTTCCTACATCCATCAGATTTCCTCCCTGATAGCACAGGGCCTACCCCACCTGAGCAAGGACGGCAAGCCCTATTAGTAACTAAACGGTTCACTTTCGGAATCGTTCTTCGCGAACCTCGAAAGCATTGACGCAAAGACCTATTTCCGCTTTGGAAAGGGAGCAATTGCCGGGAGAAAACCAATGTCTGACGAAGCAGGTCAAATCACCAAACTTGAGGAAATGGTCGCCCATCAGGCAAAGACGATCGATGAGCTTTCCGACCAACTCGCGGAGCAATGGAAGGTGGTCGAGCAGATGCGCACCAAGCTCGACCGGCTGACGGAGCGCTTTCTGTCGCTCGAGGAGCATTCCCTCGAAGCCCCGCCGATTACGCGCCCGCCGCACTATTGACCGGCAGAAAAAAGGGCGCCGTGCGTGGCGTCCTTTTGCGTTCGGTTCAGAGATTGCCGATGCAGAGATATTT
The DNA here is from genome assembly GCF_025200715.1 of Rhizobium sullae. Lineage (NCBI taxonomy): Bacteria > Pseudomonadati > Pseudomonadota > Alphaproteobacteria > Hyphomicrobiales > Rhizobiaceae > Rhizobium > Rhizobium sullae. The sequence continues at coordinate 3,799,128 of NZ_CP104143.1, forward strand.
CATTTCGAGGTAGTCATCCACACCGTGACGCGAACCTTCGCGGCCGTGCCCGGATTGCTTGACGCCGCCGAAGGGTGCCGTCTCGGTGGACATCAGGCCGGTATTGATGCCGACCATGCCGTATTCCAGTGCTTCGGCAACCTTCCAGACTTTCTTCAGATCGCCGGCGAAGAAATAGGCCGCAAGGCCGAACTCGGTGTCATTCGCCTGTTGAATCACCTCTTCGACGGTATCGAAGCGGAAGAGTGGGGCTACGGGACCAAAGGTCTCCTCACGCGCCACCTTCATGCCGCGGGCGACGCCGGTCAGAACCGTCGGCGTGAAGAAGGTGCCGGCACCTTCGATGCGCTTGCCACCGGTCAGCACCTTGGCGCCCTTGGAAAGCGCGTCGCTGACGTGATCTTCGACCTTCGCAAGGCCCTGCGCATCGATCAGCGGGCCGATCGTGACGCCCGCCTCGAAGCCGTCCCCGACGGACATGGCTTCGACCTTTGCGCCCAGCTTGGCCGCAAATGCGTCATAGACGCCTGACTGGACGTAGAGCCGGTTGGCGCAAACGCAGGTCTGACCGGCATTGCGGTATTTCGAGGCGATCGCGCCTTCGACGGCGGCATCGAGATCAGCATCGTCGAAGACGATGAACGGCGCGTTGCCGCCAAGCTCGAGGCTCACTTTCTTGATCTGATCGGCGCACTGGCGCATCAGAATGCGGCCGACTTCCGTCGATCCGGTGAAGCTGATCTTTCGCACCTTGTCGTTGCTGCAAAGCTCCCTGCCGATCGCCGGACCGTCCTCACCGACAATGACGTTGAAGACGCCGGTGGGAACACCGGCCTGCTCTGCGAGAACCGCAAGCGCGATCGCCGAAAGCGGGGTTTGCTCGGCCGGCTTCGAAACCACCGTGCAGCCGACAGCAAGCGCCGGAGCGATCTTGCGGGTGATCATCGCCGCCGGGAAATTCCAGGGCGTGATGGTACCCACGACACCGACCGGCTGTTTGATGACGATCATCCGCTTGTCATTGGAGGGCGCGGGAATCGTTTCGCCATAGATACGCTTGGCTTCCTCGGCATACCATTCGACATAGGCGGCGGCATAGAGGATTTCGCCGCGCGCTTCAGGAAACGGCTTGCCCATTTCCGCCGTCAGGATCGCCGCCAACTCATCGGCGTTGGCAACCATCAGGTCGAACCATTTGCGCAGGATGGCGCTGCGCTCCTTCGCGGGGCGTGCTGCCCATGCAGGCTGCGCAGCATAGGCAGCGTCGATCGCTTTGCGGGTGTCGGCAGCACCCATGTCCGGCAACGACGCGAGCACTTCGCCCGTTGCCGGGTTCAGGACATCGAAAATTCTCGTTGCTTCGCCCTTCGTCCATTCGCCGTTGATGTACCCGCAGTCGCGGAGGAACGGCGAGGAAAAGGGCACATGCTTGGTCAGTGCAGTCGTGAATGCCATGTCATTTACTCCGAGGGTGGTTACTTGCCCGCACTTGCTTCAAGGATGGAGGCTTCGAGGATATCGAGCGCTTCGATGAAAATATTGTCCTGGATGGTAATCGGGGCAAGGAAACGGATGACGTTTCCGTGCACGCCGCAGGTCAAAAGAATGAGACTTTTTTCCAGCGCGATCAGGCGAACCTTATTCGCAAACTCCGCGCTCGGCAGCTTCGTCGCCTTGTCGTTGAACTCGATGGCGTTCATGAAGCCAGGGCCGCGAATATCGGCGATTTCCGGCACCTTGTCGCGCAGCGATTCCAGCCGTTGCTTCAGGCGGCTGCCGAGCTGGTTGGCGCGGTTGCAGAGATCCTCGTCCTTGATGACATCGAGCACGGCATGCGCAGCCGCGATGCCGATTGGATTGCCGCCATAGGTGCCGCCAAGGCCGCCAGGGCCTGGCGCATCCATGATTTCGGCGCGGCCGGTGACGGCAGCCAGCGGAAAGCCGCCGGCAAGGCTCTTCGCCATGGTCATCAGGTCGGGAGCAACTTCATGATGGTCCATCGCAAACATCGTACCGGTACGCGCAAAGCCTGTCTGCACTTCGTCGGCAATCAGCAGAATGCCGTGCTGGTCGCAAAGCTCGCGCAGCGCCTTCATGAAGGCCACCGGTACTGGATAGAAGCCGCCTTCGCCCTGAACCGGCTCGATGATGATAGCCGCCACGCGCTGCGGATCGACATCGGCCGCGAAAAGCCTTTTCAGGGCGGCAAGCGACTGCTCGCCGGTCACGCCATGCAGTTCAACCGGGAAGGGCACGTGGAAGACGTCGCCCGGCATCGCGCCGAAACCGACCTTGTAAGGCACCACCTTGCCGGTCAGCGCCATGCCCATGAAGGTGCGGCCGTGGAAGCCGCCGCCAAAGGCGATGAGGGCGGAGCGGCCGGTCGCAGCACGCGCAATCTTCACGGCATTTTCGACGGCCTCGGCACCTGTGGTCACGAAGATTGTCTTCTTGGTAAAGTTGCCGGGGGTCAATGCGTTCAGACGCTCGGCCAGATGCACGTAGCTTTCATAGGGCACGACCTGGTGGCAGGTGTGAGTGAAGTGATCGAGTTGATCCTTTACCGCGGCGATCACCCGCGGATGGCGGTGGCCGGTGTTGAGGACCGCGATACCGGCTGCGAAATCGATGTAGCGGCGTCCCTCCTTGTCCCAGATTTCGGCATTCTCCGCTCGGTCGGCGTAAATCTGCGTGGTCATGCCGACGCCGCGCGAAATCGCGGCATTCTTCCGGTCCGTGAGGGTGATCGCGTTCATCATTGCGCTCCTGCGCTGGAAAGGGCCAAGGAATTATCTTGCATAACTTCTGCAAGATATGTAGAAAAGTCCTACATTTTTCCTGCAAGAAATCAAGCGGCATTTTTTGCTTCAAACATCACGCTTTTTGATGGATGCTCGCGCCAAAAGGTCCTGACGGCGCAGAGCGCCCAAAACAAAACGGAATCAGGGATTTATTGGTTGATGAACAATAACGGTCCGGTGCGCTACAAGGTGGCCGAAGCGGCAAGGTTGGCAGGCATTTCCGCCTCCACGGCGCGCCTTTGGGAAAGCCAGGGCCTGCTTGTCCCCGGTCGCTCGGAGACGGGCCACAGGCAATATAGCGCCGAAGATGTCGCTCGCCTGAAACGGATTTCGTGGTATCGGGTCGGGCGCGGCCTCAATCCGGCGGCAATCCGCGAGGCGCTCGAGAATGAAGAGCCACTTGCCGAAAACGTCGAGAGTATCGGCACTTCCGATATCGGCCGCAAGCTGCGAAGCCTTCGCCATGCCGCAGGCAAGACGCTTGATCAAGTTGCCGGTGACATGGGCATTACCTCTTCCACGCTCTCGACACTGGAGCGTACCTCACAAGGCGTCAGCTTCAAGACGCTGCACGACCTTGCGGAATATTACGGCACCACTGTCTCCCGCCTTTCCGGCGAGGAGAGCGAAGACGTTCCCGCAATCGTCCGCTCCGGCGAATGGCGCACCTGGCCGCAGACGACGCCCGGTGTCACGGTGCAACTGTTGGCGGAAGGCCGACGGATGATGGATTGCCATCGTTTCGTGCTGGCACCGGGGGCTGCCAGCGAAGGCGCCTACCGGCATGAAGGCGAAGAATTCATGCATGTGCTTTCCGGCCGCCTTGAACTCGTTCTCGATTCCGACCAGTTCTTCGATCTCGGACCCGGCGACTCGCTCTATTTCGAAAGCCGTCGTTATCACTCCTGGCGTAATCGCCATGATGGCGAGACCGTGCTTCTGTGGATCAACACGCCGCCGACATTCTGATCATCCGCCGGGCCGAAGCGGGTATCGCCCCGCATCCCTTTGCGCTATAGCGCGACGTGAGACATTGAAACGATAGAGACAGCCATGGCCGCCACCATCCGTTACCACGAAGGCGATATTTCCTCGGCGGATGCCGACCGGTACACCGGCGCGATCGCCATCGATACCGAAACGCTCGGCCTCGTGCCGCGCCGAGACCGGCTCTGCGTCGTGCAGCTTTCGCCAGGTGACGGCACCGCCGATGTCATCCGCGTTGCTGCCGGACAGAAGGAAGCGCCGAACCTCGTCGCCATGCTCAAGGATCCGGCTCGCCAGAAGATTTTTCACTATGGCCGCTTCGATATCGCCGTGTTGTTCCATACCTTCGGCGTCACCACGGTGCCGGTTTTCTGCACCAAGATCGCATCGCGCCTATGCCGCACCTACACGGATCGCCACGGCCTGAAGGACAATCTCAAGGAAATGCTCGACGTCGACATCTCCAAGGCGCAGCAATCGTCGGATTGGGCAGCGGCGACCCTGTCGCCGGCGCAGCTCGAATATGCGGCCTCCGATGTGCTCTACCTGCATGCGTTGCGCGACAAGCTGACCGAGCGGTTGGTCCGCGACGGCCGCATCGACCATGCGAATGCCTGCTTCGAATTCCTGCCAACCCGCGCGAAGCTCGATCTGCTCGGCTGGGAAGAGGCCGATATCTTTGCCCATAGCTGAAGTCTTCAAAGCCAGAACATGACCGCGGCGGCTGGACCGGGATTTTGTCCCCGGCCGTTAGCGTTTTATTAACGAGTCTTAAGTAAGATTATCGCTAATTTTTATGCATTCGACGGCGCGATGATGCGCCATGCGGACCGGAGGATCTGCGGGAGAATGCGAGGGGCCGGATGAGCGCGGTTCTCTTGTGATCTGCTTCCATCGTCACTTTGTGAAAGAAGGAGCATACCATGTTGACTCCGGTTCGTGCATCGTCGAACACAAGCCTTTCCTCCCACGGCCAGACCGCGGTGATCGTTGCCAGCGGGCTCGGCCGCTCGGTCGTTGCGCCGACCCCTGTCCAGGCCGTCGAAGCCACAGACCTCAATTCAGCGATTGCCGGCAAGCTCAATATCCTTCTCGCAGCCGCTCGCGAGCGCATGTTTGATGCGCTGCTCGATGCCATCAATGCCGCCTCCCGCGCGCTGCCGCTGCCGCGCCGGGAACAGGAAAGCAACCTCGTTTTTGCAGCGCGCCTCGCAGAAGCCATCCAGAAGCTTCCGGCTGCCCGGATCAACGAGATCGAAACTCAACTTGCGGACGAGGGCCATACCCTGCCGCTGCGGTTGATTGCCGAGGCGCTGAAGAATCCGGCCGGTCCGGAAGCAGCCCGCGTGATCGTCTATCTGGAGACGAACCGTTATAAGGATCGTGACCTGGCGGCTCGCGCCGTCGTTCGCTCCTATCGCCAGAACGACGCTTCGCCTCTGCGCCCGGACCCACGGCCAAACATTCCAATCCAGGAAGAAAAACTGCTGCCAATCGCAAAGGCGCAGCAATCGCCCGCACGGGAAGCTCAGGCGTCCCCGCCAACCAAGAAAGTGCTGCCGCTTGCGCCAGCTGTGCTCATTGCCGAATTGGCAGAGCAGCCGGTCAAAATCGTCGAGGCGGCGTTTGACGAGCCTGCGCGCGCAGAGCACAACCCTCTTGAATTCCGCGACGCGGTTGATCTGCAGGCCGAAGATCCAGCTTCGGCGGATACGCCGAAGCTGATCGACGAGGCAATAGACATTGAAGCTCGCATGGCGGCGGTGCACTCCGACCATACGGAACCGGTCATTCCGAGGGTCTGGACCGGTGTTCTTGCCTCGATGACTGAAGAAGCGTCGGAACTCATCGTCGCCATTATCGGCGAGCAGCAAACGTCGACACCCCTGGAAGATCTGGCAGCCGCGCCAGAGACAATCGAGGCGGTGGCCGCAGAAGCGGCAGCAAGGGAAGAACTGGTGCAGGCGGATATTCCCGAGGCCGCGATCCCCGCGAAGCTGCATCACACAGAGGTGACTGCCCCGTTGCCGGTTGCCGATGCCCTGCAGATCATTCGTCAACAGAAAGAAATCGTGGCGCAGCCGCAGGTTCTTCCTGCCGATATTGTCGAGGCCGCGCAGAAGTCAGGTTTGCTGAAGCCAATTGACGGGATGCCGTACGCCCAGCATCCTTACCAGTTCGCCAAAGATGGCAACGAACGCCGTGACGGCGAAATGCATCGCCGCGACTACGAAGGCAGTGGCTCCGAGGGCGAGCAGCAAGCCAACACCGGCAGCGAGCATCAGGACGCGGAGGGCGAACGCGAACAACGAGCGGAAGGCGTCGCGCCGGAGGATTTGCCCCAGGTCGATGCAAGAGCATCCGGCGACACCGTCGCCGATCCGGTTTACGCGCTCTACCAGCGCATGGCCGGCTGGGAATAGTAGGCACTTCAAACAAACAAAAAACCCGCCGGATCGCTCCGGCGGGTTCCTTCATTTCGAAAGGCTTGTAGCGATTACTCGCCGCGGTTCTTCAGAGCCGCGCCAAGGATGTCGCCGAGCGAAGCACCGCTATCGGATGAACCGAACTGAGCGACAGCTTCCTTCTCTTCTGCGATTTCCAGAGCCTTGATGGACAGCATGATCTTGCGGTCCTTCTTGGAGAAGTTGGTGACGCGGGCGTCAACAACCTGGCCAACCGAGAAGCGTTCCGGACGCTGCTCGTCGCGGTCGCGCGAGAGGTCTGCGCGGCGGATGAACGAGGTGATGTCTTCGTGGTCGACGAGCTTCACTTCGATGCCACCGTCGTTGACCGCGATGACTTCGCAGGAAACGACTGCATTCTTGCGCAGGTCGCCGGAAGCCGCGGCTTCGCCAACTGCATCCTTGCCGAGCTGCTTAATGCCGAGCGAGATGCGCTCCTTTTCGACGTCAACATCGAGAACGACAGCCTTGACGACGTCACCCTTGTTGAACTCTTCGATGACCTGTTCGCCTGGACGGTTCCAGTCGAGGTCGGAGAGGTGCACCATGCCGTCAACGTCGCCGTCGAGGCCGATGAACAGACCAAATTCGGTCTTGTTCTTGACTTCGCCTTCGACTTCAGTGCCAGCCGGATGGTTACGGGCGAATGCTGCCCACGGATTTTCCAGCGTCTGCTTGAGGCCGAGCGAAATACGGCGCTTGGACGGATCGACCTCGAGAACGACGACTTCGACTTCCTGGCTCGTGGACAAGATCTTGCCGGGGTGTACGTTCTTCTTGGTCCAGGACATTTCCGAAATGTGGATCAGGCCTTCGATACCCGGCTCCAGCTCAACGAACGCACCGTAGTCGGTGATGTTCGTGACGGTGCCGGAAATCTTCTTGCCTTCCGGATACTTGGCCTGGATGCCATCCCACGGATCGCTCTCGAGCTGCTTCATGCCGAGCGAGATGCGGTGGGTTTCCTGGTTGATGCGGATGATCTGAACCTTGACCTGCTGGCCAATGTTCAGGATTTCGGACGGATGGTTCACACGGCGCCATGCCATGTCGGTGACGTGAAGCAGGCCGTCGATGCCGCCGAGGTCAACGAATGCACCGTAATCGGTGATGTTCTTGACGACGCCGTCGACAACCTGACCTTCTTCAAGGTTCTGAACGATTTCAGAACGCTGCTCGGCACGGGATTCTTCCAGAACCGTACGGCGCGAAACCACGATGTTGCCGCGACGCTTGTCCATCTTGAGGATTTCGAAGGGCTGCGGATTGTGCATCAGCGGGGAAACGTCGCGGATCGGGCGGATATCGACCTGAGAACGCGGCAGGAAGGCGATCGCACCGTCGAGGTCGACCGTGAAGCCGCCCTTGACCTGGTTGAAGATCACGCCTTCGACGCGCTCGCCGGCTTCGAACTTGGCTTCAAGCTTGATCCAGCTTTCTTCGCGGCGAGCCTTCTCGCGCGACAGAACCGCTTCGCCAAGCGCGTTTTCGATGCGCTCGACATAAACTTCGACTTCGTCGCCGACCTTCAGCGAACCGTCCTTGGCTTTCGCGCCGAATTCCTTGAGCGCGATGCGGCCTTCGACCTTCAGGCCGACGTCGACAACGGCGACATCCTTTTCGATGCCGGTGACGATGCCCTTGGTGACATAGCCTTCAGCCAGATCGTTCTTGGCAAAGGACTCTTCGAGAAGGGCCGCGAAATCCTCGCGAGAGGGAGTAGCTACTGACATAAAATCTCCTGCGTGACCTTTGATACTGACAAGGCCAACGTATGCGCCGGTTGGTTCGTGTTGAACGGGCCTGAACCCAGTCCGCTTCCCTGCAAGGAAGCAATCCGGCGCTTGGACGGAATTTCAGGCTTTTAGTAAAGCGCTTCCCGGCAAAAGCACGGCAAATCGCTCGAATTCAGTTATTTCGGCTCAATGCCGCGTCGATGATCGATTTCGCAGCTTGAAACGCGGCCTCTATACTCATTTCCGACGTATCAAGCAAGTGCGCGTCTTCCGCTGGTTTCAAGGGGCTGTCAGCCCGTCCCATATCGCGTTCGTCGCGCCGCTTCACGTCCTCGAAGATCGCATCGAAATCCGCCGTTTCGCCCTTGCCGATGATCTCCTCGTAGCGGCGCTTGGCGCGCACCTCCGGGGAAGCCGTCACATAGAGCTTCACCGTCGCAGCCGGGCACACGACGGTGCCGATATCCCGTCCGTCGAGCACTGTTCCCGGAGCCTTCTCCGAAAAACGCCGCTGCGCCTCCACCAGCGCCCGGCGTACTGTAGGCATCACGGCAATCTTCGAGGCGGCTTCGCCGATCTCGTGTTTCGAAAGTATATCGCGATCCAGCCCGCCAAGTTCAACCTCGCGCGCCATCTTTTCTGCGACCTGTTCGTCATCAAGCGCCAGTCCCGCATCGAGCAGCGCCTTCGCTGTCGCCCGATACGTCAGTCCGGTATCCAGATGGTGGAAGCCGTATTCGTCCGCAATCTGCCGCGAAAGCGTGCCTTTGCCCGCCGCTGCCGGTCCGTCGATGGCGATCGTAAATGTCCTGCTCAATGGTTTCCTTTCAGGCCGCCGATCAGCTGGCGCTGGGTCGCCAGATCATCTTCCCTGAAATGGGACGGTTGATACATCTGCTTCTCGCTGGCTTGTCGTTTCTGGCGCTACCTAACACAATGTTATTTGCCGGTCATCTGACGTTCATTTCACGATGCTGATTGCTGTGTGAAATTTGGCTTTGACATCATTGGCAGCAACGATTATGGGGACCGGCTTATAAATTCCGATGGAACGCCGGTTTGAACGGCATTTGCCGAATTTAGCATTCGGCCATTCTCACGAGGCTTATAGTGGCGAAAGCGGAACTTGGAACCAAGCGTACCGATCCGGAAACCGGCAAGAAATTCTATGACCTGAACCGGGATCCGATCGTTTCTCCTTATACAGGCAAGTCCTATCCGTTGTCCTTCTTCCAGGAAACCTCGGCTGCGGCGGCCGAGCTCGCAGAGGAAGACGAGGTGCAGGAAGTCGATACCGAGAGCACGGAAGTCGAACTCGTATCGCTCGAGGACGCTGATGAAGGCGCATCCGGCGACGATATCCCGGATATCGGCGATGACGACGTCGAAATCGAAGGCGATGACGACGACACCTTCCTCGAAGCCGACGAAGATGACGAAGATGACGACATGAGCGACATCATCGGCGTCACCGGCGACGAAGACGAAGTCTGATCGTAATGCGCGGCCCGGACGACAAAAAAACTCCGGGCCGGCTTTTTAGGCTTGCCATCTGCGAAAACCGCAAGTATGAAGCCGCCACTTCGAACGGCAAACGCCTCCGAAGTATCCCAGGACCGGAAAGATGCCGGGCCACCCTGATGGGGCTATAGCTCAGCTGGGAGAGCGCTTGCATGGCATGCAAGAGGTCAGCGGTTCGATCCCGCTTAGCTCCACCAATTTCCCTCAAATAAATCAGGCAATTAGGCTATTGATGCCTACCATTACCTATTGATCTGCGTCTGTGGGAAGCACCGGGAAAGCGCGGACTCCCGGCCGAAAAGGTGACTGCCTTCCATCGGGGCTGATCGCGTCTTCATACCGGACGAGAGGGTGCTTGTCCCTCGACGAAGTCCACGACTTCGAAGTAGCAGGCGCAGTCAGAGGAAAAAAGCACTCAGGCCTTGACCTCCGCGACTCACCTGAGCCCGTGGTGGGCCGAGCAAGCTTATTGAGCCAGCGATCAGGTCCGGGTTAGTGACCGTAGTCGATTAGCAAAACAGCGTTCGCCTGCGTCTTTTGGATGTAAGAGGTTTGCCCAATCGGCTCCTTGGCTCCGCGTCTTTTTTCGGTCGGAGTCGGACAGCAGTGAGGCATGCCCCGGTGCTTATCAGTCCGCCGGGGTATTCTTAGACGAGTAACAAGTCGATCTTTGTTCATGTTTTTAAGTTTCGAGACTAGTAGGCATCGTCATCATCGTAGCCGCCGCTCCGCCTATCGCTCACGCCAGCCCATATTAGAAAGCCCGCGATTGACAGGCAGACCAGCCACGTCAGCACTACATCCCTCTTCATGCTCGAAATATTACCCCGCTTTGATTTGCTGCCAGAATCGTAACCAGCGCAGGACTCGGTTGCAAGAAACGTCAGCATAAACCGAGGCACGGCAGCAAAAAAAAGGACGACACCCCGCTTCTACCGTGGCGGCTTAGCCTGTGGAATGCATGTGACAGAGGGCACACTAAGAAGCCCTGTAATGATCACGCTGGCAACTTTGGGAATAAGATGAGAACTACTTGTAGGTTATTTGTGATATTGACAATGCAACCTAAATGTCGACAGTGACAGCCGTACATTAAACTTAGATTGGGGGGTACTGATGTTTTTGAAACTACTTGCAGCAATGACGATCTTCGTTTCTGCCGTTACACCGGTTTATGCTCACGGCGGGGGCACCGATAGTAACGGGTGTCATAACGACAGAAAGAATGGAGGCTACCATTGCCACTGAGCGCCGTTAAGCTGGCGTCTTTAGTAGCGATCAGCCTCGTGCGGCCGTTGTCGGCTTACGCTTGGGACGGTGTCGATGCAGCAACTGGAAACGCTGTTGAGATCGGAAAGGGGAACCTCGTTCGGTCTGGCCAGACCATTGAAATCTACGACTCCGGTTCAGGTGAATATCGCGATGTTGATGTCGAGTCGATCACGCGAGGGGCAGGCTCGGTAGAAGTAGAAGTCTACGACTCTGAGGCCGGTGAGTACCGAACGTTGGAAATGGAAGACTAAGCGGCAGGCCCCTGCGCGCCTCAACTCAACATCGAATGATGGGGACGGTCATGGCAAACCAGACGAGAAACTACTTGCTCATACCGGCAGCGTTCCTCGTGCTGGCTGTCCTGCCGTTACCCTATGGCTATACACGCTTCTGCGATTGGTCGTCACGGTGTCTGCTGTGTTTGGCGCGTACACTGCGTTCAAGGCTGGGGCAGCGGTAAGCTGGGAGGTGGTCGTCATGGGGCTGGTGGCCATCCTGTTCAATCCCCTGATACCCGTAAGCTTCAGCCGTGCGGTCTGGCTACCAATAGACCTGCTGTCTGGTTGCTTGTTCGTCTATCTAGCTCTCAGGAAGGCGACTTCAGCGGCAAGCTGATCAGCCTGACGGGCCACGGGGAAACTGGGAGTTCCTTATCTCTGCCGGCGTTCTAGCTTTCCCCATCCTTGTCGCCACCAGCCTCGGAAAAGAGAAGAACGAACGAGGCCGTGTTTGAGTGCAGCGGATCCCGTCGAAAGATTTCAGATTTCTTGGGTGGATGGCATTTTCGATTTTGGCCGCGCTTGGGCGACTTGCATATTCGCAGCCCTGAAAGGAACGGGGCTGATGATGCAAGCCTGCCTTTTTTCGGCGGCGTGCTTTTCCTGATCGGGGCGTTCTTTCCAATGGATGGCTCTTTCGAAGAGAACGAACTCCACCCCTTACAACAATTACCCTCAAAGCAAGAAGAAATACCCGAGGAGCGGGACCTTCTATCTTCGACCCTTCCGACAAACTGATTAACTGACAAAACCTAATTTCGTCGGTTCTGTCAGTTTAGTCGGCGTAGCACGGTCGCAGATTTTCCCCTTCTGGCTGCATTAACGATATCTTAACCTACAATTTGACGTCGCAACAATTTCTGCGATGCTCACCTCGGGCAACTGAGGGGTTATCCGTGAAAACGAGTTATATGGCTCAGCGCTTCGGCGCTGTGGCGATTTCGGTCGCGCTGGCGAGCTGCACAACAACGCAAGCCGACTTCAACAAAAAACCGTCCGCGGTAAGCAAGGCGGCGCTCTGCAAGACAGTATTGGAGACGCAGGACCCGCTGTTTCAACAGCAGCTCGTGGCAGAGCTGAGCCGGCGCGGGATAAGCATTCCGGAATGCCAACAGATGCTGATCCAGCAGAGGCAAGCTGCTGCTGCTTTGGTGGCGGTTGCGCTCGTAGGGACGGCCGTCGCAGTCTGCGCCAACAATAACTGCGGAGGAGGTGGGTACTATAACCCGCCGCCGCGATATCCTGGTAACTGCTACTCTTATTACGACAGGGCATCGGACGGTAGTCTGTGTGGGAACCGAAGCGCTATGTCTCGTCCCGGTGGATGGTGATGGGAGAAGAGGTCAAATTCACTCGTATTGTTGACGATTGGGCGGACGAAGCAAGACGGGCCAGATATCAATTCTTTGCTCGTGAACGCTATGAGCAGTACAAGCGATATCAAGAGGCGAGCCAACGGAACCATGTGGATTATGGAAATGGCTCATAGCGTCCCCGCTCGCGGTTCATGGAGGGGCAATCTACAGCTCTCAAATTGCCGCTCTTTAAGGTTCTGTGCCGAGAGAAAAGATGATCGGCCGGCTGTCCAGGGGGTGGCCTTCGGCGGGCGATCTTCGCAACAGTCAAGCACGCGGCCGTCACCTCCAACCCTTGCCATTCACCCCACTTCGGCATAGCTCTGCCCCGACGCCCTGAATCCGGATATTCGATGCCCCACAAGGTCTCTCTTTCCCGCCTGAAGCTGACCGATTTTCGCAATTATACTGCAGCTTCGCTCGTGCTCGACGAGCGGCATGTCGTGCTGACGGGGAACAATGGTGCCGGCAAGACCAATCTCATGGAGGCGGTTTCCTTCCTCTCGCCGGGGCGCGGTCTTCGTCGCGCCACTTATTCCGATGTCACCCGCGTCGGGGCTTCGTCAGGGTTTTCGGTCTTCGCTGAGCTTAACGGCATGGAAGGCCAGGTCGAAATCGGCACCGGGACAGACATCAGTGACGAGAATACCGGCCGCAAGCTGCGCATCAACGGCACGCCAGCCAAGACGGTCGACGAGCTGACGGATCACCTGCGTGTGCTCTGGTTGACGCCTGCCATGGATGGCCTTTTTACCGGCGGATCTTCAGACCGGCGCCGCTTTCTCGACCGGCTCGTGCTATCGCTCGACCCGGCCCATGGGCGCCGTGCCAGCGATTTCGAGCGCGCCATGCGCAGCCGCAACAAGCTCCTGGACGAAGGTCGGTTCGACCCCTCCTGGCTCTCTGGCATTGAAGAGCAGATGGCGAGCCTCGGTATCGCCATGGCGCTTGCACGTCAGGAAATGCTCGGCCTGATTGCCCGCCTTATCGAGGAAACGCGCGAAACCTCGCCCTTTCCCTCCGCCGCGCTTGAGCTTTCCGGCTTCATGGATGGCCAGCTCGAGCGGCCTTCCGTCGATCTCGAAGACGAATATGCTGCAATGCTTGCCGAAGGCCGTTATCGCGACGCCGGCGCTGGCCGCACACTTGACGGTCCGCACCGGGCCGACCTGCTCGTCCGACATCGCGAGAAACAGATGGAAGCGGAGCGCTGCTCGACCGGCGAACAGAAGGCGCTGCTGGTCGGCCTGATCCTCGCGCATGCCAAGCTTGTCGCCAATCTCACTGGGCATGCGCCGGTTCTGCTTCTCGACGAAATCGCTGCCCATCTCGACGAGGGGCGTCGCGCCGCGCTCTTCGATCTCATCGATGCGCTTGGCGGCCAAGCCTTCATGACCGGCACCGATCGCTCGATGTTTTCTGTCCTTGGCGACCGCGGACAGTTTTTCACGGTTGCCGATAGCCGGGTTTTCAAATGACCGATGCTGCTTTCCTCGCGCCTTCGGGCCATGATAGCATCGCGCCCATGGAACCTCTGAGCCCGGAAGAAATCGCCCGATACCAACGCCATATCCTGCTGCCGGAAATCGGCGGGACGGGCCAGCAAAGACTGAAGGCCGCCCGTGTGCTGGTGATCGGTGCAGGCGGTCTTGGCGCACCAGTTTTGCAATATCTGGCAGCCGCCGGGGTCGGCACGCTCGGCATTGCCGATGATGATCGCGTTTCGCTTTCCAACCTCCAGCGCCAGGTCATCCATGATTCGGGCACCATCGGCGAATTGAAGACGCAGAGTGCCGCCTTTGCAATTGCGCGGCTGAATCCGCATGTGAACATCATCCGCTTCGAAGAGCGCTTTTCGCCGGAGTCCGCCCGCCGCCATCTCTCAGGCTTCGATCTCCTCATCGATGCATCTGACAATTTCGAAACGCGCTACGCTGCAGCCGATGCAGCCGAGCAGGCGGAAATTCCGCTCGTCAGCGGCGCTGTCGGCCGTTTCGACGGTTCTTTGACTGTGTTGAAACCTTACGAGCGGGCTGAAGATGGTGCGCTCAACCCGACCTATCGCGACCTCTTTCCCGAAATCCCACCGGAGGGTCTCATTCCCGCCTGCGCCGAAACCGGCATCATCGGCGCTCTCACCGGCGTCATCGGAACGCTGATGGCAATGGAGGCGATTAAGCTCGTCACCGGCGCTGGCGAGCCGCTGGTTGGCCGATTGCTGCTCTATGATGCGCTTGCCGCCCGCTTCGAAACCGTCCGTTACAAGCGCCGCCGCACGCAAGAGCCGGGCGCTTCATGAGGATCGTCCGGATCGATGAGAGTTTCAGTCGCTGGAACGAATTGCTGCAACTGATCCTCTCGTCCTTCGCCTATATGAATGGCCGTATCAACCCGCCGTCTTCGGCCCTGAGCCTGACACTGCAATCGCTTGCCGAAAAGGCGACAAACGAAATCGGCTACGTTGCGCTTGAAGATGAGGATTTGCTTGGCTGCATGTTTCTGAGGCCTGAACCGGAGTGTCTTTACCTCGGCAAACTCGCGGTCGCGCCGAAGGCGCAAGGTAAGAGCGTCGGCAGGAAGCTGCTGCAGCTCGCAGAAGCTATTGCGAAAGCGCGCAGTTTGCCCACGCTGCGGCTCGATACGCGTATCGAATTGACCGACAACCATACCGTCTTTGCCGCCTGGGGTTTTGAGAAGACGGCCGAAAAATCCCATCCGGGCTTCGATCGCGTTACCTATATCGAAATGCGCAAGGTTCTCGCCACTTAACGGCCGGGCAACACGCGGTTCGGCGGGCGGTGGCCATCGATGAAGGCGCGGATGTTGATGATCACCTTGTCGCCCATGTCGATGCGGCCTTCGATCGTCGCCGAACTCATATGCGGGAGCAGCACCACCTTGCCCTCGTTCGCAAGCCTGACGAGCTTCAGGTTAACGGCAGGTTCGTTTTCGAAAACGTCGAGGCCGGCGCCGGCGATCTTTCCTTCCCTCAAGCATTTGATCAAGGCGGCTTCATCCACGACGTCGCCGCGCGCCGTGTTGACGATATAGGCGGTTGGCTGCAGCAACGCGAGGCGCCGCGCGGAAATCAGATGGAAGGTCGCCGGCGTCGAAGGGCAATTGATGGAGACGATATCGACCCGCGCCAGCATCTGGTCGAGGCTTTCCCAATAAGTCGCCTCCAGTTCGTCCTCGGTCGCCGGGCTGACCCGCTTGCGGTTGTGATAGTGGATCGACAGGCCGAATGCCTTGGCGCGGCGCGCGACAGCCGTGCCTATCCGGCCCATACCGACAATGCCGATGCGCTTGCCGTGAATGCGCCGGCCGAGCATCCAGGTCGGTGACCATCCCGCCCATTCCCCGGGTTTGTCGGTAAGCACCCGTGCACCTTCACCGAGACGCCGCGGTACCGCGAGGATGAGCGCCATGGTCATGTCGGCTGTGTCCTCGGTCAGAACATTCGGCGTGTTGGTGACAGTAATGCCCTTGCGGGCTGCCGCCTCGACGTCGATGTGGTCGGTGCCATTCGAAAAGCTCGCGATGAGCTTCATCTGCGGCCCAGCCTGCTCGATAAGAGCCGCATCGATGCGGTCCGTTACCGTCGGCACAAGAACATCGGCTGTTTTTACAGCCTCGATAAGCTCGGCAACGGAGCGCGGCGAATCGTCGATATTGAGCTCGGCGTCGAAAAGCTCCCGCATGCGGGTTTCCACCGCATCCGGCAGTTTCCGGGTGATGTAAACCTTCGGTTTTTTCTTCGATGTCATCGCGGCTCGGCCATGCCTTGTTCAGAGGTCCTTAACCAAGACGGGGGATAATTTTCCCGTCTCGGGCAATTTCTACCAGACCCGCACGCGAAGACAAACAAAACTCGCGGGTAGCGTTAGGTGAATGTCAAACCGGCGGCAAAGCAGGCTGGATCTGCTGGCGAACTTGAGCGAACGGAAGCCTCTATGCGTGGAAAATATCTGAAGGTCTGCCTCGTCTTTGCGGTTGGTCTGATGTTTGCGGCGGAAGCCGTCGAACCTGCGTATGCGCAAGTGGCAAAGGGCCCGAGCGGCTTACCGCTTCCGCGGTTCGTCACGTTGAAATCGAAGCGTGTCAATCTGCGCATCGGCCCCGGCACGGATTACGCCGCGTCGTGGATGTATCTGAAGGCAGGCCTGCCGGTCGAGATTATCCAGGAATACGACAACTGGCGCCGTATCCGCGATGCGGATGGCACGGAAGGCTGGGTCAACCAATCGCTGCTGTCGGGTCAGCGCGCGGCGGTTGCTGCACCGTGGATGAAGGGCAAGGGCAAGTTCGTCTATGTCAACATGCGCCGTGAGCCGCAGTCGTCGGCGACGGTCGTCGCCAAGCTGGAGCCGGGTGTGATGATCCATATCGCCGAATGCAATGGCGATTGGTGTCATGCCGAAGCCGACGGCGCCGAAGGTTGGGTGGCGCAGTCGGAAATCTGGGGCGCTTACCCGGGCGAAGCCTTCAAATAAGCTGCGCGTCGCGGGCGGCTTCGGAAAGCGATTTCATCGGCCGCGGTCCGATCTGCTGGATGACGATCCCAGCTGCAAGGCAGCCAAGCTTGCCGCAATCTTCCAGCGTCCGCCCCTGTGTATAACCATAAAGGAAACCTGACGCGAAGAGATCGCCGGCGCCGGTCGTATCGACCACTTCCTTGATGCGGATTGCATCGACATACCAGCGCTCGTTACCCTTCAGCATAACGGCGCCGTTTTCGCTCATCGTCACGGCCGCGATCTTGCAATCCTTGGTGATCTTGTTGAGCGCTTCCTCGAAATCGTCCGTTTCATAGAGTGCGAGCACTTCCTGCCGGTTGGCGAACACGATGTCGACGGTGCCGGATCGCATAAGTTCGAGGAACTCGGCACGGTAGCGATCGACGCAGAAGCTATCCGAAAGCGTCATGGAGACTTCGCGGCCGTTCTCATGCGCGATACGGGCGCATTCGCGAATCGCCTCCTTGGCGCGCGGCGGATCCCAGAGGTAGCCTTCGAAGTAGGTCACCTTGGCTTGCGCCACGACATCGGGTTCGACGTCTTCCGGGCCGAGCTCGACGCAGGCGCCGAGATAGGTATTCATCGAGCGCTCGCCATCGTCGGTGACGAAGATCATTGAGCGGGCGGTCGGCGGGAACGTGCCCTTTGGTTTCGTCTGGTAGTGCACGCCCTGCGCCCGGATGTCGTGGGCGAAAATCTCGCCGAGCTGATCTTCCGCGACGTTGCCGAAATAGGCGGCCCTGCCGCCGAGGCTTGCAACGCCCGCGGCCGTATTGCCGGCGCTGCCGCCCGAAGCTTCGAGTGCCGGTCCCATACGCGAATAGAGAAGTTCGGCGCGTTCGGCATCGATAAGGTTCATCGCCGCCTTGGTGATGTTGTTGTCAATGAGGAACTGGTCGTCGCAGCGCGCGATGATATCGACGATGGCGTTGCCGACAGTCAGAACATCGAATTTGGTCATGAAAGGGAAGGTTCCGGATTAGATGATTGCCGGGGTCCGGTCTTACCGGAATTTCCGGGCTTTGGAAGAAAAAACGCAGGTCGGCGGCCTATTTCTTCGCAAAAATGGCGCCGATCCGTCATGCCACTGTCACTTTGGGTTTCTAAATATCTTCAGAAGCAGGCCGGCATGAGCAACCGTTGGGTTGCAGCCGGATGAGAAGGGAATGAAGCCCTTCGACTGTACCGGAGCAGGCGCTGACCACGGATGAACTGGCAGCACCGGAACCGGGTGTCCGGCAAGTCCGGATGCGAAAAAGCGGGCCGTGCCCGCTTTTTTTTTGTTTGTGGTGCGCCAGGCATGGCGCGTGGTGCGTGAGCACCGTTTGGCCGGGGTGGTATCCGGCCGCTGACTTGGAGGTGAGAGTCCTCTGCGGGCCCTGGTGATGGGAACCGTTAGCTGAACAGCAAGGGCGTCGCCGCGAGGCGGGGTCTGAAGGAAGCTGCAGGCAAAGTGCCGGCCTGACGAACAGGAAGCGCATATGAGGCGTCCGCATCCGGGCGAGGGGGCCACAACACCCGAAGCCCGATATCACTCCGGAGGGTGCGGGCGTAGATGCGACAGGTATTTGGCACGAAGGTCACGCGTCTTACCCTGGGAGGTCTGCCGACCTGCCCCTGGTTTCAGGTGGGCTACCGGCGTCGAAAGGCGTCGGGACGGGGCGGCAGAAGTCAGCAGACGCCGTAGTAGCCGGACCAAGCGGTGAAGGGCTGAACATGGAGTGCCGGACGGAGACCGGTCTTTCGATGGTGAGAACAGACGCAGAAGACGGAGTTGAGATGCTCCGTGCCCATGCCGAGAGTAGCGGCCGGAAGCCGCGAGGGCAGGCATTGGGTGCATCAGACACCACGGCAGGACCGTCATCCTCTCGACCGGAGGCGAATGAGCGACTGATGGAGACGATCCTCAGCCGCGAGAACATGATGGCGGCTTACCGCCGGGTGGTAGCGAACAAGGGTGCGCCGGGCGTCGATAAGATGACGGTGGACCAACTGAAGCCTTACCTCGCGACGCACTGGCCACACATCAGGGAAGACTTGCTGGCGGACCGCTACAGGCCGGCGCCGGTGCGCGGGGTGGAAATCCCCAAGCCCGGCGGCAAAGGGATGCGGCAATTGGGCATCCCGACCGTTCTGGACCGGCTTATCCAGCAGGCGATGCATCAGGTGCTGATGCCGATCTTCGACCCGGACTTCTCTGCCTCCTCCTACGGCTTCCGGCCGGGGCGGAGCGCCCACGATGCGGTTCTTGCCGCCCGGTCACATGTCGCCGATGGCCGCCGTTTCGTGGTCGACCTTGATCTGGAGAAGTTCTTCGACCGAGTGAACCACGATGTCCTGATGGCACGCGTGGCACGCAAGGTCACGGACAAGCGGGTGCTGCGGCTGATCCGCCGCTACCTGCAGGCCGGGCTGATGACGGGCGGGATCGAAACGGCACGCAGCGAGGGCACCCCGCAAGGCGGTCCACTCTCGCCGCTGCTATCGAACGTCCTGCTCGATGATCTCGACAAGGAGCTGGAACGGCGCGGTCATGCCTTCTGCCGCTACGCCGACGACTGCAATGTCTATGTGCGGTCGCGACGTGCCGGCGAGCGGGTCATGGCCTCGCTGACCCGCTTCCTCGCCGAGCGGCTGAAGCTCACGGTCAATGGCGCCAAAAGCGCCGTGGACCGACCATGGAAGCGCACCTTTCTTGCCTACACCATGACCGCCCATAAAGCGCCACGCTTATTGATTGCGGCGCCGAGTGTGAAGCGGCTGCGGGACAGGTTGAAGGGGGCGTTTCGCGCAGGGCGCGGTCGCGCCTTTGGCGCCACCATCAAGGACCTCGCCCCGATCCTGCGGGGTTGGATGGCCTACTTCCGGCTGACCGAAGGCAAAGGGGTCTTGGAGGAGCTTGATGGCTGGCTGCGGCGCCGGTTGCGCTGCATCCTATGGCGGCAATGGAAGCGATCAGCTACGCGCGCCATGCGGCTGAGGCAACGAGGCCTGACGGAAGAGCGTGCATGTGAATCGGCCGGCAATGGCCGCGGTCCCTGGTGGAACGCCGGGGCCAGCCACATGAACGATGCCTTCCGCAAGGCCTTCTTTGACCAACTCGGGCTGATCTCACTTCAGCAGGAGCTCCAACGCCTAAATCACGCTCGATGAACCGCCGTGTACGGAACCGTACGCACGGTGGTGTGGGAGGAGGGATGCCGTAAGGCTCCCTCCTACCCGATCCGCCAGCATCCGCACATCTCTTTGCCAATCCATTTGTCAACGAAGAAGTTTTGCTGGTAGAGCAGGGTATCCCCGCGCAAGGCATCCCTCCGCATGACAGCCATCATCTTCGACGTCCTTCCCATCTTCATCATGATCCTGATCGGCTGGTTGATCGTCAAAACCGGACTGATGAAGGCGGATGTCGGCGACGCATTGAGCGAGTTCGTTTTCAAGATTGCCGTTCCGCTGCTCCTTTTCCGCACGATTGCCGAAGCGGATTTTCATGGCGCTTCGCCGTTTCGCCTCTGGATCGCGTATTTCTCCGGCGTTGCGGTGACCTGGACCGCGGGCCACATCGCTGCGACACGTTTTTTTGGCCGTGATGATCGCATCGGCGTGCTCGCCGGCGTTTCGTCGGCATTTGCCAATACTATTTTTGTCGGCCTGCCGCTTGTTCAACGCACCGTCGGCAATGAGGGCCTGGTGCCGCTTTCCATCCTGATCGCCGTGCACCTGCCCGTCATGATGATCATCGGCACGATCATGATGGAGCGGGCAGAGCGCAAGATTGCGGGCAAGGGCGAACGCAACATACTCAACCTCTTTCGCCAGATCGGTCTCAATCTTGTCCGCAATCCGCTCGTTATCGGTCTCGCCGCAGGTGCCGCGGTGCACCTTGCAGGCCTCCCAATGCCGGCTCCGGTGGAATCCATTGTCGACCAGCTGGCCGGCGTCGCTGGACCTGTCGCCTTGGTATCGCTGGGCATGGCGCTTGAACGATACGGTGTCTCCGGCAATGTCGGCATTGCCAGCGTCACATCTGCCTTCAAATTGCTGTTGCTTCCATGCTGCGTCTGGGCTGCAAGTCATCTGGTTGGATTGACCGGCAGCTGGACCGCTGCACTGGTGTTGATCGCCGCTGTTCCAACTGGTGTCAATGCCTGGCTGATCGCCAATCGTTTCGGCGTTGGCCACAGCCTTGCAGCCTCCACAATTACGGTTACGACGGCCCTCGGCGCCATTTCGGTTTCGCTCTGGGCCTACCTGCTCGGCGCTTGACTGCAACAAAAAAGCCCGGCGTCGGCCGGGCTCTCGATTCCGTCGGAAAGCTTGCAGGACTACTGCGTAACGGTATCCGGCGCGTTCGGATCCGGCAACGCAACCGGTGCGTCTGCAAGCGTTTGCAGGTAAAGGATCACGTTCGCGCGGTCCTGTTCCTTTGGCAGACCGGC
Source organism: Rhizobium sullae (assembly GCF_025200715.1). Lineage (NCBI taxonomy): Bacteria > Pseudomonadati > Pseudomonadota > Alphaproteobacteria > Hyphomicrobiales > Rhizobiaceae > Rhizobium > Rhizobium sullae. The sequence continues at coordinate 3,820,499 of NZ_CP104143.1, forward strand.
AAAGCCCATGGCCGTGCCCGGAACCTGCTTCTTCGGTGCCAGCAGGAAGTGGTTCAGGTGATCGAAGGTCCACTTTTCGCTGCCGCCCTTGGAGAAATCCTTCATGGCAGAAGAAAAGGCAAAGCCTTCATGCGAAGCGATCGGGCGATCGACGAGACCATAGAGGTTCGGGCCGACTTTGTTCGGCCCTCCCTTCGTCGCGTCATGACAGGACTGACACTTCTTGAATACCGTTTCGCCAGCCTTGGCATCCGCGCTGGCAAGAAGCTTGGCGATCGGAGTTACAGTTGCGGGTGCAGCCTCACCGCCACCGCCACCGCCAGCAGCAGGCGCCTCTTCTGCGACAATGGCGAAACCTTCCTTCTCCGGCGCTTCGGAGTGGAAGATCCCTTCGGACGCGATCGACACTGACATCAGGACGAAAATCGTTCCGAGCAGCGCCCCAACGCCCATATTGACATAAGAATTCATCTGCAATGCTCCCCGTGCAGTCGGCAGACCCTAAAAGGCACCATCTTGAAATCGCGCGGAACCTATGTCTTTTGGCAATTCGTTGCAACTGTCTAAATGGTCTTGTACGTGAGACTTTTTGACACTTTCCTGCCTGGAATAGAAGGTCCGAACGATGACAGGTTCAAATTTAGATGACGTGCTGGTTCTGATCCCCGCCCGCATGGCGTCCACCCGCCTTCCCGGCAAGCCGCTGGCCGATATTTGCGGACTGCCGATGATCGTCCAGGTGGCTTTGCGGGCGAAGGAAGCGGAGATCGGACGCGTCGTCGTCGCGGTCGATGATCAGCAGGTATTTGACGTTGTCGCGAAAGCCGGTTTTGAAGTCGTCATGACCAGCAAGGACCATCAGGTAGGGTCCGATCGTATCTATGAGGCTCTGACGAAGGTGGATCCTGAAGGCCACGCGAAATTCATCGTCAATGTTCAGGGCGATCTGCCAACCGTCGATCGCGAGACAGTGCGTGCGTCGCTGCGTCCATTGGAAAACGAGACGACTGACATCGCAACGCTCGCGGTGGTTATAGACGATGAAGCAGACAAGACTGCGCCGCACATTGTCAAGGTCGTGGGATCGCCGATCTCCGAGACGCGGCTACGATCGCTCTATTTTACCCGAGCAACGGCGCCATACGGTAACGGTCCCCTCTATCACCATATCGGGCTCTATACCTATCGCCGGGCAGCGCTCGAACGCTATGTCTCGCTTGGCCCGTCGGTCCTCGAAAAACGCGAATCGCTGGAGCAGCTTCGCGCGCTGGAAGCAGGCATGCGCATCGACGTGGAAATCGTTAAAACCGTTCCGCTTGGGGTCGATACGCCAGCCGATCTCGAGAAAGCCCGCCGCATTCTTTCGGCAAGGAAGGCATGAAGGACATCGTCATGAACATCAAGACCAACCGAATCTCTTTTCAAGGCGAATTCGGCGCGAATTCCGACATGGCCTGCCGTGACATGTTCCCGACAATGGAGCCGTTGCCTTGCCAGACTTTTGAAGACGCCTTCATGGCGGTCGACAATGGCGAAGCCGATATTGCGATGATCCCGATCGAAAACACGATCGCGGGCCGGGTCGCCGATATTCATCATCTCCTACCGGAGTCGCGGCTGCACATCATCGCCGAATACTTCATGCCGATCCGCTTTCAGCTGATGGTGCTGCCCGGCGTTTTGAAGGACGAGATACGCACCGTGCATAGCCACATCCATGCGCTAGGCCAATGCCGGAAGATCGTGCGCGCAAATGGCTGGAAGCCGGTGATCGCAGGAGATACGGCTGGTGCCGCGAAGCTCGTCAAGGAAACCGGCGACCGGACCATGGCGGCGCTTGCGCCGCGCCTTGCAGCCGAGCTCTATCACCTCGACATCGTTGCCGAAAATGTCGAGGACACGGAGAGCAATGTTACCCGCTTCGTCGTGCTCTCCCGCGACGAAGAATGGGCAAACCGCGGCTCCGACGAAGAAAAGATCGTCACGACCTTCGTCTTCAACGTCCGAAACATTCCGGCTGCACTCTATAAGGCGCTCGGCGGTTTCGCGACGAACAATATCAACATGACGAAGCTCGAAAGCTATCAGCTCGGCGGCAAATTCGTGGCGACGCAGTTTTATGCCGATATCGAAGGCCATCCGAACGATGCCCATGTGCGCCGGGCTTTGGAAGAGTTGCGGTTCTTTTCGGAGAATGTCCGCATTCTCGGCGTCTACACGGGCCATCCGATGCGGGGCCAACTGCACAAGTGACAGAAGGGCGCCTGCGGGCGCCCTTCTTCCTGTCTTTTACTTGTCCGGTTCGCAAACGCGCAACCGGTGGCCGTCCGGATCGAGCGCGACAAAGGTCGGGCCGAAATCGAGATCCGTCAGCTCCTGAGCAATCGGCAGGCCGCGTCTTCGCCAATCCTCGTATTGTTTGGCAACAGCATTCTCGCCGGCCACCATGAAGGCAACCTCGCCGCGATTGCCGATCGCGGAAGGTTGCGGCGCGACCGTGCTGCGCCGCCAAAGGCCGAGCGTGAAGCCGCCGTCGAGCGGAAACGCGACGAAATTAGGTGCGGCGACACCGGGTTCGCGGCCGAGTAGATCCTTGTAAAAGGTCGCACTTTCCGCGGGATCCTTGACGTAAAGAATGATGAGATTCGGGCTGGTCATATCGTTGTCCCTCGTATTTGGAATTGTTTGCACAGATTCAGCGCTTGCCGGCCATTGGCCACGGCAAGCGCTGAACCCGCCGTTGATGCGGCGGCGCTACGTCGGTGAGGCGGCGTGGTGAATTCAGTTGCTCTCGTGGTGCGGGTGGTTCCAGTCCATGAACCCGATATCGCGCTTCATGTAATCGGACATCGCATCGAGATCGAGCTGAGGATAGCGGCTCCGCACCATCCTGCGCGATGCGTTCAGCATCATTCGCAGCATTAGAGATTGCGGATATCTCGCTTGTCTGGGTGTGTCCTCGGCAACTCGATTTCCGTGCGTCGATCGGGTGGGATTCAGGGTCGTCATCATCGGTCCTCCGGTTTGGGATTGGTCCGATAGTAACGCTGACCACTGTCAGTTTATGGCAGTATCCTCAGGTCTCTGCTGGGACGTCCTGCTGCTCGCGCCATTCCTTGAGAAGAACGGCACGCCGTCGCGGATAGCGCAGCTCCTGGGGCGCTATTTCGACAATGCGGTCAGTGCGGAAGTGGCGGTAATCCTGCCGCAACTCGCACCAGGCGACCATGACGCGGACTTGCTCGAAAAAGCTGATCGCGAAAGGCCAGACGCGGCGGACGGTGACCGCGCCGCCTTCGTCCGTGTAGGTCAGTTTAAGAATACGTTCGGCCCGGATCGCTTTGCGGATGATGCCGAGATCGGCCTTGTCCTCAAAGCGAGGACGGAAATTGACCAGAAGCGTCGAGGTGTCGATCTCGTCGCGCATCTCGCGCGGCAGGACGTCCGCAATCTTCGCCAGCGCGTCGGCGCCGGCGGCAGCAAGACGCGGATCGGCGGCGCGGGCGACCCAGCGCGAACCGAGGACTAGTGCCTCGATTTCGTCCTGGGAAAACATCATCGGCGGCAGCATGAAGCCGGGCTTCAAAACGTAGCCGATGCCGGGTTCGCCTTCAATCAGGGCGCCCTGCCCCTGGAGGCTGGCGATATCGCGATAGAGTGTGCGGATGCTGACGCCTGTTTCCGTCGCCAAGACGGCACCGCTCACCGGACGGCGGTAGCGCCGCAATGTCTGAAGCAGGGTCAGAAGGCGTTCCGAGCGCGCCATCGCATCAGCCTATTGCTTTTTCCACTCCACCCAATCGCGCATCAGGCGGTGCGCGATAGCGCCTTTGGGCGGCGAAGCCTGGCCGTTGGCGCCGGGGCGTTCGAGCATTTCAAGTGTTTCCTCGCGGGTGAACCAGCGGCAATCCTCCAGTTCCGATTCGTCGCGATGAACCTCCGTCGATTTAGCTTCGGCATAGCAGCCGATCATCAGCGTATGCGGCATCGGCCACGGTTGCGAAGCGTGGTAGCGAATCCGGCCAGTCCTGATGCCGGATTCCTCCAGCGTCTCGCGGCGCACGGCATTTTCGATCGTTTCGCCGGGCTCGACGAATCCGGCGAGGCAGGAATACATGCCCGGTGTAAAATGATGGCTGCGGCCGAGAAGGCAAAGGTCGCGCTGTTCGTCAATCGTCAGCATGATGACCACAGGGTCGGTGCGCGGGAAGATCATGTGTTCGCAGGCCGTGCACACCCGCTTATAGCCGCCAATGCGCATCTCCATCGTGCCGCCGCAGCGGCCGCAGAAGCGGTTGTCGCCGTTCCAGCGGATGAGGCTTGCGGCCTGGGCGAATTCACCCAACAGTACTTCGTCAACGAGTTGGTCGCGGTAGAGGGTTCGGCCGTCGGCAGGCTTGTAGTGGCTTTCGAGATCCTCGGCAGGAATCCCGACAGGAACGGCGAGCCGCGGTTCGCCTGTCTTGCGGTAGCCGAGCAAGATCGTCTCGTCCCAATGTGGCTGCAGCTCCTGCAGTTCGTAACGGGCAAACAGTGGATCGAGCACTTGGCCATCATGCTTCAGGACGAGCTTGTCCTTGGTGAAGGCGAAGATATGCGTGCCGTCCTTCGCCAGCGCCCCTTCGACGGACTGCTCGTCGCGATGTTCGGAATCGCGGTTGAGGTCGTTTGCGGCGAAGGCCGTGAGATTGCTGGGTTCCGGATGTGGAACATCCGAATCGAAAAGCGAACGGTTCATGATGAAAGGGCTTCCCGCAACTTCGCTATGAATTCATCTCTCTTGCCGGCTTCGTAGGGTTCGGCCTTACCGAAGCTCCAGACAGGGCCTGGCCAGTTGGCATCGCCTTCGGAGCGGGCAATAACATGAACATGAAGCTGACGCACGATATTGCCAAGAGCCCCGATATTGATTTTTGTGGCACCGGTGATTTTCTTCAGCGCAGCCGCGGTCATTTCCGTTTCGAAGGTGAGGAGCACCTGATCGAGCGGCGTGAGTTCGAAGAGCTCCGTGATGTTGGCCCTGCGCGGCACCAGGATCAGCCACGGCCAGCGAGCGTCTTTCGACAGTCGAAGATCGCACAGACCGGTCTGCATGACGCGGTCGCTGTCGCTCTCCAGCCGGCGGTCGAGAATGAAATCGTCCAACAGGCCATTCCTCCATATTTTTCCTATGATTAGCAGTTTTTTTTTAGCTTGGCTTGCTTTTGATGGCGATATTGCCGATATGTGCATTCGGGAGGTTGGTGGTGGACGAGCCACTCGCCAACCGGGTCAGGTCCGGAAGGAAGCAGCCCTAACGAGCCCGGCACGGGTCATCGTGCCAGCCTCCCACCCTTCTCTCTTCCAAAAATGCCCGGCGTTCCGGGCGATAAGCAGGGCGATGAGCGACACCGAGCGACAGTCACAAGATGCCGCCTCGACGGGCACCGGATACCGGGTGCTGGCACGCAAATACCGCCCCAAGGATTTCACGGACCTCATGGTCGGCCAGGAGCCGATGGTCCGCACGCTAACCAACGCCTTCGAGACCGGCCGTATTGCGCAGGCTTACATGCTGACCGGCGTTCGCGGCGTCGGCAAGACGACGACGGCCCGTATTCTGGCGCGCGCGCTGAATTACAAGACGCCGGACATCGACAAGCCGACGATCGACCTGCGCGTGCCGGGCGAGCATTGCCAGGCGATCATGGAAGGCCGTCATGTCGATGTGATCGAGATGGACGCTGCTTCTCATACCGGCATCGACGATATCCGCGAAATCATCGAGCAGGTGCGTTACCGCCCGGTGTCTGCGCGCTACAAGGTCTATATCATCGATGAAGTGCACATGCTTTCGACGCAGGCTTTCAACGGCTTGCTGAAGACCCTGGAAGAGCCGCCGGAGCATGTGAAGTTCATTTTCGCGACCACCGAAATCCGCAAGGTTCCGATTACCGTTCTGTCGCGCTGCCAGCGCTTCGATCTGCGCCGTATCAGTGCGTCGGATCTCGTCGGCCTGTTCTCGGTCATCGCAGCGAAGGAAGGCATCGATGCGGAGCCGGATGCGCTGGCGATGATCGCGCGCGCTGCCGAAGGCTCGGCACGCGATGGTCTTTCGCTGCTCGACCAGGCAATCGCCCATGGCAGCGGGGCAGTCCAGGCGGAAGCGGTGCGCGGCATGCTCGGCCTTGCCGACCGCGCCCGTATCGTTGATCTCTTCCAGCATGTCGCCAGAGGCGACGTCGCCGCAGCGCTTGCCGAATTCCAGGCGCAGTATGAGGCCGGCGCAAATCCTGTCGTCGTATTGACCGATCTTGCCGATTTCACCCATCTCGTCACCCGGTTGAAATATGTGCCGGACGCCGCTAATGACCCATCGCTTAGCGAAGTCGAGCGCACCAGGGCTTCCGAGTTCGCTCAAGGAATTGCGGTGACGACGCTGTCGCGCATCTGGCAGATGCTGTTGAAAGGCATTCCCGAAACCGAAAGCTCTTCGCGCACGGCCGGTGCCGCGGAAATGGTGCTGATCCGGCTTGCGCATGCAGCACATCTGCCGGCACCCGAAGATGCAGCACGGCGGCTCGCCGAGCTCTCCGAGAATGGCGGCTCACGTCCCTCGCCTACGCCGTCGGGTAACGGCGGCAATGGCGCCCATGTACCATATCAATCAGCAATAGCCACACGCGCGGCGGAGAGTACGCCGAGGCCGCAGCCTTCGGGGGGGGCGGCCACGATGCTGCGTGCTGTACCCAATTCCGATCCGCAGCCGATGCAGGCAGGTCGCATCGAGACGAAGCCGACAGAAGCGCCGACGCCGCTTGTTCCCGTCAAATCGATCGCCGATATCGTCAATCTCGCGACCGAGAAGCGCGATCCGAAGCTGAGGGCGCTGGTCCGCAATTTCGTTCGGCCGGTGAAGATCGAGAAAGGCCGCCTCGACGTGAACCTCATTGAGGGCGCACCGACGACGCTGCTCAACGAACTGGCTGTCAAACTGAAGGAGTGGACCGGCATCCACTGGATCGTCAGCCTCAGCCGTGAGGCCGGCGATCCGACGATGGTCGAGGCGGAAGCCAAGGCCAAGGAGCAGCAGGTGAGCGACGCCCGGCAGGATCCGGATGTGGCAGCGATCCTCGCTCAGTTCCCGGGCGCAAAGATCATCGATGTTAGAGTGAGAGCATCCGAACCGGAAGAGGAGGGCGAGGCGAAGCCGCCCGCGGCCGCCGAATCCGAAGAGGGCGACATTCTGCCCGGCGACGACATAGAATTCTAAGAGTTGAAGAAGGAAGCAGGCGATGCGCGACATCATGGGCATGATGGGCAAAGTCAAGGAAATGCAGGCCAAGATGGAGCAGATGCAGGCGGAAATCGCCGAGCTTCAGGCCGAAGGCAAGGCGGGCGGCGGTCTCGTGACCGTTGTCATCAGCGGCAAGGGTGAACTGAAGAGCTTAAAAATCGACCCGTCGCTCTTCAAAGAAGACGACGTCGAGATCCTCGAAGACCTGATCGTTGCCGCTCATAAGGACGCCAAGGACAAGGCGGAGGCCGCCGCAGCCGAAAAGACAAAGGCGCTCACGGCCGGCCTGCCGATCCCGCCCGGCTTCAAGATGCCGTTCTGAGCTTAGCAGTCATCTTCACGGAGGAGACCGGCGATGACGCTGACCAGTCTCATTGTTTTTGCCGGCGCTCTTTTCATGGCCGCCGGCTCGCCGGGGCCGAGTGTCGCGGCGCTTGTCGCCCGCGTGCTGTCGAAGGGTGCCCGCGATGTTCTGCCTTTTCTCGCCGCCATGTGGATCGGCGAGGCGATCTGGCTGACTTGCGCGGTGGCGGGCCTTGCTGCCGTTGCCGAAACCTTCCATTGGGCCTTCGTCGCCATCAAATGGCTCGGTGTCTGCTACCTACTTTATCTCGCATGGAAGATGTGGTTCGTCTCGTCTGATACGAGCGAGGAAAAGCTGCCTGAAGCGCAATCCGCCGCAAAACTCTTCTTTGGGGGCATGACGGTGACGCTTGGCAATCCGAAGATCATGATGTTCTACGTCGCCCTGCTGCCATCGATCATCGATATCCATTCGGTGACGATTATAGGTTGGGCAGAACTCGTCGCGACCATGTTCGTCGTGCTGGTCCTGATCGACGTTAGCTGGGCATTACTTGCCGCAAAAGCCCGCGGCTTCCTGAAAAGCCGCCGTGCGGTTCGGATCGCGAACCGTGCCAGCGCCGGAACCATGGCCGGTGCCGCTGTCGCAATCGCGATGCGCTGATCTTAATTGCCGGGCAGCCATTCGGGGTTGCCGGTGCAGACGGCGCGTATTTTCAGCATAAGGCCGATTCTTTCCGCGATTCCGTTTTGGCAACATATGAGCTAAGAACGGCAAATGGCAAAGCGAGTCACCGGCCCCGAAATTGAAAAACTCATCCAGCTTCTGGCGAAGGTGCCGGGTCTCGGGCCTCGCTCGGCCCGGCGCGCGGCGCTACACCTCATCAAGAAGAAGGACCAGCTGCTCGGACCGCTGTCGAGCGCGATGGGCGAAGCCTACGACAAGGTGAAAATCTGCTCGCGCTGCGGCAATGTCGATACAGTCGATCCCTGCACGGTCTGCACCGATGAGCGCCGCGACCAGTCCGTCATCATCGTCGTCGAGGATGTTTCCGATCTCTGGGCATTGGAACGCGCCGGGGTGATGAACGCTGCATATCATGTTCTCGGCGGCACGCTTTCGCCGCTCGATGGCGTCGGGCCGGATGACCTGAACATTCGCGGACTGATCGATCGCGTCGGGGAGGGTGGTATTCGCGAACTCATCATCGCCGTCAACGCGACCGTCGAGGGTCAAACCACAGCGCACTATATAACGGACCAGCTGGCGGGATTGGACGTGAAGATCACGCGGCTGGCGCATGGCGTGCCGGTCGGCGGCGAACTCGACTACCTCGACGAGGGGACATTGGCTGCAGCGCTTCGCGCGCGGACAGTGATTTAGAGGAGATGAGTATGAGTATTTTCGGCCGCCTTGCCGTCGTGAGCGTAGCGCTAGTGGCGCTGTCGCATTTGCCGGCCGCGGCTGCCTCGAAAGCCGATGTCGAAGCGCAGTTTCGGAAATGGGTTTTGAGTGAATTGCGTCCGGAAGCGGAGAAAAACGGCATATCAGCAAAGACATTCCAGGCGGCTTTTTCGGGCGTGGTACTCAACTGGAGTCTCCCCGATCTTGCACCTCCCGGATTCCCACCGCCGAAGGAACGCAAGCAGACGCAGGCGGAGTTTTCTTCGCCGGGTCCGTATTTCAATGAGGACCGGCTGAAGAAGCTGGCGGCAACCGGACGTGGTTTTGCCTCGCAATATGCCTCGACGCTGAGGCGCATCGAAAAGACTTATGGCGTGCCGGGTTCGATTGTGCTGGCGATCTGGGGCCGCGAGACGGGATTCGGGGCGGCAAAGATCCCCAATTCGGCAATCGAGGTGCTGGCGACCAAGGCCTTCATGTCGACCCGCAAAGAAATGTTCCGTGTCGAGCTGATTGCCGCACTTCACATTCTCGATGGCGGTGATGTGGCGCCTGCCGATTTCAAGAGCTCTTGGGCCGGCGCGCTCGGCCAACCGCAATTCATGCCGACCAGCTATCTGAAATATGCGGTCGATTTCGACGGTGACGGGCACCGCAATATCTGGACGTCGGTGCCGGACACGCTGGCATCCATAGCCAGCTATCTTGTCGAGAAGGGTTGGCAGCGCAACCGCGATTGGGGCTTCGAGGTGACGATCCCGGCAACAGTCTCCTGCGCGCAGGAAGGACCGGACCTTGCAAAGCCGCTCTCGCATTGGGCTTCGCTCGGCATCGATCGCATCTCGGGCAAGGGCTTTCCATCTGGCGAGATGAAGGCTGAAGGCATGATGCTGGTGCCGGCCGGGCGTGATGGGCCGGAATTCCTCGTCACGCCGAACTTCTACATCATCAAGGAATACAACAACTCCGATCTCTATGCGCTCTATATCGGCAACCTCGCCGACCGGATCGCCTATGGCTCGGGCGCTTTTCAGGGTGCCTGGGGCGATGTCGGCAAAATGCTGCGCTCCGATGTAGCGGCAATGCAGAAGGCGCTCGAGCGCCAGGGCTACGATGTCGGCGGGTCGGACGGCTTGCCGGGCTATAAAACCCGCCGCTCGATTGGGCAGTGGCAGGAAAAGAATGGAATGAAACCAACCTGCTTCCCCGATGCTTCGATGAAGGGAAAGTTGAAATAAGCTTTCAGAGACTGCGTTTCAGCCCCTCATGGCTCGCGGTGAAGCCGAGCTTTTCATAAAAGCGAATGGAATCCGTCCGGGATTTGTCGGAGGTGAGCTGCACGATCTTGCAGCCCCGCGCGCGGCATGTTTCGACTGCCCATTCGATGAATGCGGTGCCCAGACCGCTGCCGCGCGCTTCCCTTGCAATCCTTACGCTCTCGATCTGCCCGCGCCATGTGCCGGTGCGCGACAGGCCGGGAATGAACGAAAGCTGCAGGCAGCCGATGACGTGGTCCTTTTGATCCACGGCAACCACCAGCAGTTGGTTTTCATCCGCATCGATCGCGGCAAAGGCGGTCTGATAGCGCTGATCGATGGGATCGGTAACGAATTCTCTTCCTTGGCCGATATCGTCGTCTGCAAGCAGCCGGATGATATCGATAAGATCGGTTTCGCGGGCTTTTCGGAACGAATGCGTCATCGCAGTGACTCAATGGTGAAGATCGATCGGCGCCTTGTGAAAGACATCGTCGGATGGCGGGATGGTCTGCCGCTCGATCATGCGGTGAACATGCGGCGCAGCCGTGCCGCGGTGGAGGGCGCGCAATCGATCATAGTTTTCAGCATCGGCCTGCGTGCGGCGCTGATTGTGGCGGATGTACTCGACCCAGGTCGGCGTGTGATACGTCTCGGTCCAGGTGCCGGGACTTTCGAGGTCGCGCATTAGCGCCCAGTTGCGTGCGCCGTCGCGGATGCGGATGCGCCGCCGTTCCCCCATTAGCTTCAGGAATTCCGGCAGATCGTTATCGCCAATCTGATAATCGACCTGGATGACGATCGGCCCGCTCCGGGGCGTGATATCGAGGCCGAGGGCAGGCTCGGTGAAGCGGTTGAGCGGATCGAGATTGAGCGAGGCAAAGGCCGGCATCGAGAAGCGAAAGCCGATAACGATGCCGATCATCATCACCGCGGCTGAGCCATAGAGCGCGCTCGACACGCCGAAGCGGTCGGCAGCGACACCCCAGAGCCAGCTGCCGGCGGCAATCCCGCCGAAGGTGACCGTCTGATAAAGTGAAAGCGCCCGGCCGACGACCCAGCGTGGCGTCGAAAGCTGCACAATCGTGTTGAACAGTGAAAGCGCTAGCACCCAGCACGCGCCGGAAACGAGCAGCCCGACGGAGGTGAGCACGGCAAACTGGCTCGACGCAGCAATCACCATGCTGATGGCAAAGCCAGTAAAGGCGTAGCGGATGATGGCCTCGCTGCTGAACATCTCGCGCAAGCGCGCATTGAGCGCCCCGCCACCGATTGCGCCAATGCCGAAGGAGCCGAGCATGAAGCCGTAGGTCAGCGGCCCGCCGGCGACGAGATCGATCGCGACGATCGGCAGAAGCGCGAGCACCGAGCTTGCGCCGATACCGAAGATCAAACCGCGGATCAGCACCTTTTCGAGGTTCGGCGACATTGAGACATACCGAAGACCGGCGGAGATCGCACTCCCGAGGCTTTCCCTCGGAAGGGTGGAAACAGGCAGCGACGGCTTCCAGCGCGTGAGCGCATAGATGAGCGCGAAATAACTGGCCGTATTCACCATGAAAGCAGCGGCGGCGCCCGCCGTCGCGACAATCACGCCGCCGATGGCGGGGCCGACGCTGCGGGTCATGTTGAAGCCCATGCTGTTCAGCGTTACCGCATTCGGCAGATCGGCGCGCGGCACCATATCGCCGACGGAAGCCTGCCAGGATGGGTTGTTGAGCGCAGTACCGCAGCCAATCAGGAAGGTGAAGAACAGGAGCAGCCAGGGCGTGATCCAGCCGAGCAAGGCGCAGGCGGTTAGAATAATCGAGACGGCCAGCATGAGAAATTGCGCCGTCAGCATCACCCGCCGCCGGTCGAAATTGTCGGCAAGCGCGCCTGAAATGAGCGAAAACAGCATGATGGGAAGTGCTGTCGAGGTCTGGACCAGCGCCACCATGTCCTCGGAAGCCGTGAGGGTCGTCATCATCCACGCGGCGCCCACCGCCTGGACCAAGCCGCCGAAATTCGAGGCGAGGCTTGCGAACCAGATTGTGCGGTAGGTTTCATGCTTCAGCGGCGCCAGCGTTGATGAATTGGATGGCACGATTCCTCCCGCTTGCTAAATTCTCCCTCGGCTCCAATATATGATGAACCTCGACGGTGGCTAGGCGCGATTGCGCCGCCGCGGCGCATTTGAGCCGAGAGCTTGCAATTTCATAAAAACGGGCCTATATGCCACTCAAATTCTTGATCGTGCGATGAAGAGTGGGCCGCAAGGACCCGCTCTTTTTTATTAGCGCGATCGTCCAAATGCATGAAAATTGCGAGGAGCGCATCGCTTGTCGGATCCGACGAACGCAGACAATGAACTTGAGCCGCGGCTGATTACCGAAACCGGGCTTGACCAGCGCCTTGCCGACATCATCGAACCTGTGCTCGTCGGCATGGGCTTCCGCCTGATCCGCGTGCGCATGCTCAACCAGAACGGCGCTACGCTGCAGATCATGGCAGAGCGCAACAATGGCACGATGAGCGTCGAAGACTGCGAAGAGGTCTCGATGGCTATTTCTCCGGTTCTTGATGTGGAAGATCCGATCGATCGGGAGTATCATCTAGAGGTGTCTTCGCCCGGTATCGACCGCCCTTTGGTGCGGAAATCCGATTTCACCCGTTGGCAAGGACACCTTGTGAAGTGCGAAACGTCGATCATAATCGGCAACCGCAAGCGCTTTCGCGGAAAGATCATCGAAGCGAACGCGGATGGTTTCACGCTCGAACGTGACCAGGTTGCCTATGGCGAAGAGCAGAAGGTCACCATTCCCTTCACGGCGCTCAGCGATGCGAAGCTCATTCTGACCGACGATCTGATCCGCGATGCGCTACGCGCCGATAAGGCCGCGAAAGCGCAGGCAGCGAACCAGAACGAAGCGGAAGACGAAGAATAACCGATCAACTACGGCACCAGGGACGGGAACCCGGAAGGCCAAGACGGAGAGATAAGACAATGGCAGTCAGTGCGAACCGGCTCGAACTTCTGCAGATCGCAGATGCAGTGGCGCGCGAAAAGGTCATCGACCGCGAAATCGTGCTTGCCGCGATGGCGGATGCGATCCAGAAGGCGGCGCGCTCCCGTTACGGCACGGAATCGAACATCCGCGCCGATATCAATCCGAAGACCGGTGAAATCCGCTTGCAGCGACTGCTCGAAGTCGTCGAGAAGGCAGAAGACTACTCCACGCAGATCCCGCTGGAGCTGGCCCGCGACCGCAACCCCGACGCAGTGCTTGGCGACTTCATCGCCGATCCGCTGCCGCCGATGGATTTCGGCCGTATCGCCGCTCAGTCGGCCAAGCAGGTCATCGTCCAGAAGGTGCGCGAAGCCGAGCGTGACCGGCAGTTCGACGAATTCAAGGATCGCGTCGGCGAAATCGTCAACGGCACCGTCAAGCGCGTTGAATACGGCAACGTCATCGTTGATCTCGGCCGTGGCGAAGGCATTATCCGCCGCGACGAAATGATCCCGCGTGAAAACGTCCGTTACGGCGACCGCGTTCGCGCATATGTCTATGACGTCCGCCGTGAACAGCGCGGTCCGCAGATTTTTCTCTCGCGCACCCATCCGCAGTTCATGGTCAAGCTCTTCACCATGGAAGTGCCGGAAATCTACGACGGCATCATCCAGGTCCGCTCGGTCGCCCGTGACCCGGGGTCGCGCGCCAAGATCGCTGTCATTTCGAACGATAGCTCGATCGATCCAGTCGGTGCCTGCGTCGGTATGCGCGGTTCACGCGTCCAGGCCGTCGTCGGCGAGCTTCAGGGCGAAAAGATTGACATCATCCCCTGGTCGCAGGATCCGGCGACCTTTGTCGTCAACGCGCTGCAGCCCGCTGAAGTCGCTAAGGTCGTTCTCGATGAAGATGCAGAACGCATCGAAGTCGTAGTTCCTGACGAGCAGCTGTCTCTGGCGATCGGGCGCCGCGGCCAGAATGTTCGCCTCGCCTCGCAGCTGACCGGCTGGGATATCGACATCATGACGGAAGCCGAAGAATCCGAACGCCGTCAAAAGGAATTCAACGAACGCACTAACCTCTTCATGGATGCGCTCGACGTCGATGAAATGGTCGGCCAGGTTCTGGCCTCGGAAGGCTTTGCTGCGGTTGAAGAACTCGCTTACGTCGATCTCGACGAAATTTCGTCGATCGATGGGTTCGACGAAGAGACGGCGCAGGAAATCCAGCAGCGTGCCCGCGAGTATCTCGAAAAGCTCGAAGCCGAGATGGACGAGAAGCGCAAGGCGCTCGGCGTTTCCGACGACCTTCGTCAGATCGATGGCATGACCGCGCAGATGATGGTGGCACTCGGCGAAGACGGCATCAAGACGTTGGAAGATTTCGCGGGCTGCGCGGCGGACGATCTCGTCGGCTGGACAGAGCGCAAGAACAACGAGACCAAGAAGTTCGAGGGCCTCTTCTCGAAGTTCGACGTTTCGCGCGTCGAGGCCGAACAGATGGTCGTCCAGGCGCGCATCGCCGCCGGCTGGATCACCGAGGAAGATCTTGCGAAGGACGCTGAAGTTGTCGAAGCCGACGCCGACGCTGCCGAGCAGGACGCATAATGATCGCGGAGCTGCACGCTTCTCCTGAGGATGATGATCTTGCAGGTTATGACGTGAACGGCCGCATGTGCATCGTGACGCGTGAAAGCGGATCGGTGGATGAGTTGATCCGCTTTGTCGCGGCTCCCGACGGGACAGTTGTCGCCGATCTGAAGCGTCAGCTTCCGGGGCGCGGCTGCTGGGTCAAGCTTGATCGCGCGTTGGTCGACAAGGCGGTGGCGAAGAAGTCTTTCGCCCGTGCACTGAAGGCGGATGTGAAGGTAGCTGCCGATCTGGGTGAAACCGTCGACCGGCTGCTCGCACAGCATCTGATGCAGATGATGAACATGGCGCGCAAGGCGGGCCAGTTCGTCAGCGGCTCCTCGAAAGTGGATGCCGCAGTTAGAAGCGGAGCGGCACTCGCGGTGTTCCATTCGACGGATGCCGCGGACGATGGCGTGAGAAAAATCGATCAGGCTCGCAAGGCCTGGCACCTCGGAATGGAAACCGAGGAGGAAATACCTTCCTTCCGTCTCTTCTCGGAGAGCGAAATGGAAGGCGTGATGGGCCAGAATGCTTTTATCCATGCCGCGGTGCTTGCAGGGCAGGCAGGTGAGGGTGTAGTGAAGCGCGCAAAGATGCTCGAAAAGTACCGCAGCGGCGGTCAATCCCGAGCACCAGGCGGCGCTGGCCAGCAAAAACAATGATGCGGCGACCGGCACCGGCCGGCCCATCATTGATCGAAAAGCATTTGAACGACAGGGTTTGATGACGTCATCGCTCCCTGTCCGAAGGAACGGGAACGAATGACTGATAGCAATGACGACAAGACGCTTGGAGCAAAGAAGACGCTTACCTTGAAACCATCGGGGATAAGCCAAGGTACTGTGCGCCAGGATATGGGCCGCGGTCGCACCAAGGCGGTCGTTGTCGAGACTCGCAAGCGGCGCCCGATGCGCCCTGAAGACGATCGCCCGGCAACGCCGGCGCCGGCACCGGCACCCCGCGCGGCAGAATCCGCTCCGGCGCAGGCTCCTGCGCCTCGCATCCAAAAGCCGGGCGGCCAGCCGCCGCGTCCGCAGCAGTCAGCTTCGCAGGCTCCTCGCCAGCAGGACCGCCCGCGTCCGGTTGTCTTGAATCATCTTTCGCCCGAGGAAATGGATGCCCGCCGGCGCGCGCTGGCGCTTGCCCAGGTCCGCGATGCAGAAGATGCGATCCGCCGCGCTGAAGAAGAAAAGCGCCGTGCAGCTGAAGAAGCCGTCCGTCGCGAAGCGGAGGCGGTTGAAGCAGCCCGCCGCGCAGCCGAAGAGGCCGCCCGTCCTCCTGCGCCGGCTGAGGTTCCTGCGCCAGAAGCTGCCAACGTCCAGGCAGAGGCTCCGCGCCCGGCTTCGGCCGTGCGTCCCGAGACCTCTGTGCCTACTCCTGCTCGTCCGGCTCCAGCTGGGGTGACACCGGTTGTCCGCGGCCGTCGTCCGGAAGGTGAGGAGGAAGAGCGCGCATCTCCTCGTGGGGCTCCTGCCCGTGGCAGGGTCGTTCGCCCGGAACCGGCAAAACCGGTGACGACGCGTCCGAAGACCGAAGAGGAGCGCCGCCGCGGCAAGCTGACGATCACAACGGCAAACGTCGATGACGACGGCAATGCGCGCGGCCGTTCGCTTTCCGCTATGCGTCGCCGCCAGGAGAAATTCCGCCGCAGCCAGATGCAGGAAACGCGCGAAAAGGTCATGCGCGAAGTCATCCTGCCGGAAACCATCACCATTCAGGAACTGTCGCAGCGCATGTCGGAACGTGCCGTCGACGTCATCAAGTTCCTCATGAAGGAAGGCCAGATGATGAAGCCTGGCGACGTCATCGACGCCGACCTTGCAGAACTCATCGCGGGCGAGTTCGGCCACACGGTCAAGCGTGTTTCCGAATCCGACGTCGAACTCGGCATCTTCAATGTGACGGATGACGAGGGCGAACAGGTTTCGCGTCCGCCGGTCGTCACCATCATGGGCCATGTCGACCATGGCAAGACCTCGCTGCTCGACGCCATTCGCCATGCGAACGTGGTGGCCGGGGAAGCCGGCGGGATCACCCAGCATATCGGCGCCTACCAGGTCGAGCAGAACGGTCAGAAGATTACCTTCATCGACACCCCCGGCCACGCAGCCTTTACAGCGATGCGTGCTCGTGGTGCGCAGGCGACGGACATCGCGATCCTCGTGGTTGCGGCTGACGACAGCGTGATGCCGCAGACCATCGAATCGATCAACCATGCCAAGGCGGCAGGCGTTCCGATCATCGTGGCGATCAACAAGGTCGACAAGCCGACGGCCGATCCACAGAAGGTGCGCACACAGCTTCTGCAGCACGAGGTTTTCGTGGAGTCCATGGGCGGTGAAGTGCTCGACGTCGAAGTTTCGGCGAAGAACCACACCAACCTCGACAAGCTGCTCGAGGCGATCCTGCTGCAGGCCGAAATCCTCGACCTCAAGGCCAATCCGAACCGGACGGCCGAGGGTACAGTGATCGAAGCGCAGCTCGACCGCGGCCGTGGTTCGGTCGCAACGGTCCTCGTCCAGAAGGGCACGCTGAAGCCTGGCCAGATCATCGTGGCTGGCGATGTCTGGGGACGCGTACGTGCGCTCGTTGATGACAAGAGCGAGCATGTCAAGGAAGCAGGCCCGGCCACTCCGGTCGAGGTTCTGGGTCTTTCCGGCACGCCTCAGGCGGGCGACAAGTTCGCCGTTGTCGAAAACGAAGCTCGCGCCCGCGAGATTTCCGAGTACCGCCAGCGTCTCGCCCGAGACAAGGCTGCAGCCCGCCATTCGGGTCAGCGCGGCTCGCTGGAACAGATGATGAGCCAGCTTCAGACTGCCGGCGTCAAGGAGTTCCCGCTGGTCGTCAAGGGCGACGTGCAGGGCTCGATCGAGGCGATTGCCGGTGCGCTCGACAAGCTCGGAACGGATGAAGTTCGCGCCCGCATCGTACACTCTGCGGCTGGCGGTATCACCGAGTCGGATATTTCCCTCGCGGAAGCATCCGGTGCTGCAATCATTGGCTTCAACGTTCGTGCGAATGCGCAAGCGCGTACGCTTGCCGAGCGTCAGGGCATCGAAATCCGCTACTACAACATCATCTACGACCTCGTGGATGACGTTAAGGCGGCAATGTCCGGTCTGCTCTCTCCGGAGCGGCGCGAAACATTCCTCGGCAATGCCGAGATCCTCGAGGTGTTCAACATCACGAAGGTCGGCAAGGTTGCAGGTTGCCGCGTTACCGAAGGCAAGGTCGAGCGTGGCGTCGGCGTCCGCCTCATCCGCGACAACGTCGTCATCCACGAAGGCAAGCTCAAGACGCTCAAGCGCTTCAAGGACGAAGTCTCGGAAGTGCATTCCGGCCAGGAGTGCGGTATGGCTTTCGAGAATTACGAAGACATCCGCGCAGGCGACACGATCGAATGCTTCCGCGTCGAGCACATCACCCGCACGCTCTGACGGCGCAAAACTAGAACTTGGACGGGCGCCGGATCATGAGAGGCCGGCGCCCGAACCTTTTCGGGGCAAAGAACAATGACAGCAAAACCCACAACCTCGGCACCCTCGCAGCGCATGCTGCGCGTCGGTGAGCAGGTTCGCGCCGCAATCACGCAGGTTCTCCAGCGTGGCGAAGTGCGCGATGACGTGATCGAAAAGACCGTCATTTCGATTTCTGAAGTCCGTATGTCGCCGGACCTGAAGATCGCAACGGCCTACGTGACGCCGCTCGGCGTTTCCGATCACGGCGCCATCATCGATGCGCTGAACCGCAACGCCAGATACATTCGCGGCCGTCTCGGCCCGCAACTCCGGCAGATGAAATATATGCCGGAGGTCCGTTTCCGCGACGATACGAGCTTCGATAACTACAAGAAGATCGACGAATTGCTGCGCTCGCCGGAGGTCCAGCGTGATCTCGACGACGACACTGAAGAACAATAGCAGAAGAAGCGTATGTCCAAACCACGCAAACCCAAGGGCCGCCCGGTTTCCGGCTGGCTGATCCTCGACAAGCCTGTCGATTTCGGTTCGACCGAAGCCGTTTCCAAGATCAAGTGGCTCTTCAAGGCGCAAAAATGCGGCCATGCCGGCACGCTCGATCCGCTGGCGTCTGGAATGCTGCCGATTGCGCTGGGCGATGCGACGAAGACCGTTCCCTACGTCATGGACGGCCGCAAGATCTATGAATTCACCGTGACCTGGGGCGAGGAACGCGCAACCGACGACCTCGAAGGCGAAGTGACCCGAAGCTCCGACAAGCGCCCGACAGAAAAGCAGATCCGCGATCTTCTGCCGAAACATACCGGCGTCATCAGCCAGGTGCCGCCGCAATTCTCGGCGATCAAGATCGCCGGCGAGCGCGCTTACGATCTGGCGCGCGACGGTGAGACGGTGGAGATCCCTTCCCGAGAGGTCGAGATCTTTCGCCTGACGCTGCTTGCCTGCCCGGATGAGAATACGGCACATTTCGAAGTCGAATGCGGCAAGGGTACCTATGTGCGTGCGCTCGCTCGTGATTTTGGCCGCGAGCTCGGCTGCTACGGCCATATCTCGGGGCTACGCCGGACCTTCGTGGCGCCTTTCGCCGAAGAGAGCATGGTGCCGCTCGCAAACCTTGTCGCGCTCGAAATGATCGAGGACATGGATGAGCGCCTTGCCGCGCTCGATGCCCTGCTGATCGATACCAGCGAAGCCCTGTCCTCGCTGCCGCACCTCGTGGTCAATGATGATCAGGCGCATCGCTTGAGGATGGGCAATCCCATTCTCGTGCGAGGCCGGGATGCACCAGTTGTCGAAAGCGAAGCCTATGCGACGGCGCGCGGCAAGCTTATCGCGATCGGCGAGATCGGCCAGGGAGAGTTCCGCCCGAAGCGCGTCTTCGTTTGAGGTTCGGCAACGCAGCCTTTTGGTGGCAATTGTCAATCATTCGCCTTGAGCTATGCTTCTCCTCCTTGCGGCTATAGAGGCCGCCTAGGTTGAGGAGCGGCTCATGCGCGCAGTTGCAGTCGGAATCGCGATGTTCTTTTCGGCCGTTCTCGCAAATGCCGAGCCTGCCGAACGCTGGGCGGAACTGCCCGCCTTTCTTCCCATGCCGCCAGCAAAGACAAGCGGCATGGCGCAAGTGAACGACATCAAGATGTACTATGCCGAGTACGGTGCAGGCGATCCGATCCTCTTTATCCACGGCGGCCTCGGCAGTGCGGATGTCTGGGGTCATCAGGTCGAGGATTTTGCCAAAGATCATCGGGTGATCGTCGCTGACAGCCGCGGACACGGGCGCTCGACGCGCAGCGGGCAGCCTTTCGGTTACGATCTCATGACGTCCGATTATGTTGCGCTCCTCGATTATCTGCAGCTCGACAAGGTCACGCTTGTCGGATGGTCGGATGGAGGCATTATCGGCATCGACATGGCGATGAAGCACCCCGAGAAGCTGACGCGTGTCATTGCGCAGGCAGCCAATGTGACGACTGACGGAGTGAAGCCGGACGTGATGACCAACAGGATCTTCAACGACTACATCAATGTCGCGGGCGAGGCCTACAAGAAGCTCTCGCCGACGCCGAACGAATATGACGCGTTCGTCAACCAGATTTCGGCGATGTGGATGAGCGAGCCCGCCTGGACTGCTGCCGACCTCGGCAAGATCGCCGTGCCCGTCACTCTGGCAATCGGCGATCACGACGAAGCGATCAAGTTCGATCACACCGAGAGGATGGCGAAGCAGATTCCCGGCGCCAAGCTCGTCATTCTGAAGGATGCCAGCCATTTTGCGATGCTGCAGGACCCCGAAGGGTACAATGCGATGATACGTGACGCGATGGCGGGTAAGTGATAAATCCGCCATCTGGCGCGGGGCCCTTTCCATCGCGGCTCATTTGGTTTATAGGCAGCGCCAGCATCGGGCAGGACCTGAGTGCATTCGCGGCCGAAGCTGGACGGCATCCCGGCTTTTGGCGACCTAATCTCCTCTCATAGAAAGGAACATCCGATGTCGATTACAGCTGAGCGCAAGACGGCTCTCATCAAGGAATACGCAACGTTCGAAGGCGACACCGGTTCTCCGGAAGTTCAGGTTGCGATCCTGACCGAGCGTATCAACAACCTGACGGAACACTTCAAGGGTCACAAGAAGGATAACCATTCCCGCCGTGGCCTCCTGACGATGGTTTCGAGCCGCCGCTCGCTTCTTGACTATCTCAAGAAGAAGAACGAAGGCCGTTACACCAAGCTGATCGGCAGCCTGGGTATCCGCCGCTAAGGCTTTCCGGCGGACGCTCCTCTTGGACGTTCGCCGGATTCTTTCGGGAAATATTCTCCCGATCCCGCTGTGCATTTTGAAGCGCGGCGGAATTGCCCGGCAGACCCGGATGGGCCGGATCTGCCAAACCAACCGTTGACCTGTCATGGGGCAGGATTGCCGGACGCTTTCGGCCAAAGTTTCAGACACTTTGGCCTAGCTTCCTCGGAAGCTGAGATGCAAAGCCTCCCGTTGTCTTGCCCATGATGCGTCACACTGATTGCGGTTGACGCGCGCCGAGCCTCATTGGCGAAGGCGCGTAATCCCGCATTGAAGGACAAGACACATGTTTGACACTCACACCGTGGAAATCGAGTGGGCAGGCCGCCCGCTGAAGCTCGAAACCGGCAAGATCGCCCGTCAGGCCGATGGCGCCGTTCTCGCGACCTACGGCGAAACCGTAGTTCTCGCCACCGTCGTTTCCGCCAAGGCGCCGAAGCCGGGCCAGGACTTCTTTCCGCTGACCGTCAACTACCAGGAAAAAACCTACGCAGCCGGCAAGATTCCTGGCGGCTATTTCAAGCGCGAAGGCCGCCCGAGCGAAAACGAAACCCTCGTTTCCCGCCTGATTGACCGCCCGATTCGCCCGCTCTTCCCAGAGGGCTACAAGAACGACACGCAGGTCGTCGTCACCGTCGTCCAGCATGACCTGGAGAACAATCCGGACGTCCTGTCGATGATCGCGACCTCGGCTGCCCTGACGCTCTCCGGCGTTCCCTTTATGGGTCCGGTCGGCGGCGCGCGCGTCGGCTATATCAACGGCGAATACGTCCTCAACCCGCATCTCGACGAGATGGACGAATCGAGCCTCGATCTCATTGTCGCCGGTACGCATGACGCGGTTCTGATGGTGGAATCTGAAGCCAAGGAACTTCCGGAAGACGTCATGCTTGGCGCCGTCATGTTCGGCCACAGGGGCTTCCAGCCGGTTCTCGAAGCGATCATCAAGCTCGCGGAAGTGGCAGCCAAGGAACCGCGCGACTTCCAGCCGGAAGACTACTCCGAACTCGAAGCCGAAATGCTTCAGCATTTCGAAGCGGAGCTTCGCGAAGCCTACAAGATCACTCAGAAGGCCGACCGCTACGCTGCCGTTGATGCCGTCAAGGCAAAGGTGAAGGAACGCTTCCTTCCTGAGGAAGGCGAAGCCAAATATACAGCTGAAGAAGTCGGTGCGATCTTCAAGCACCTGCAGGCAAAGATCGTTCGCTGGAACATTCTTGACACCAAGAGCCGTATCGACGGCCGTGATCTCGAGACCGTTCGCCCGATCGTCGCTGAAGTCGGTCTCCTGCCGCGCACGCACGGTTCGGCCCTCTTCACCCGCGGTGAAACGCAGGCGATCGTCGTTGCCACGCTCGGCACCGGCGAAGACGAGCAGTATGTCGATTCCTTGACGGGAATGTACAAGGAAAATTTCATGCTGCACTACAACTTCCCGCCCTACTCGGTCGGTGAAACGGGTCGCATGGGTTCTCCGGGCCGCCGCGAAATCGGTCACGGCAAGCTCGCATGGCGCGCCATCCACCCGATGCTGCCCTCGGCTGAGCAGTTCCCCTATACGCTCCGCGTTGTCTCGGAAATCACCGAGTCCAACGGCTCCTCCTCGATGGCAACCGTCTGCGGCACGTCGTTGGCGCTGATGGATGCAGGCGTCCCGCTGGCAAAGCCGGTCGCCGGTATCGCCATGGGCCTGATCAAGGAAGAAGCGCGTTTCGCCGTTCTGTCCGACATCCTCGGCGACGAGGACCACCTCGGCGACATGGACTTCAAGGTTGCTGGCACGGAGGCAGGCATCACCTCGCTGCAGATGGACATCAAGATCCACGGCATCACCGAAGAGATCATGCAGATCGCTTTGGATCAGGCGAAGGGTGGCCGACTGCACATCCTCGGCGAAATGGCGAAGGCGATCTCCGAAAGCCGCGGCCAGCTCGGCGAATTTGCACCTCGCATCGAAGTCATGAACATTCCGGTCGACAAGATTCGTGAAGTCATCGGCTCGGGCGGCAAGATCATTCGCGAGATCGTCGAAAAGACCGGCGCGAAGATCAACATTGAAGACGACGGCACCGTCAAGATCGCATCGTCTTCCGGCAAGGAAATCGAAGCGGCCCGCAAGTGGATCCACTCGATCGTCGCAGAACCGGAAATCGGTCAGATCTATGAAGGCACGGTCGTCAAGACCGCCGACTTCGGCGCCTTCGTCAACTTCTTC
Organism: Rhizobium sullae; assembly: GCF_025200715.1. Classification (NCBI taxonomy): domain Bacteria; kingdom Pseudomonadati; phylum Pseudomonadota; class Alphaproteobacteria; order Hyphomicrobiales; family Rhizobiaceae; genus Rhizobium; species Rhizobium sullae. The sequence goes on from NZ_CP104143.1 coordinate 3,843,854, forward strand.
GGTGCCCGTGACGGCCTCGTCCACATCTCGCAGCTTGCTTCTGAGCGCGTCGCGAAGACGCAGGATGTTGTCAAGGAAGGCCAGAAGGTCTGGGTCAAGCTCCTCGGCTTCGACGAGCGCGGCAAGGTCCGCCTGTCGATGAAGGTCGTCGACCAGACGACCGGCCAGGAACTCCCGGCTGGCGAAAAGAAGAAGGAAGAAGCGGCCGAGTAAGCCGCGCCTTTCCAACCGTACATGGGCGCGGGAGTTTTCCCGCGCCCTTTTTGTATTCGAAGTCGAGAAGAGATTATGAGTCGCGAAACGCTGAAGACCCTGTTCCACCCCTTTGTGAGCGGTACCATCGAGGCGCCGCGCGAGGGTGAGCGCGTGCTGTTCCTGGGGGCCGAAGCCGGCTTTGTGCTGCCGGAGGGCTTTGGAGCATCCCTCAGCGCCGTGCAGGGCTTCCGGCCGCTCTACAGGCAGCTTCTGTCGCAGCGCGTCGAAGCGTCGCCGGAGATCGAAGGCGAGGGTTATGATGCGGCACTCATGCTCTGCACGAAGCACAAAGGCGAGAACGAAGCGAATATCGCAGCCGCACTTTCCCGCGTGAAGGCGGGCGGCCTGATCGTCGTCGCCGGCGGCAAGGAAGACGGCATCCAGCCGCTGCGCAAGCGTATGGAAGGTTTCGGCCTCGAGATCGAGCATATGCCCAAATATCATGGCGTTGCCTTCTGGTTCGCATGCCCGACGGACGTCAGTGAAATTGTTTCGAAATTCGCCAAGGCGCCGGTACGCGTCGACGGCCGCTTCCAGGCCCGCGCCGGCATGTTCTCGCATGACCGCATCGACGACGGATCCGAACTGCTCGCCTCGCGCTTGCCGACAGACTTCACCGGCGACGTGGCCGATTTCGGTGCCGGCTGGGGTTATCTCGCCGTGGAACAGGCCGAACGTTCGCCAGGCGTCAGCCGCCTTGATCTATATGAAGCCAACCACGCCGCTCTCGAAGCGGCTAAGGCCAATCTGGCGGAGAACTGCCCGAACGCGCCGGCGCGCTTCTTCTGGCACGATCTGGCGGCTGAACCGGTCAAGGACAAGTACGATTTGATCATCATGAACCCACCCTTCCATGAAGGACACGCGGCGGAGCCTTCGCTCGGCCAGGCGATGATCAAGACGGCGGCATCGGCGCTACGCGGTGGCGGCCGCCTGATGCTCGTCGCCAATCGCGGCCTGCCTTACGAGCCGGTGCTCGCTGCAAACTTCAAGGAAAGCGGCGAAACCTGCCGCAACGCGCGCTTCAAGGTGCTCTGGGCGAAGAAATAAGAAAGGCGGCCAGTGGTAACTTTTTCATTTTCGTCAATCTGATTGTAGTCGCTCGGCGACGCCGCAGATCGTCGATTTGGTTGCCCAGCCGGATCAACCCGCTGCATTTTCCTACGGCGGTTCCTACAGTTTCCGGTAGTGGACGGCGAATCGTCTTTGGCCTATCGATGGACCCTTGCGATCGTCCCTGGAACATCTGCCGGAAGAAAAGCAGCGCGAGCTTGCCCGCGTCGTTGCGATCATCCATGAGGAGTTCGCCGATGCGCTGTCAGGGACGTCTGCCGCCTTCAAGAAGCGCGGCCGGATCTTAAAGATTCTGCTTTTTGGTTCGTATTGCCGCGGCACCTGGGTCGACGAGCCGCACACGATGAAGGGCTACCGCTCCGACTACGATATCCTCGTCATCGTCAATTCCAAGCAGCTGGCCGAGCCACAGTATTGGGAGAAAGCGACCGACCGGCTGCTATGGGACAAGCAGGTCAAAACCCCGGTCGGGCTGATCGTCCATGGCGCCAGGGAGGTGAACAACTTCCTGGCCGATGGCCAGTATTTCTTCGTCGACATCCTGCGCGAGGGCATCGTGCTCTACGAGCTCGACGACCGACCGCTGGCCGAACCGAGGAAGCTCCACGCCGTCGACGCGTATAGGGTGGCGAAGGAGCATTTCGAGAGGCAGTTTGCGAGCGCTGAATATTTTTGCCAGTTAGCTCGATATGCGATCTCGGATAACAAGCCCAATCATGCGGCTTTCAATTTCCATCAGGCGGTTGAAACTGCCTATTCCTGCTTGCTCCTCACGTTAACCAACTACAGTCCGCCGTCGCACAATCTAAAATTCCTGCGCGGGCTGGCTGAAGATCAGGACCGTCGGCTCATCGACGCATGGCCGCGCGACCAGCACCGCTATGCCGCCTGGTACAACGTCCTCAACGAAGCCTATGTCAAGGCCCGATACTCGAAGCACTTCGAGATCACCGAAGAAGCGCTTGGCTGGCTGCTTGAGCGGACAGAACACTTGCACCAGATTGTCGCGGCGATTTGTAAGGAGCGCCTTTCGGAATTGGAGCGGGCAAGCGGCGGCAAGTGACGGCTTTCCGAACTTTATCCAGTAACTGAGCAGATACCCGCTGTGGCCGTTTCGCTGCTAGAAAACCGGTGGCCCTGCCACCTTGGAGCAACAGGCGTCGCTGGCGATTAATCTGCCTCGCTTACTCTACATCTGCCTTGCGCAGCGTATCCAGCGTCGGCATCGAGGTTATGTTGTAGCCAGCGTCCACAAAATGGATTTCGCCGGTCACGCCTGCGGACAGGTCGGAGAGCAGATAGAGGGCGGAATTGCCGACGTGATCAATGCTGACCGTCTTGCGGAGGGGAGCATTCCGCTGGTTCCACGACAGGATTGCACGGGCATCCGAAATGCCGGCGCCGGCCAGCGTGCGGATCGGGCCTGCGGAGATGGCATTGACGCGGATGCCGCGCGGACCGTAGTCGGCGGCGAGATAGCGCACGGACGCCTCCAGAGCCGCCTTTGCGACCCCCATGACGTTGTAGTTCGGGATGACGCGTGTGGAACCGTTATAGGTCAGCGTCAGCATCGAGCCGCCTTCGTTCATCAATGGTGCGCAGCGTCTGGCGATTTCCGTGAAGGAGAAGCAGGAGATCACCATCGTGCGGCTGAAGTTTTCGCGCGTGGTGTCCGCGTAAAGGCCCTTCAGCTCGTTCTTGTCGGAAAAACCGATGGCATGAACGATGAAATCCAGTTTGCCCCAACGCTCCTTGAGTGCGTCGACAACGCCGTCGACCGAGGCGATGTCTTCGACGTCGCAGGGTACGACGAAATCCGAGCCGGCTTCAGCAGCGAGCGGTTTCACGCGCTTACCAAGCGCCTCTCCCTGATAAGTGAAGGCAAGCTCGGCGCCTTGGGCTGCAAGCGCCCTTGATATGCCCCAGGCGATAGAATGGTTGTTGGCGACGCCCATGATGAGCCCGCGCTTACCCTGCATGATTGCCGTCATGTTCTTATCCGTTATAGCGCTGGAAAACGAGCGTCGCGTTGGTGCCACCGAAGCCGAAGGAGTTGGACAGGGCGATGTCGATCTTGGCATTGTCGATGCGCTTGCGGACGATCGGCACGCCATCGAATTCAGGATCGACTTCCTTGATATGGGCGCTTTCGCCGATGAAGCCTTCCTGCATCATTAGGATCGAATAGATCGACTCCTGGACACCGGCAGCACCGAGAGAATGGCCCGTCAGCGATTTGGTCGACTGGATATGAGGCATCTTGTCGCCGAAGACCTCCCGGATCGCGCCGATTTCCTTGCTGTCGCCTACTGGCGTAGAGGTGCCGTGGGTGTTGATGTAGTCGATATCACCCTTCACCGTCGCGAGTGCCTGACGCATGCAGCGCACAGCGCCCTCGCCAGAGGGAGCGACCATGTCGTAACCGTCGGAGGTCGCGCCGTAGCCGACGATCTCAGCGTAGATCTTCGCGCCGCGCGCCTTGGCATGCTCCAGTTCTTCGAGTACGAGAACGCCTGCACCACCGGCGATGACGAAGCCGTCACGGTTGACGTCGTAGGCGCGAGAAGCCTTCTCCGGCGTGTCGTTGAACCTGGAGGACATCGCGCCCATCGCGTCGAAAAGGTTGGACATTGTCCAGTCGAGGTCTTCGTGGCCGCCAGCGAACATCACGTCCTGCTTGCCCCACTGGATCATTTCCGCGGCATTGCCGATGCAGTGTGCAGAGGTCGAGCAGGCCGACGAGATCGAGTAGTTGACGCCATGGATCTTGAACCACGTCGCAAGCGTTGCCGATGCCGTCGAAGACATAGCCTTCGGCACGGCGAACGGGCCGATGCGCTTCGGGCTGTTGTTCTTGATGGTGATCTCGGCGGCTTCGACCAGCGTGCGCGTGGACGGGCCGCCCGAGCCCATGATGATGCCGGTGCGTTCGTTGCCGCTGATCACGGACTCTTCGAGACCGGAATCGGCAATCGCCTGCTTCATCGCGACATGGTTCCAGGCGCCGCCCTGCGACAGGAAGCGCATGGCGCGGCGATCGACCAGATCGGTCGGATCGAGGCTGGGACGACCCCAAACCTGGCACTTGAAGCCATGCTCGGCAAAATCGTTGGAGAAGGAAATGCCGGACTTGGCATCGCGCAGCGAGGCCGTGACCTCAGCGGCATCATTGCCGATCGAGGAAACAACGCCCAGACCCGTGACAACTACCCGTCTCATGTGTTTCGACCTTTTCGTTTTTTCTATCTTGGAATACCGGGCCGTTTCACCCGGTGCAGTCAGGCGGCCTTTTCCTGGAAGAGGCCGACGCGCAGATCGGTAGCCTTGTAGATGACCTCACCGTCGGCCTTCATCCAGCCGTCGGCGATGCCGAGCACGAGGCGGCCGCGCATGACGCGCTTGAAGTCGATGCCATATTCGACAAGCTTCGTCTTCGGCGTCACCATGCCGGTGAACTTGACTTCGCCGGTCGAGATCGCGCGGCCCTTGCCAGGCTCGCCGAGCCAGCCGAGGAAGAAGCCGGTCAGCTGCCACATGGCATCAAGGCCCAGGCAGCCAGGCATCACGGGATCACCCATGAAGTGACACGGGAAGAACCAGAGATCCGGAGTGATGTCGAATTCAGCGCGAATGAAACCCTTGCCGTGCGGTCCACCGTCTTCGGAAATCTGCGTAATGCGATTGAACATCAGCATCGGCGGCAGCGGCAGCTGCGCGTTACCCGGGCCAAACATTTCGCCGCGGCCGCAGGTCAGAATTTCCTCATAAGTGAAGCTGGATTGTTTCGTTGTCATCAAAACTCTGTTTCCCCCGCACGTGCCTATGGAGTGAGTGTTTAGTCCAAGTTCCGAGGAAAATGAAGCATAAGCATGACTAGTTCTCCCGCCGTCCTGAACTGACTTGTCGCCTTATTTGGTGGTCGCATACAGGAAGGCCAAGGCCCCGGCCAGACCCAATTGCGTTAAAAGCCCGATTTTCCGGCGTTTCGAGGTCCATTGTCCCCATTGAAACTATTGAAAGGCTTCCGCGCAAAAGTTATATGGCTTAGGAAACCTGATTGATTGACGCTAGAATAACCGGAGTTCTTCCCTGATGGCGGCTGCAGCCCCGATCGCAATTGAAGCCAGACTGCGTAGCGCAGGCCTGCGGCCGACGCGTCAGCGTGTTGCACTAGGCGATCTGCTTTTCGCCAAGGGCGACCGGCATCTGACGGTCGAGGAATTGCACGAAGAAGCGGTCACCGCCGGTGTGCCGGTTTCTCTGGCTACGGTCTACAATACGCTGCATCAGTTTACCGAGGCGGGCATGATCCGCGTTCTCGCCGTCGAGAGTGCTAAGACCTATTTCGACACCAACGTTTCCGATCACCATCACTTCTTTGTCGAAGGAGATAACGAGGTGCTGGATATTCCGGTCAGCAACCTGACGATCGGCAATCTGCCGGAGCCGCCGGCGGGTATGGAAATTGCTCATGTCGACGTGGTGATCCGCCTGCGCCCGAAGCGCTGATTTTTCACATGACATCGTCAGGGTGGCGGCCGGGTTTGTGCATGTAGGTCGGGAACGTCCATCCGAACCATAATGCACCGCCGCGTACGGCGAAGGCGCCGATGACGCCGAACGCGGAAGCCATATAGAGCGGCAGGCCGAGTTCAGTCGCGCCGGTAAAGATGCCCGCACCAAAGAGCGCTGCCGTGATGTAGATTTCGGGCCTCAGGAGCACGGAAGGCTCGTTAGCCATCAGATCGCGCAGCACGCCTCCGAAGGTTGCGGTCAGTGTCCCTGTCACGATCGCGATCGTCGGCGAGCCCGTCGCAGCAAGTCCCTTGGCTGCACCCATGACGCAATAGGCGGCAAGCCCCACCGCATCGAGCCAGATCAGCAGGCGATAACGTGACTCCACGAGATGGGCGGTGAAGAAAACCACGATGCCCACCAGACAGCAGATGACGATGTAGGCCGGATTAAGCACCCAGAACACCGGCACGCGGCCAAGCACGATGTCGCGCACCGTACCGCCGCCGGTGCCCGTCACCATTGCGAAGAAGAGAAAGCCGATGAGATCGAGTTGTTTGCGCGAGGCGGCGAGTGCGCCCGTCGCGGCAAAGAGCGCGATGCCGGCATAATCGAGATAAGCGAGCAGAGACATGATTGGCCCCCCAAGAGCCGGCAGACGATGCTGAACTGAATCATGGTGGCAAGGGCGGCGCAAGGCGGATCGTCTAGAATGCGCGGCTGTTAGTGTCTATCCGACAAAAGAGGAAAGCCGTGAAAGCGCTTCTCATCGTCCTGAACGTCATAGCCCTCCTTGTGGCTCCGTCCGCCTCTGCGCAGCAATCGCTGATCTCGGATCCGGAAATCTACGAGAAGAAGCATTTCACCGAGCAATGTACGAAGGCCGAGTTTTCGGACGCTTACATCACACGTCAGGACATCAACAATGACGGCCTCATTGATGTTGTGGTCAACGAGGGCGAATTGACCTGCGACGGAAAGAAGGGGCCGCAGTGCAATGATGATGGCTGCACCTATAACTTCTATCTGCAGGTGGCCGAGGGCGGCTATTTCATGATTGCGACAGCGCAGATCTATGGCTACGACTTCATCAAGCGCTTCGGCAATATGGTGCTGGCCATGAAGATGCATCCGCGCTTCTGCGATCGCACCGATAGCGGTCCATGCGTCGTCACGGCTCGCGTGCGTGGCACGAAATTCGTCACAATTTCGAAGAAATAGCGGCTCAGCGGGGATAAAGCGCCGACGTTCGGCCCGCAAAGTAATAGCCGATAAGGCCGAACCATTCGCGCACGGCAGTCGCCATGTTCTGGGCGTTCTGGCTCGGTTGCGTGAAGTCGAGGCCGAGCGTTACATGGCCGTCCGTCCTGTAATCCGTTGGCCACGGCACGACATCGATGCCCTGCTTGCGGAAAATGCCGACCGAACGCGGCATGTGATAGCCGGATGTGATCATCAGGCAGTTCGCCAGTCCCTGGCTTGCAAGCAGTTCCTTTGTATTGATCGCGTTTTCAAAGGTCGTGCGGGATGCCCTCTCTTCGATGAGCTGTTCATGCGGAACCCCAAAGAGCGGAAAGAAGCGTGCCGAGGCGGCCGCGTCGCCTTCATATTTTCCGGAAATCGAGCCATCTCCGCCGGAGACCAGAATGCGCGATTGCGGGTATTTCTGCGCCAGCCGCAGCGCTTCGATAAAACGGTCTGCGCCCGCATTGAACTCGATTCCGTGGCCGGTCGTGTTCACTTCATTTTCAAATGCGCCGCCGAGAACGATCATGCATTGCAAGTTATCTGGATCACGGTCCGGCTTTGGAAAACGCAACTCCAGGCCCTGGAGGAGGTAATTGCCTGTCGTGGTGAAGAGGACGACGAAGAGCAACAGCGTGGCGAATGCCGAGAAAAGCGCGCCAAGGCGCCTGAAGCGGAGAACCACAGCAAGGAATGCGAAGAGAATGAGGAAGAACACCAGCGAAAGCGGCTGGCCGAAGACCCAGACTAACTTTGAAAACAGAAACAACGATGGCCCCCTGTGCTAGGTTCAGTGGCATCCTATCCGATTCGGTCATGACGGGAATGACAGACGCACAGCACGGCTGGGCTTTCGGGCATAGGAACACCGTTGTTTCAAGCGAAGCTCCGTAAGCGTTTAGGTCAATCAACGCGCAATCCGCCGCCCGGGCATTGCGCAATTGGTTCGGCCGCATCTTTCGGAGAAATTCAATGCCCTATAGCAAAACTCCCCAAACGCTATAACGCGATTGTCGTGCCATTTATCCTGTCGATGCTGATGAGAGGCGTCGCCTCCGCCATCAGTATTGTCCGCACGCAAGGTATTGGCCCGCTTACGCTTGCCATGTCTCCATCCACATGGGCACTGTCCTGGATTATCGCTTTTCCGGTGCATCGCATCATTCATCGTTGAATCATAACGAAAAAATATACCAGCAGATCATCACGGCCTGCCGATACTGCCTATCGCTGTGCAGTTCATGCCTCAATGGGATCATCCCCGGATTTGTCTCACCGCCCGTTTGTGTTCCGTCTTTCGAGCCGCTAGTTTGAGGCCGACTCATCTCCTGGAAGCCATCGCGGACATGTCTGCACTCGAGAATTTCGCCGAAAATCTACGGCGCCTCTGTCTTGCCAAGGCGGGCAGCATCAGCGCTGCCGCGCGAGGCATGCAAATCGGCCGCTCGCAGATTGAATCCTATCTTCAGGCACGGCGCGCGCCGGGCCGCGCCTCTGTCAAAAAAATCTGCGAATATCTCGGCGTCACCGAGGAGGAGATGTACCAGCGGCCGGTTTCGGTCGATTTGGACCACGGCCGCCCGTCAGCGCAGCGCATCCTATCTGCGGCGCGGGATGCGCTGGAGCCGCTCCTTTTTGCCGATCCGTCCGCCGGTATCGCGCCTGGCATTTATCATGCCTACATGACGATTCCGAGTACGCCGGGGAGTCTGCTCTGCGCTGTTATCGTTATTGCCAAGCAGGGAAGTGCCACGACTTTCCGGCGCCTCACCAATCGCGCGGTAAAGAGGGGCGAGTACTGGTCGCGCTTCACCGGTGATCACAAGGGCATCGTCGTCGAGCGTCTTAATTGTCTTTCCTTTGTGGCTGCCAATCAGATCGGCACACAGGAGCCGACGCTGATGCGTCTATGGTGGTTGCCCTTCTCGGAAAAGTTGCTTGGTGGTCATGCCATGATCTTTACTCCGGCTGGACCATCCTTCAGTGCGGTTGTGATGGTGCCGCTGAGCGCGAAGATCAACCTCAGAACGGCGCTGCGCCTCGCGAAGGTCTATCGAACGACCGATGAGGCCGTTCCGCGGATCGTGCGGGATATGATTGTGCAGCAACGCGCCGATTTTATCTCCGCGGTTACACGCGACCTCGGCTAGTTCAGTGAAAGCCCGGCTTCATGGGTTACGGGAGCGTGATCCACATTGACGCGGTGCGCCTCAATCAGCGCCATCGACAAAAGATAAGTCAGCATGGGCTGCCGGGCGCTCCGACTCTGCGCGATCAGCGTGTTCAGCATATCGATCGCGTAGTCACCGACGCCATCATCAAAATTCAGCGCTTGTTTGGCTTGCACAGTCTTTTTCTGGTCCATCGTGCTTCTCCGTCGGTCACGTAGAGTTCAATTGCGCATTATGATTGGCATAGTTCGCATTTTTGAGCTAGATATTTCTGCATAAACCCAATGATAACGATTTTAATTCAGAAAAAGTCGATTTTTGACTTAAACTGAAGCAATGTATCACTCGGATGTATCAAACTAATATTTGCGCATTAATTGAATGTTTGCGGGTGTACCTCATTGTTCGGCCTGCGATCAGGATCGATCGTCTTCGAACCCGAGGAGAACGGACATGCAGAAGAAGAGCAAGCCGAACCTTAAGGTTACTGCAATCAAGGCCAAGCCGACTTTTGTGAGCCGCGGCATGATGTTCCGCATCGATTAAATGATGAGGTGCCTGCCGGGCGAATAAGCCACGGCGGGCATTTTCCTGCCATGCGATATCGCTCCTCCCGCACGCTCGTCTTTCACAATGACGGTGACGAGTTCGTAGCCTGTAATTTCCTTACCAAGGCTGTCTTCGAGTGCAGCCCGGATCTCTTGGATTTTTTGGGCGCTGTTGCCGACTGGAGTGACCGCGCAGCGATCCGCGAGCAAGCGCCGGGCTATAGCGAGGACGAACTCGATGAAACGCTTGCGGCGCTTGCCGAGATGTCCGCACTGGTCGTTGAAGGGTCTAACCTTGAAATGCGCGAGGACGCCTTCCGCCGGCATTGGAAATGGGGCGTGCCCGCAGCACTGATGCATTTCTGTGTTCAGGATCCTGAATACATGTCGCTTAATGAGGCCGAGGATCTACAGCGCGCCGCATTCGCCAGCGACGGTGAGATCGAGCTCTACAGCCTCAATTCGGGGCGAGTGGACGTCACTGCGCTCCCAGAGGTGCTTTCCGGCAATTCGTTACTGCAACTGATGGCCAAGCGGCGCACTCAACGCAAAGGTCTCGCGAAAGCCGTGTCAGTGCCAGCACTTTCCGAAGCGCTTTTCGCAGGCCTTGGAATTACCGGCACTGCGCGAAATGCCGTGGTGACGCTGCCGTTGTCGATGACGCCCTCCGGCGGCGCACGCAACCCCTACGAGGCCTATATCTTCGTCAAGGCAGTCGACGGGCTGGCGCCGGGCATCTACCACTATTCGGCCTTTGAGCATTCATTGGCGAAGATATCGGATGCTTCGCCTTTGCTTGCCGATCTCGTGGGCGGACAGGAATGGGCCGATACCATGCCCTGTATGATCGTTCTCGTCGCCCACATGGACCGCACCATGTGGAAATACAGCGATCCCAATGCCTATCGTGTGGTCATGATCGAGGCGGGGCACATCGGCCAGAACATCATGCTTTCGGCCACCGCCCGCGGCATGACAGCCTGCCCGACGGCGGCGCTCAGCCATACGATGATTGGTGAACTAATAGGCCTCCGCAACCCCGCCCATGCGCCGATCTACGCACTGACGCTCGGCTTCCCTGACGCTACGTAAGTCCCAAAAAAAGTCGGTTGAATTTTGCAACTGATGGGTTGAGTTATTTTCAATAACCGGCATATTACTATAAGCAATTTGTTAATATGTGAGGGAATGCTTAGGTGCCAGATCCGGTAGATATTCTCGTCGGTCGCAATGTCAGACAGCTTCGTGCCCGCCGGCGTGTCTCGCAACTGGAGCTGGGGGAAGCTCTCGGCCTAACGTTCCAGCAAATCCAGAAATACGAAAAAGGCACCAACCGCGTCTCCGCCAGCAAGTTGCATCAGATCGCGGTCTTTCTTGGCGTTGAAATCTCAGCGCTCTTTGAGGGCACGGAAATGGCGCAGTTCCCGTCAAAGGTTGAACTGAGCCCTGAGGCTTATGAACTGGCCATCAATTACGACAGGCTTCGCTCGCCAGCGGGCAAGGAGGCGGTCAAGACGATTTTGACGCTGATGAGCACGGAAAAGGCCGCCTGACGCTCCCATCGCGGCCCATAACAAAAGACAATCCCGGTACCTCATGTCCGCCGCAAGGCGAGTTTCTTTTGGTCCGGATTTTCTAGTGAAGTTCTCGCTCGTGCAGCGCGACGAGCAATTCGTCCTGCGTATGATGTCCGGCGTGATAAAGGTCGATCGCGATGCTGGCGATCGACAGTCCTTGCTGGCTGCGAAGCTTGATGTTGTGCTCGGCACACCAGGTATAAAGTGCGCCGGCAAGGACGTCGACGTCATCCGGCTGGAAGGGCAAGGAGGCTGCTGCCGTCATGGAAGTGACCCTCAGTTTGGTTTGTTCCCCAGAATTCCAAGGGTAATAGTGATGCCATTTCAGCAGGTTGCAAGCGGCATCCGCAGCCTGCGTTAACGCAGGACATATTGCCGGCTTGCTGTGTTTCAAATTGGAACAGAAATGGTCAGGTCCGCGAGCGATTCCGAATTCGTGCGGTTTTGAAACATGCCCGCCATGTGCCAGTGGTGGCTTACCGCCATCGCACGATCGAAGAGTGGCCTTCAAGATGGCCCGCCGGGGCCGTGCCTGTAGATCTCTACGACATGAAAAAAGCCGGGAAGGAAAGCCCGGCTTCAATCTGAATTATGTTTGCGCGTCGGCCCTTATCCTTCGAAGAATTCCTTCATGCGGGCAAAGAAGCCCGTTGATTCCGGGTTGTTCTCCTTGGACGAAAGCTGTTCGAATTCCTGCAGCAGCTCGCGCTGGCGCTTTGAGAGCTTTTGTGGCGTCTCGATCTGGATCTGGATGTAGAGGTCGCCCGTCTGGCTGGAGCGCAGCACCGGCATGCCCTTGCCCTTGAGCCGGAACTGCTTACCGGCCTGTGTCCCTTCCGGAACGGTCACGCGCGATTTCGTGCCATCGAGCGTCGCCACGTCGAAAGTGCCGCCGAGTGCTGCCGTTGTCATCGAGATCGGAACGGCGCAATAAAGGTCCGCTCCATCGCGCTGATAAAATTCATGCGGCTTCACCGACAGGAAGATGTAGAGGTCGCCCGCCGGTCCGCCGCGCGTGCCGGCCTCGCCTTCGCCCTGCAGGCGGATGCGCGTGCCATCTTCGATGCCGGCCGGTATATTGACCGAGAGCGAACGCTCTTCCGTCACGCGGCCCTGTCCATGGCACTTCGGGCATGGATCGGGAATGATCTGGCCGCGACCGTGGCAGGTCGGGCAGGTTCGTTCGATCGAGAAAAAACCCTGCGCCGCGCGAACGCGGCCGGATCCCTGACAGGTGCCGCAGATTTTCGGCTGTGTGCCGGGCTTGGCGCCGGAACCTGAGCACATATCGCAGGTGATCGAGGTTGGAACACGAATCTGCGCCGTCTTGCCGGAAAAGGCTTCTTCCAGCGAAATTTCCATATTGTAGCGAAGATCGGCACCGCGTTCCCGGCCACCGGCAGAGCGTTGGCGCTGCCGCCCGCCGCCCATCATTTCGCCGAAGATATCTTCGAAGATATCCGAGAAACCGCCGCCGCCGGCAAAACCACCGCCACCGAAGCCGCCGGAACCCATGCCGCCATGCTCGAAGGCTGCGTGACCGTAACGGTCGTAGGCAGCCCGCTTCTGCGGGTCCTTCAGCGTCTCATAGGCTTCGTTGATTTCCTTGAATTTGATTTCGGCGTTCTTATCGTCCGGGTTCTTGTCCGGATGATATTTCATTGCCAGTTTGCGGAAGGCGCTTTTCAGCTCTTTTTCATCCGCCGTTTTGGCGACGCCCAAAGTTTCGTAAAAGTCCGCTTTTGCCAATTTAAACCCCGGAAATGGATTTCCGGCTGCCCTTCGGCAGCCGGATTGCAGTGTTTAGCATAACCGCCTCGTTGCGGATTATGCGGACTTCTTGCGGTCGTCGTCCTTGACTTCTTCGTAGTCGGCATCGACGACATTGTCATCACCTGCCGAAGCATCTGCCGCACCGGCTTCCGACTGTTGGGCCTCGTAGATCGCCTGGCCGAGCTTCATGGATACTTCCATGAGAGTCTGCGTCTTGGCCTTGATGTCCTCTGCATCCGGATCGGTCGCCTCGGCTGCAGACTTCAGAGCCGCAATAGCATCGGAGATCGCGGTGCGGTCGGCCTCGGAGACCTTGTCACCGTAATCCTTCAGCGATTTTTCCGTCGAGTGGACCAGGCTCTCGGCCTGGTTCTTGGCTTCTACGGTCTCGCGGCGCTTCTTGTCTTCTGCGGCATGCGATTCTGCATCCTTGACCATCTTCTCGATGTCGGCGTCCGAAAGGCCGCCGGAGGCTTGGATGCGGATCTGCTGTTCCTTGCCGGTTCCCTTGTCCTTGGCCGAAACGTTGACGATGCCGTTGGCGTCGATATCGAAGGTGACTTCGATCTGCGGCATTCCACGCGGTGCCGGCGGCAAGCCGACGAGGTCGAACTGGCCGAGCAGCTTGTTGTCGGCAGCCATTTCGCGTTCGCCCTGCGAAACGCGGATGGTGACAGCCTGCTGATTGTCATCGGCAGTCGAGAAGGTCTGCGACTTCTTGGTCGGGATCGTCGTGTTGCGCTCGATCAGACGGGTGAAGACGCCACCGAGGGTTTCGATGCCCAGAGACAACGGAGTTACGTCGAGGAGCAGAACATCCTTGACATCGCCCTGCAGAACGCCGGCCTGGATGGCAGCGCCGAGAGCAACGACTTCGTCCGGGTTGACGCCCTTGTGCGGCTCCTTGCCGAACAGCTGCTTGACGACTTCCTGAACCTTCGGCATGCGGCTCATACCACCGACGAGAACGACTTCATCAATCTCGGCGGGCGTGACGCCGGCGTCCTTGAGGGCTGCCTTGCACGGCGCGATCGTGCGCTGAACGAGGTCATCGACCAGGCTCTCGAGCTTGGCGCGTGTCAGCTTCAGCGTCAGGTGCTTCGGACCGGAAGCATCAGCCGTGATGAACGGCAGGTTGATTTCGGTCTGCTGCGAGGACGAGAGCTCGATCTTGGCCTTTTCGGCAGCTTCCTTCAGGCGCTGAAGAGCGAGCTTGTCGTTCTTGAGATCGATGCCATTGTCCTTCTTGAACTCGGCAGCGAGGTATTCGACGAGACGCATGTCGAAGTCTTCACCGCCGAGGAAGGTGTCGCCGTTGGTCGACTTCACCTCGAAGACGCCGTCGCCGATTTCGAGGATCGAAATATCGAAAGTACCGCCGCCAAGGTCATAGACGGCAATCGTCTTGCCTTCCTTCTTGTCGAGGCCGTAAGCCAGCGCCGCTGCGGTCGGCTCGTTGATGATGCGCAGAACCTCAAGACCCGCGATCCTGCCGGCGTCCTTGGTTGCCTGACGCTGTGCGTCGTTGAAGTATGCCGGAACCGTGATGACGGCCTTCTCGACTTTTTCACCGAGGTAGGATTCAGCCGTTTCCTTCATCTTCTGAAGGATCATTGCGGAGACCTGCGCGGGCGAATAGCCCTTGCCATTGGCTTCGACCCAGGCGTCGCCATTATCGCCTTTCGAGATCTTGAAGGGGACAAGACCCTTATCCTTCTCAACGGTCGGATCTTCGTAGCGGCGGCCGATCAGGCGCTTGACGGCGAAGAGCGTGTTCGTTGGATTGGTGACGGCCTGGCGTTTTGCCGGCTGGCCGACAAGGCGTTCGCCATCGTCGGTAAATGCCACCATGGAAGGGGTCGTACGCGCGCCTTCCGCGTTCTCGATGACCTTCGCGTCTTTGCCGTCCATGACAGCGACGCAGGAATTTGTCGTTCCGAGGTCGATACCAATTACTTTTGCCATGTCATTTACTCCTTGAAGCAAGCTGTCGGAACCCCGCGAAGGCATTTCCTGACAGCCCCTTACGGGATGTGGGTCTTCTTAATTAACGCAATCGTGATTGCGGTGATGCGGCGTATATAAGGAGCGGTTTTCTTGACTGCAAGGCGAGAATGAACCCGAGATCCAGCAAAACGAACGTGTTGCATTCACTTTCTACAGCGCGTGAAAGAAGTCCGCTACCCTTCGCGCCTCCGCGGACTTAACAAAGCCGGCTTGCGCTTGGCATGAGGGGCTTCGCTATTGTCCCATGATCAGATCAAGCAACGTGGTCCGGCGCGGTTGGAGGGAAGACGTTGCTGCCGGGCCGCCGATGTCTCCCGGCGGAATCGGTCCTTCCGGGGCGGCTACGGCCTGTTGCTGCTGACCGGGTGCCGGAGGAAACGATGCTTGCGCTTCCGTGCTGGTCCGACCTCCGAAAACGCCGGAAATGATGCCGCTAATCGTTGTCGGCTGCTCCTGCATCGGCTGCGGTTCACCCTGCGCCATCGGCTGGTTGCCGAATCCATTCGGGTCCGAGATGAATTGACCATTGCCGAATAGCGGAGCAGGAGAAAGGCCCTTATGCGCAGCAATCATGAATTCCTGCCACGCCTTTGCCGGCAGGCCGCCGCCGGTGACCTTCTTCATCGGCGTGCCGTCGTCATTGCCGAACCAGACGCCGGTTGTCAGATTGCTGGTGAACCCGACGAAGAGCGCATCGCGGGAATTCTGCGTTGTGCCGGTTTTGCCGGCGGCCTGCCAGCCAGGAATCTTGGCGCTTTTGCCCGTGCCGGTCTCGATCGTGCCCATCATCATGGCATTCATGTTGGCGGCGACCGTTTCGGAAAGAACGCGAGGCGGGTTGTCGTAGGTGTTCTCATAAAGAACCTTGCCTTCGGCGGTCGTCACCCGGCGGATCACATGCGGGGTTGCCTTAAAGCCGCCGTTCATGAAGGAGGCGTAGGACGCAGTGAGTTCCATCAGCGATACTTCCGACGTGCCGAGCGCGATCGAGGCATTCGGTTGCAGCTCGGTCTCTATGCCGAGACGGTGGGCGAGTTTGATCACCTGCTCCGGTCCGTCATACATGACGAGTTGGGCTGCGACGGTATTCAACGACTTCGCAAGAGCGGTCGCGAGCGTCACTTCGCCGTTGTATTTCTTTTCGTAGTTTTCAGGCGTCCAGTTGCCGATGCGGATCGGCGCGTCGTTGAAGACGGAATAAGGCGTCAGCCCCTTTTCGAGCGCGGCGGCATAGACAAAAGGCTTGAACGAGGAACCAGGCTGGCGTTTCGCCCTGACGGCCCGATTGAACTGGCTTTCGGCATAGTCCCTGCCGCCGACAAGTGCCCGGATCGCCCCGGTCCCGTCGATCGAGACGAGAGCGGCCTGAGACGCGTCGAGTTTTGCGCCGTCCTTTGCGAGAATGTGGTTCAGCGACTGCTCGGCCTTCTTTTCCAGCCCCTTGTCGATTGTCGTGTCGACGATGAGGTCTTCTTTCACCTCGCCGACCAGTCCGGTAAGCTCGTCCATTACCATGTCGGCCACATATTGACCGGCACCCGACCAGTAGCTCTTCGCCTTAGACGGCGTCTGCGTCATCGCCGTCTTCACCTCGTTGTCGGTGATATAGCCCTGATCGCGCATGGCCTGCAGCACGACCTGGGCACGGGCGTTTGCGGCTTCGGGATCGCGGGCCGGAGAGAGGCGTGACGGCGCCTTGACGAGACCGGCGAGCAAAGCCGCTTCGCCGAGATTCACGTCGCGCGCAGATTTGTTGAAATAGCGGCGGGCGGCGGCCTCGACGCCATAGGCATTCGAGCCGTAGAAGACGCGGTTCAGATACATCGCAAGGATCTGGTCCTTGGTATATTTCTGCTCGAGCCAGAAGGATAGCAGCACTTCCTGGACCTTGCGCTCCAGCGTGCGATCCGGTGAGAGGAAGAGGTTCTTTGCGAGCTGCTGCGTCAGCGTCGAGCCGCCTTGGATGGGCTGGCCGGTCAAATTATTGATGAGGGCGCGGGCAAGCCCCATCGGGTCGACGCCGAAATGCGAATAGAAGCGCTTATCTTCAATGGCAACGATCGCCTCGGGAATATAAGGCGACATCTGATCGAGCGACAGTGCCTCGCCGCCCGTGGCGCCGCGATTGGCGATAACGCTGCCATCGACGGATGTGATCTTGACGTTCGGCGGCCGGTCAGGGATCGCCCACGTGCTGGCACTCGGCATGCGCGAGCCGTAGTAGAAAACCAGCCCAGCCACACCGATGCCGGCCCAGATACCAAGAACGACGCACCAATAGACCGCGCGGCGGATAAAACGGAAGAGACCGCCATCCTGGCGTTCCGGCCGCTCGCGTCTGCCGCGCTTTTTCCTGTCTGGTGCGCGGCTTCGTGTAGGTTCCGAGGAAGAACGTCTGGTTCCGCGTCCGCCCGCGACACGGTCGTCGTCATCGAGCGAGAAATCGTCGTCGTCTTCATAGCGGCTACGGCCGCTGAAGGACGGTTCGATTCTATCACGTGATCTGCCCCTACCTGCCATCGTGGACCGGCCGCACCCCATGTGTCGCAAGCGCTCTTTGCGCAATCATCCGGGTGGACTGTAAATACGGCGATTTAAGGGGTGGTTAAGACTGCCGGCGAGCGGTCTCGGCAGCGGCTTCAGCCGTGCCGCTTGCGCATGGCTGCCATTCGTTGCGATTGTCACAGAACTGACATATATCGCGCCACCTTGCGCCGAAGAAAAAAGCAATAAGCGCAATAGATAGGCAATTATTATGAGCATTGATCTTAAGAGAATAGACGAGACCAGGCTCCGCGAAATCTGGAGCGTCCATGAATTTGCGCGGCAATGTCGGCAGGGCAAGATGGAAGAAAGCCGCCTGAAAATGCTGCACGGCCCGTTTGCAGAGATGCACGAACTTACGGCAGGCCCTGAACGAAAAGCTTCTGTTTGGTAAATTGGGAACCTTTAGCTGTCCCACTCGTTTTTATCATAGCGGGACAGCCCTCAAGTCCCGTGATGGATCGGTCGTCTCCCCTCAACACGGCCGATCGAAATCAGGCCCGGCGCCTCCTTCCTGGAGCGTCGGGCTTTTTCAACTCTGCAATGGAAAGGGCGGCATTTCCGCCGCCCTGGACCTTCATTGGTTCCGGCAGCCCGGTTCGCCTGGCTTGCAGGCACCCCGCGGTGGCCTGCGGCGGTCATTATCACCGCCGTTGCGGCCACGGCTATCATCGCCCCGGCGGATGACGCGATTGTCATCATTGCCCCGCCGTTCGAAACTCCGGCGGCCGCGATCGCCCTCATTGCGCAGATCACGGTTGAATTCCCGCTGCCTGTCGACATCAGGCCTGCGGCTGGGCGCACGATCGAAATTCGGCTGGCGATCCGGACGGTCATCAAACTCACGGCGCCTTTCAGGCGTACGGCTAAAATCGGGCCTCCGTTCCAGTCGCCGGTCGAATTCCGGGCGCGGAGCTGGCCTTGGCTCGAATTGCGGAGCTGGCCGCGGCTCGAATTCAGGTCTGCGACTGGGCGCCCGGTAAGGTTCCGGACGGCGGTCCGGGCCGCGATAGAAGTCTGGTCCGCGGCGCCAGCGATCGCGGTCACGATAGAAGTCACGGTCGCGGTAATAGCGATCCCAATAGCTGCCGAAGCTGAAGACAACGACGGGAATACCGAGCGGGCGATAATATTGAGGCCCGACATAAACGCGGCGCTGTTGATAAAGAGCCTGGATGTATCGGCCGTGCACCCAGCCACGGCCGCCGTAGAACTCCACATCGCACCATGGAACATCGGCAAGGCAGCCGTAAATTTCGATGGATTCGCCGGCCGGAACTACGGTGACGGCCGGATACGCGGTACTTGGGCCGGCGCGCATATTGACGTTCGTCGTCGCGAAGCCTTCTGCGGCCTGAGCGATCAGCGGAACAAGCAAGAGCATGCCGGTCGCGGCAATTTTCAAAAGGGTGCGTTTCACGGTTCAACTCCCTGGGAAGCAGACGTCATGCCACATCCGGTATTTGTTTTTACTTCGGCTTTTGCCGGTTCCGGGGCATAATCAGAACGCTTGCCGGCCTTTGTGAGACGGCAATCATTCGTCTTGTCTTTCAATGGTTTATAGCACATCTTGCATGAACGCAGCTTGAACGGAAGAATCCGGGCTCTGGGCCTTGAAATTGCCGGAGCGGCTTCCGATTTGAGGCTCAACAGATCGCAGCCAATTGGCTGCAATGTCCGCTTTTTCCTTGACCACGGATGTACTGGCATTGAAGCGAAGCGGATGACGAAAGGCCGGGTTCATCCGGCCTTCGTCTGAATGCGTGCCCGCGTAAACTGCGAGGCACGCCTTTTGTTTCAGGCTGCCAGCGCGTCGAGGATGCGCACCCAGGAGCGGATGCCCTTGTGGTAGGAGGCGAGCTCATATTTCTCGTTGGGCGAATGGATCCGATCATCCGAAAGGCCGAAGCCGACAAGCAGCGATTCCATGCCGAGCATTGTCTGGAAATCGCCGACGATCGGAATTGAGCCGCCCATACCGATGACGACGGCGGGCTTCGGCCATTCGTCGGAAAGGGCGCTCTTCGCCCTGGTGATCACCGGAGAATCGTATGCAAGGTGAATTGCCGGCGAACCGCCATGAGGATGGAACTCGACCGAGCAGTCGGCAGGAATTTTCGAACGGATATAGCTTCGGAACGTTTCTCGGATCTTTGCCGGATCCTGCTTGCCGACGAGGCGGAAGGAAACCTTGGCCGAAGCCTTGGCGGCGATCACGGTCTTGAAACCCTCGCCGGTATAGCCGCCCCATATACCGTTGACTTCAGCCGTCGGGCGCGCCCAGGTGAGTTCCAGAACGGAGCGGCCTTTTTCACCCGACGGCACCGAAAGGCCGACTTGGCCCAGGAAGCTTTCAGCGGTCTGGCCGAGCTTTTCCCATGAGGCCCTGATGTTTGCAGGCGTTTCCTCGACGCCTTCATAAAAGTTCTCGAGCGCAACGCGGCCGGTTTCGTCGTGGAGGCCGGAAAGCGCCGCTGTCAGGACATGGATTGGATTTGCAGCCGCGCCGCCGAAAAGCCCGGAATGCAGATCGCGGTCTGCTGCCGTAACGACGACTTCTTCGCCAACAAGGCCCCGAAGGGTAGCAGCAATTGCCGGGGTCTCACGATCCCACATGCCGGTATCGCAGACAAGCGCGTAGTCGGCCTTCAGTTCGGCCGCATTTGCCTCCAGGAAGGGCTTGAGCGAGGGCGAGCCGGATTCCTCTTCGCCCTCGAAGAGGATGGTGATCCGGCAGGGAAGCGCGCCGTTGACTTCTTTATAGGCCCGGCAAGCTTCGACGAAGGTCATGAGCTGGCCCTTGTCGTCCGCGGTGCCGCGGCCGGTCAGGATCTTTCGGCCGTTGCCCATGTCCGTGATGGCCGGTTCGAAGGGATCGTTTTCCCAGAGCTCAACTGGATCGACCGGCTGAACGTCGTAATGACCATAGAATAGTACATGCGGCGCATCCGCACCGGCGTCTGCATGGTGCGCAACGACCATCGGGTGGCCGGGAGTATCGCGAACGGAAGCTTCGAAGCCCAGCGTCTTCAAATAGGCGACCAGCCATTCAGCCGCCATGCGGCAATCCGCTTTGTAAGCCGGGTCGGTCGAGATCGATTTGATGCGCAGCAACTCGAATAGTCTGTCGAGGCTTAAGCCGAGATTCTGATCCGCGCGCGAAAGCACCGGGGTTACGTCTATCATTTCCGACTCCCTTTTGAAATTTGGCCGGACGATAGACCAAAGGTGGGGACGTTTCGAGGAAGAAAAATCGGAATTTGGAAGCCGTTAACAAGGCGGCGTCCTACTAAGGCACAAAGGCCGCGATATGCTCGGCAAGCCTGATATCGAGCCGAGCGCAAAGCTGACGGCGCGCGTAGGCGTGCTTTCGGCACGTGCCGATTGACCGTTGCGAAAACGCTCACGGGATGTTCCAGCTGCCGAATAGGGATCAGATTTTCTTCGCGTTTTCGAGAAGGCGCCGGATATATTCCAGCATCAGCTCGCGTTCGAAGGCCTTGAAACCTTGGAAAAGCGCAAGGTCAGCCTCGCGCGCTGTCCTGACCGCCTCATCTTCGATCGCCCGTGCGATGGGCGTCAGGAAGATCAGCTGTGCTCGCTTGTCGGAAGGATGGGGGCGGCGCTCGATGAGACCGTCGCGCGCCATGCGTGCAAGCGTATTGGCCATTGTCGCCTGTTCGATATCGACGCGTTCGAGCAATTGCTTCTGCGTCAGGCCGTCTTCCGCCCAAAGTTCGAGAAGGATCGGGAATTGCCCGGGAGAAAAACCGAGCCCCGCCGCGCGCTGCTGCAGCGAGCGGGCAAAACCCTTGGCCAGCTGGCTTGCAAGGTATGCTCCCGAATCCATCCTGTTAAATCCCATGATTGCAGTTAGGCTCAAAAACGGATGCGAAACAATGCAACAAGTCGCATGCGATGGATCAAAATTTGCCCTTGAGCTTCATAAATGTGCATCTCTGCGGAAAAACAAAGCCGCCATGGCCTGGAGGTTGGCCATGGCGGCTTGAAAATGGGGACAAAGGCCCGGAGAGGGGGATAAGGCCTTTGTCCAAGTCTGATGCGGCGGGGGACAAGCCGGTAATCAGACCCTCGGCGCGATCAAACGCCGGTGAGTATGATTTGTGATCGGGAATGTGGTTTTTCAAGGGAGGCCGGCCGAACCGACAATTACAAATTGGTAACAGTTCGGTGAGGGCCGCAAAGTCCTAGTCCTGAGCCCTTCCACGATCATGCCAGTAGAATGCAAGATTCCATCCGGCGATCAGGATGGCCATGCCGGCAAAGGCGCAGATCAGCGGAATGATGCGAAGCGATTCGTAAGGGCCGACCGAGATCAGAAAGGCCGAAAGGAGCAAGGCGTTCAACAGCTGAAATTCTGCTTGGGTGCTGAAGCTTCGCGTGCGATCCAGATGCTGCGGAAAGAAGGTTCGCAAACCCTTGATCGCCAGCAGGAACACAGGCGCGAAAAGCACTTTGCGAAAGATAACAGCAGGGCCGTCACCCAGTGCATAGGAGCTGGCAAGAACGATCGCCATGAGAATAAGCGGTACGGCATAGGCGACCGCGATGCTGCGCTTTTCCATAGGCAATTCCATTTCGAAGGCCGAAGGTCAGCAATAAATAGTACCGCAAACAGCATGTGCAATGGACGTTTCCATCCCGCCACGCTATCCATGCAACCATGAAAAAAGGCGATCATCTTTTCCTTATTGACGGTTCGGGTTTCATCTTCCGGGCGTTTCACGCTCTGCCGCCGCTGACGCGCAAGTCCGACGGCCTGCCGGTCGGCGCCGTTTCCGGTTTCTGCAACATGCTCTGGAAGCTGTTGACCGATGCGCGCGACACGTCCGTCGGCGTGACGCCCACGCACCTTGCGGTAATCTTCGACTATTCGGCAAAGACCTTCCGCAAGGACTTGTACGATGCCTACAAGGCGAACCGCTCTGCGCCGCCGGATGAACTGATACCGCAATTCGGGCTGATCCGGGAGGCAACGCGCGCCTTCAACCTGCCCTGCATAGAGACCGAGGGTTTCGAGGCGGACGATATCATCGCCACATATGCCCTCCAGGCGGAAGCGACCGGCGCCGATGTGACGATCGTCTCGTCCGACAAGGATCTGATGCAACTCGTAACGCCGAACATCCACATGTACGACAGCATGAAGGACAAGCAGATCGGCATCCCGGACGTCATCGAGAAATGGGGCGTCTCCCCCGAAAAGATGATCGACCTGCAGGCAATGACCGGCGATTCGGTCGATAATGTTCCGGGTATTCCTGGCGTCGGCCCGAAGACCGCCGCACAGCTTCTTGCAGAATACGGCGACCTCGACACGCTGCTGGACCGTGCGCATGAGATCAAGCAGGAAAAGCGCCGCCAGGCGATTCTCGAAAATGCCGACAAGGCAAGGCTCTCGCGCGAATTGGTGCGGCTGCGATCTGATGTGCCGCTGGTGCTTGGTCTGGACGACCTCGTTCTCGAAGTGCAGAACGGTCCGAAGTTGATCGGCTTCCTGAAGGCGCTGCAATTCACGACGCTGACGCGCCGTGTGGCGGAGGCGTGCAATTGCGATGCGAGCGCCATCGAGGCGGCCGACGTGAAGGTCGAGTGGGGTACTGCTGCGCACGGCCCCGATCTCGATGCCGTTGAACCGGAGCCGGTTGCAGGCGGCATTCCGGATGTTGAGGGCGCTGCCGTTCCGATTCCGGCGACGGCCAAGCCCGCCGGCAAAGGCTTTACCCCCGCCGAACTTGCCAAGGCGCGCGCCGAAGCCTTTGCAGCGCTGCCGTTTGATCATTCTACCTACGTGACGATCCGCGATCTCGCGACGCTCGACAAATGGATTGGCGATGCGCGGGCAACAGGCCTCGTCGCCTTCGATACCGAAACCACTTCGCTTGATGCGATGCAGGCGGAGCTGGTCGGATTCTCGATGGCGATTGCCGACAACGACAAGAACCCGACGGGCCTCAAGACCCGCGCCGCCTATGTCCCAATCGGCCATAGGAACGGCGTCAGCGATCTCCTTGGCGGCGGGGTTGCGGACAACCAGATACCGATGCGGGACGCGTTGCCGCGGCTCAAGGCACTGCTCGAAGACGAGTCCGTCCTCAAGGTCGCGCAGGACCTGAAATATGATTATCTGCTGATGAAGCGCTACGGCGTCGAGACAAAGAGCTTCGATGACACGATGCTGATGTCCTACGTCCTCGACGCCGGCATTGGCGCGCATGGCATGGATTCGCTCTCCGAGAAATTTCTCGGCCACAAGCCGATCGCTTACAAGGATATCGCAGGAAGCGGCAGGGCGAATGTCACGTTCGACCTTGTCGATATCGACCGAGCCACACACTATGCCGCCGAAGGCGCCGATGTGACGCTGCGGCTCTGGATGGTGCTGAAGCCGCGGCTTGCCGCAGCAAAGCTAACAGCCGTCTACGAGCGGCTGGAACGGCCGCTGCTGCCGGTGCTCGCGCGCATGGAGGAGCGAGGAATCACCGTCGACCGCCAGATTCTGTCCCGCCTTTCCGGCGAACTGGCACAAGGAGCTGCGCGTCTGGAGGACGAAATCTACACGCTGGCGGGCGAGAAGTTCACGATCGGCTCGCCGAAGCAGCTTGGTGACATCCTCTTCGGCAAGATGGGGCTTGCCGGTGGCAACAAGACGAAGACCGGGCAATGGTCGACGTCGGCAAGCGTGCTGGAAGAGCTTGCAACCGCGGGTTACGAGCTGCCGCGCAAGATCGTCGATTGGCGTCAGCTGACCAAGCTGAAATCCACCTACACCGATGCGCTGCCGGGCTACGTGCATCCACAGACGAGGCGCGTCCACACCTCTTATTCGTTGGCCTCGACGACGACGGGGCGCCTTTCGTCGTCCGAGCCGAATCTGCAGAACATTCCGGTGCGCACGTTGGAAGGCCGGAAAATCCGCACCGCCTTCATCTCCGTGCCCGGGCATAAGCTGATCTCGGCCGATTACAGCCAGATCGAACTGCGCGTGCTCGCGCATGTTGCGGAAATCCCGCAACTGACCCAGGCTTTTGCCGAAGGTATAGATATTCACGCGATGACGGCCTCCGAAATGTTTGGCGTTCCGGTCGACGGCATGCCGACCGAGGTGCGCCGCCGCGCCAAGGCGATCAACTTCGGCATCATCTATGGCATTTCCGCATTTGGCCTTGCCAACCAGCTCTCGATCGAACGCTCCGAAGCGGGTGACTACATCAAGAAATATTTCGAGCGCTTCCCCGGCATCCGCGACTACATGGACAGCCGCAAGCAGATGGCGCGCGACAAGGGCTATGTCGAGACGATCTTCGGGCGGCGAATCAACTACCCGGAAATCCGCTCGTCCAATCCTTCAGTGCGTGCCTTCAACGAGCGTGCTGCGATCAACGCGCCGATCCAGGGCTCGGCCGCCGATATTATTCGCCGGGCAATGATCAAGATCGAGCCCGCGCTTGCCGAAGCCGGTCTTGCGGATCGGGTCCGCATGCTGCTGCAGGTGCACGACGAGCTCGTCTTCGAGGTTGAGGATGCCGATGTCGAAAAGGCGATGCCGATCATCGTTTCCGTCATGGAAAACGCCGCCATGCCGGCGCTCGAAATGCGCGTTCCGTTGAAGGTCGATGCGCGCGCCGCCACCAATTGGGAAGAAGCGCACTGAGCCCTTCGTCCTCGAAGATTTTTCTCAGTAGCATAACCAATTGATAATGCTCAATTTAGGCTTCGGGAGGTGTGCCGTTTAGGTGCGACTGGAAGGAACTTGTTAACCTTCATTTTCTAATCCGGTTGGGTCAGAAATTGAGCGAGTAGCGTGTCGCATGCGTTTTCCCAGAACGAATTTGACGGATGCCGAGGAATTTTCCTCGGAAATAGACGTACAGGATGCAGGCGGTGACATGAATGTCGCTCCCGCAGCGCCGGGTTGGCAGAGCAATTTCTCGCTTGCACCGAACGTGCGTTTTACCCGCACACCGGAAAACCTGATCAGCAAACGCCGCCCGCCGCCCGAATCGGACCAGCCGATTCGTGAGGAAGCCGTCAGCGAAGCGTCGGCTCTTGATGCCGAGCCGAGCGCTCCGATCATGATCGATGTGCCATTCGATATCTATGTTCGGGATGTGCCCGAGAGCGACCATCTGGAGCATGTCGCTGCGGTTCAACCGGAATTCCGCGCGTCGTCCGAGCTTACGGACATTTCCGATTTCGCTTTCTGGGAAGTCATGGCCTTCGAGGAAGCGGCTGCGGCCCCGATTATCGCTCCAACTGCTTCACTGCCGAAGATTGTGGCCACGCCGGAATCGATCATCTCGCGCTTCCGCGTGATGGAGTGGCGCCCGGGAGGGAGGCCGCAGACGCGCGCCGATGTGCCGGCCACAGCAATGGCCGCTCCAGCACCTGCAAAGCCTATATCGAACGCGGCCCCACCAACCCAACCGGCCGCGTCGGTGATCGCGAAAACGCTGCCGATCGCGCCGATGCCGGTTCGCGTGCAGGCCACTGCACATCTGGCGCCCGCACCGCGCGCCGTGACCCAGAAGACTATCCCGGCGAATATCGATCCATCCGGCTACGAATTTCCGCCGCGCGCACTGCTACAGGAGCCTCCGGAGCGTCTGGGCGAGATCATGTCGCAGGAATCGCTGGAGCAGAATGCCGGACTGCTGGAAAGCGTGCTGGAAGACTTCGGCGTCAAAGGCGAGATCATCCATGTGCGTCCCGGTCCGGTCGTCACGCTCTATGAATTCGAGCCCGCACCCGGTGTAAAGTCGTCGCGTGTCATAGGCCTTGCTGACGATATCGCCCGCTCCATGTCAGCGCTGTCCGCCCGCGTTGCCGTCGTGCCCGGCCGCAATGTCATCGGCATCGAATTGCCGAATGCCATCCGCGAGACCGTCTATTTCCGCGAAATGATCGAAAGCCAGGATTTCGAGAAGAGCGGCTACAAACTGGCGCTCGGCCTTGGCAAAACGATCGGCGGCGAGCCGGTGATTGCCGAGCTTGCGAAGATGCCGCATCTACTGGTGGCCGGCACCACTGGCTCCGGCAAGTCCGTCGCGATCAACACGATGATCCTGTCGCTTCTCTATCGCATGACGCCGGAGCAGTGCCGCCTGATCATGGTCGATCCGAAGATGCTGGAACTGTCGGTCTATGACGGCATCCCGCACCTGCTGACGCCCGTCGTCACCGATCCGAAGAAGGCCGTGATGGCCCTGAAATGGGCGGTGCGCGAAATGGAGGAGCGTTACCGCAAGATGTCGCGCCTCGGCGTGCGCAACATCGACGGCTATAACGGCCGCGTGGCGCAGGCGCGCGACAAGGGCGAAACCATCCACGTCATGGTCCAGACCGGCTTCGACAGGGGCACAGGCGCACCGATCGAAGAGCAGCAGGAAATGGACTTGGCGCCGATGCCCTATATCGTCGTCATCGTCGACGAAATGGCCGACCTTATGATGGTCGCCGGCAAGGAGATTGAAGGCGCGATCCAGCGTCTCGCCCAGATGGCGCGCGCCGCCGGCATTCACCTGATCATGGCGACGCAACGTCCCTCGGTCGATGTCATCACCGGCACGATCAAGGCGAACTTCCCGACCCGCATCTCCTTCCAGGTGACGTCGAAGATCGACAGCCGCACGATCCTTGGCGAACAGGGTGCCGAGCAACTCCTCGGCCAGGGCGATATGCTGCACATGCAGGGCGGCGGCAGGATTTCCCGCGTCCACGGCCCGTTCGTCTCCGATCTCGAAGTCGAAAAGGTCGTCGCACATCTGAAGACGCAGGGCCGTCCGGAATATCTGGAGACGGTCACCGCGGATGAAGAGGAAGATGCCGAGCCGGAAGACAGCGCCGTCTTCGACAAGAGCGCCACGGCATCCGAGGACGGCAATGAGCTCTACGATCAGGCTGTCAAGGTCGTGCTTCGCGACAAGAAATGCTCGACTTCCTACATCCAGCGCCGCCTCGGCATCGGCTACAACCGCGCCGCATCGCTGGTCGAACGCATGGAAAAGGAAGGCCTCGTCGGACCGGCCAACCATGTCGGCAAGCGTGAGATCGTGTCGGGACGAGGGGACGGCGAATAGTTGCCAGCGCAGGTACTATAATCCGCCCGCCGGCTGCAACTAACCCAATCCAGCAAGCCGTTCGTCTCACGCACGAACGCCGACTTGCCGCCGGTGCAGTAGCTCCAGTCGCCATTGGCTTCATCCATGAGCCGAAGCTTGAGAGCCGCATAGGCTTCGGCCCTTCGGGAATACGTCCGCAGATAGTCGCGCAAGGCAATGCGATCCCTGAGCACAGCATTTTCAGAAGTGCAACTGCAGAGCTGTGCAGCACCGTAAGTAGGGAACGATTACGATGGTCATGAGCTCCCCTAGCCGGCTAAGCGATTTCAGCGAGGAAGCCGTTGAGCGTGTCGACGATCTTGCGCTCGGCCTCTTCCAGCGAACCGCTGTTGTCGAACTCGGTGACGTCGTAGTCGCCGCGCACGGTGAGTGAGCCGCGAGCGAGGCGGGCCATGATGTCCTCGTGGGTCTCGCGGCCGCGAGCCTCGAGACGTCCGGCCAGCACTTCCGGGCGCGCTGTCACGTTGATGACCTTGAGACGGGGAAAAACGGCCTGAAAACGGTGGAGAGCCGAACGGGAGCCGTTGGCGATCACTAGGTGCCCCTTCGCCAGTGCGGCGGAAACCTCTGCCGGAATGCCATACTTCAGCCCATGCGCTTCCCACCATACCGCGAAGTTGCCGGATTGCTCCATCGAGACGAAGCCTCCCTCGGAAACGGAGAGATGGTCTTCGCCGCCGGCATCGCCGTCCCGCGTGATGACGCGGCGAACGAAGTGCACGTCGGGACGGCCGGCAAAATGCTTGGCCGCCAGAGTCATCAGAGTGTCCTTGCCGGCGCCGCTTGGGCCGACGACAACGACCATGACCCCACGCTCGGTGCCAGGTACTAGGTGCGGTTCGTGCGACGGAATCATGCGACCCGGCGCCCTTCACGCCAGACGGAGCGGGTCACCGGTACGCCTTCGTCGCGGAAGACGCGCACAAGATCGGCGCGAAGGCCGGTTTCGATTCTGCCGCGATCGTTGAGGCTGACGGTACGTGCCGGCGTCGCCGTCACCATCGCGATCGCCTTCGGCAATGAGATCGTTTCTAGCTCGTCGGCAAGAATGAAGGGTGCGTAGAGCAGGCTGAGCGGCACATAGTCGGAAGAAAGCACGTCGAGCACGCCACGTTCGGCAAGGTCGCGAGCAGCGATATTGCCTGAGTGGGACTTGCCGCGCACGACGTTGGGAGCGCCCATCAGCACGCTCATGCCGTGCGTATGTGATGCCTTGGCGGCATCGAAGCTCGTCGGAAACTCCGCAAGGCGCACGCCGTTCTCCATCGCCTCGTCGACATGGGCAAGCGTCGCATCATCGTGGCTCGCAACGGTGATACCACGCGCCTTGCAGACCTCGGCGATTGCGTTGCGGTGCGGCGTCGAATTGCGGGCGGATTCGTTGAGGCGCTTTTCGATGAAGCGCGCGAACTCCTCGTCCGAAAGGCCGCGCTTCTTCTGATAATAGAAGACGTATTGATCCATCGTCTGGAACTGACGCTGGCCCGGCGCGTGGTCCATGAGCGAAACGAGGCGGACATAGGGATCGTTCTCGAAATCCGCGAAATGCTCCAGCACATTGTCGGCCGAGACCTCGCAGCGCAGGTGGATCAGGTGTTCCGCTCGAAGGCGGCCTTCCCGCTCTGCCTTCTGGATGGCATCGGCCATCTCGCGCATTTCGCCATGTTCAAAGCCGCCGTCTTCGTCCGCACCCATGCGCAGGCAGTCGAAGACGGTGGTGATGCCGGAGGTGACGATCTGCGCGTCATGGGCCTGAATGGCCGCCGTCTTATGCCAGCGAAGGCCTGGACGCGGCGAATAGTGGCCTTCGAGATGATCGGTATGCAGTTCGACGAGACCAGGGATCAGGTAATCGCCCTCGAAATCCTCTCCATTTGCCGAATTGCCTTTCGAGATATCATTAATTTTCCCGTCGCGGATCAAAAGCGAGCCATCAACGATCTCGTCTTCAAGAACGATGCGGGCGTTGGAAAGGACTATCTCTTTGGTCATCTGTCGATCTCTCAGCGTTTGGCGCCAGCAAGCGGCAGCCATGAATGAATTTTGAACAGCGCACCTCGCTCTTCTTCGATGAAGACTGCGAGGCCAGAAATGGAAAGCGGCCGGCCGATGAAATCGGCAAAACGCTTCTCCAGGATCGATTTCATCAGTGCCGAGCGCTCTTCGGGCACCTGGCCGGTCAGGGTCATGTGAAAGCCGAAGTCCCCCATCACGTAAGGATAGCCCCAGCGCATGAGGTTGGAGCGTTGGCTTTCCGTCAGTTGTTCAGGCTTTCGCCTTGTAACATCGGCCTCGGAAAGTGCTGCGCGAAACGGCTCGAAGGACTTTACCACGCTTGCCGCGAAATCCTGAAGCGGCGCATGCATAAAGCCAGGAACCAGCGCAAAGAATCGGCCGATCTGCCCGAGGACAAGCTCCGGGACATCGAATGCCGGCGTGCGGCCGGCGAAATCCTCGACGACTGCGATCAGGTCCCTTTCGGTGACCGATGAGGCGAGAGCGAAGGGTGCCTTGATCGTCGCATGAAAGCCGTATCGGCGCGGATCGGCTGTCAGTTCGAACTGTTCTGCGGCCGGCATCCCATCTTCCTCGGGAGCCGGATAAGCTTCGCCCGTAAATGCGTCGCGCCCAAGCCAGATCGAGGCGGCGCCGGTCAGAGGATCGTCCTTTGGCGGCGTAAAATAAAGGGCGTAGCGCAATGTTCTTGTCCTGAAAATATGTTCAAGCAGGGGCCGCAATGTCAGTGATTTGGCCGCGGACCGCAAGCAGGCTCCCGGCTAAAAGATTTCCGTGACAGAATGATGATGAGGCTGCCGCCCCATCAACTTTTAATGCGCTTTCGTGCCCATCAGCCGTTGGCGGAGTGCGTTTGATGCGGCATCGAACAAGAAGACGACGATCAGGATCAGGATGACCATATAGGCGACATTTTCCCAGTCGGAATTGGTGCGCATGGCCTCCCAGAGCTTCAGACCGATGCCCCCGGCACCGACCGCACCAATAACGGTGGCGGAACGGGTATTGGACTCCCAGAAATAGAGCGCCTGAGAAGCAAAAATCGGCATCACCTGCGGTACCACACCATATCGCTGCACCGTAACTGGATGTGCCCCTACCGATTTCACGCCCTCGCGCTGCTTGTCATCGATGTTTTCGAGCGCTTCCGAGTAAAGTTTGCCAAGGCTTCCCGTATCGGTGAAGAAGATGGCTGAAATGCCGGCGAGAGGACCAGGTCCGAACGCCCGGGTAAAGAACAGCGCCCAGATCAGCATATCCACCGAGCGCAGAAAGTCGAAGAATCGCTTTGTCAGCTGATTGGCCGGCCGATTGCGGAAAATGTTCCTCGCGGCGATGAAGGACAGTGGGAAGGCGACGAGCATGGCAAACAGCGTGCCGACAAAGGCCATGACAACCGTCTGCAGCAGTTTTGTCCACACGTCGAGATGTTGCCAGGAGGGATTGTAGAGGAAGTCGTTCCAGGCGAGCGACAGATTGCTCTGCCTCGGATCGAGGTGTTCGCTCGACAGGACCAAAGAGGCCACTTCACCGGCAGACTTGCCGAAGAAAGCTGAATTGGTGTCGAACACGAAGTTCGCCCAACCCAGGAAGCGCTTGTGGACCCTCACGCGGTCGGAGGAGATCTCCGCCCAACCGGAAAGGCCGAAGTATGCGATCACGCGCCCCCCTGGAGAGCGCTGCTCCACCCATTCCGGAAGGTTGCCTTGGGCGGTCACCCGTTCCGCGGTTGTATCCAAAGTCAGGGTCACGCGTTCGTCGTTGCGTGTCAGGACAACCTCGTTCGGGCGGATCTCCGCTGTTCGTGACGCGCCCATGTGGACCAGCGCTTCGGTGACGACTTCCTCCGCGCGTACGTCGGTTCTGGCCGCCTCTGCGGGAGCTGCCTGCTGCTGCGAGGCGCCGGCCATGAAATTGAAGCTTGAGGATGGAGCGGACGGCGCAGTCGTACTGGGTGCCGTCGTCGGAGCTTCGATTGTGCGGCTAACGATTTCGCGTTTCGCCTCCAACCAATCAGGGTTCGGATTGGGGCCGATGGGATCGAAGCGCGAATACGTGATCCGCATGCTGCCGTCGGGATTGATCTCTATATCGGGACGGATCTCGTAAGAAACCCAGTCGGCCAGATAATTGCCGGCGATACCCCAGTTGGCCTCGCCGAATACTTTTCCGGCTGCGAAAAACCACCAGGCATAAAAGACGTAGAGAACGAGGGCGGCCACGATGAGCGGAACCTGAAACCGCCGCCAGACGGAGCGGTTGAAGATTTCCGGATGCCCGGCGGCGATACGTTCCATTTCGGCGGCATTCAGGGAGGGCATGGCGCGGTCCTTATCCAATGGTCTGAAATGCATGGTCGCCCACCAGCTTGCGCCTCAGCCAGGCCGAGAACTGGTCGACAGCGATGACTGTCAGCAGCAGCAATATGATGATCGCCAAGGTCTTAGCCTCGTGTCCGCGGCTGATCGACAGGCGCAACTGCTCACCGATGCCGCCGCCGCCGACGGCACCGATGACGGTGGAGGCTCGGACATTGATTTCGAGGCGCAGCAGGAAATAACTCATGAAGTTCGGCAGCACCTGCGGGACCATGCCGAACCATGCGCGCTCAATCCAGTTGCCTCCCACGGCCTTCAATCCCTCATCGGGCTTCATGTCGGCATTTTCAATGACCTCAAAAAACAGCTTGCCAAGTGCTCCGATCGTATGGATCGACACTGCGATGACAGCGGGAAGGGGGCCGAGAGAGAGGATTGCAAGGAAGAAGCCGGCGAGAACAACTTCGGGAAAAGCCCTGAGGATTTCCATGAAGCGTCGCGCCATGCCGCGTATCCAGATATTGCGGGTCATGTTTTTCGCGGCGATGAAGGACAGGATGAAGCCGAAAAACAGGCCGATGACAGTAGAAAAGATCGCGATGTTCAGCGTCTCTGCCATCTTGTAGAAATATTCCGGAATATAGAAACTTCCGGTGATGTAGTGCCGGCCGTCCGGATAATCGTACTGGAGGCTGCCATCATAGTAGGGCGAAGGGAGGTCGAACATGGCGCGCCAGATTTCCATGCCGTCCCGCGGAACGAGATCGCCGACGAAATCGAAAAGGTGCGGCAGCCGATCCAGGAATTTCCCCGAGTTGGTCTCGTTGGCGAACCAGAGGGACCCGCTCAGAGCGAGGATCAGGATTGCGAGGCTGAAAACGGTATAAAGCCGGCGGCGAGCTGCGAGCTCCTGCCAATGGCGTTCGACAAGCGCCCCTGTCTCGCTCAGAAACGGCTGCAGTGTGGTGGACGTCATCCCGTTATCCCCTTCCGCACACGAGGTGGACTCAACATGAAAGCGCCGCCGGCGGCATCCCGTCGGCGGCGCTGTCGTAATTGTGGGCGATCAGCCGCCGATCGTGGCCTTGCGGGCGTCGATGATCGGCTTGTAGAAGTCCGCATTGACTTCAGCGAAGCCCTTGAAGTCACCGCCCTGAATAGCCGAGAAGCATGCAGCGTCGCTCGTCGGCAGGTCCATCATGAACTTCTTGAACTTGGCTTTCATATCGTCGTTCATGGAAGTGCGGACAACGACCGGGCCGTTCGGGATCAGCGGAGACTTCCAGAGTTCGACCAGATCGTCCATGTTGAGGACCCCCTTGTCGACCATCTTGCGAAGATTGCCGGAGGTGTAGCCGTCCTTGAAATCGCCGATGCCGGAGCCGAAGGTCGTACCGGCATCCAAGGTGCCCTTCAGCACTTCGAGAACGAGGTTCTCATGGCCGCCGCCGAAGCCCGTCGAAGCCACGAGTTCCTTGACGGGCTTGCCGCCGAGGGCTTCCGGCAGGGTGACCGTGGGGATGAGGTAGCCGGAAGTGGAGTCCGGATCGGCGAAGCCGAGCTTCTTGCCCTTGATGTCGGTGACCTTCGTCATGCCCGAATCCTTGCGGGCAACCATGATCGAGTAGTAGCCCATGGAGCCGTCGGTCTGAACCGTGGTCAGGATCGGCTCCACAGCCTTCGAGTTTGCAAGGTAGATCTTGGCATAGCCGGATGCGCCGAGTTCGGCATAGTCAAGTGTGCCGCCGAGCAAGCCCTGGATGACGCCGTCATAATCGGCGGCCGGGAACAGTGAAACCTTTTCCACGCCGAGAACGGATGGCAGCTTGTCGACCATGCACTGGTAGTTGCGCAGGCGGTCAGCTTCGTTTTCGCCGCCGAGAATACCGACGCGGAACTCCTTGAGGTCTTCGGCGGCGGCAGCGCCGGCAAGCGCCAGAAGCGCTGTCGCGGCAAAGAGTGCTTTCTTCAACATGGGTCTCTCCTGATTAACCGGTTCCCCGGTGGTCTTGCTGTTACGAAGAAGTGTGCCCTTGAGGCAGGCAATCGATCACGGCCGTCTCCCTCAGAGGCCTGCCAGGGCAACCGGTTGCAGGCCGGCGGATGCTTGAACCGCGGCTGGCGCGGGAATTTTGATCGAGGTGGACGTCATGGTCTCGTCGATGCCGGCGCCATCCTTGTCGGTGCCGTAGATTTCCTTGACCGCAGCCGCTGTCAGCTCTGAAGGCTTGCCGTCGAAAACGACGCGGCCAGCGGCCATGCCGACGATGCGCTCGCAATAATTGCGTGCCGTATCGAGCGTATGCAGGTTGGTGATGACGGTGATGCCCTCGCGCTCGTTGATGTCGCGCAGCGCATCCATGACGATCTTGGCGTTCAGCGGATCGAGCGAGGCGATCGGCTCGTCGGCGAGCACCATCTTCGGGTTCTGCATCAGGGCGCGCGCGATCGCCACCCGCTGCTGCTGGCCGCCGGAAAGCGTGCCGGCGGTCTGCAGCGCCGTCTGCTCGATGCCGAGGCGTTCCAGGGCCGCAATCGCATGAATGCGCTCGTCGCGGCTAAAGATGTTGAGGAGGCTCAGCATGGTCGGGCGGTGATTGAGGCGGCCGAGCATGACATTGGTCAGAACGTCGAGGCGCGGGACGAGATTGAACTGCTGAAAGATCATCGCGCAATCGCGCTGCCAGTTGCGCAAGGCCTCGCCGCGAAGGGCGGAGACTTCGACGCCGCCGAAACGAATGGATCCGGAAGTCGGCTCCTGCAGCCGGTTGATCATGCGAAGCAGCGTGGATTTCCCCGCGCCCGAGCGCCCGATGATGCCGACCATCTGGCCCTGCGGCATGTCGAGCGTGACGGAATCCACGGCCAGCTTTGCACCAAAACGGCGGGTGACATCCTTCAGTTCGAACATCATGCTCTACCTCGCATTCTAAGGGCCTGCGTCAGGAGTGCATTAGTCGGGCTCGATGAAACTCCAATGTCAGTTTTGTGTAAGTGCTGTGACAATCGGCCTTATGAACAGGCCTTTAGCTATTATGCCGGCTAAGGAAATCTTCCGCCGAAAGCGCCCGGAAATCCTCGAGTGCTGAACGCAGCTTCGAATGCTCCCAATCCCACCACGCAAGTCTGTCCATCCGCTCGCCGATTTCCCTGGAGAAACGCTCGCGGATAAGCTTTGCGGGAACGCCGCCGACGATCGTGTAGGGCGCGACGTCCTTTGAGACGACGGCACCTGCGCCGATCACCGCGCCGTTGCCGACGGTGACGCCGGGCAAGATGGTTGCCCCATGGCCGATCCATACGTCATGGCCGATGACGACGCGGTCGGAGCGTCGCCATTCGAAGAAATCCGTCTCCATATTCGCATCCGGCCAATAGTCTGCGGCGCGATAGGTGAAGTGATGCAACGTCGCGCGCCATGTCGGATGGTTGGTCGCGTTGATACGGACGGCGGCGGCAATATTTACGAACTTGCCGATGGTCGCGCACCAGATAGAGCCATCCTGCATGATGTAGGAATAATCACCGAATTCGACTTCGCTGATCCGGCAGCGTTCGGATATCTCCGTATAACGGCCAAGCGTGGCATCGCTGACGAAGGCGGTCTCATGAATATAGGGCATGTCGCCCAGCTTCCGGCTCATGCTGCAAGCGCCTTTCGCGGCGAAAACTGCTGGACGTCGAGGATGCGGTCGGCTACCGCCTCTCTTACTTCCTCATCATGGAATATGCCGAGAAGGGCTACGCCCGCCTCTTTCTTCTCTGCGATCATGCCGACGACGACGGCGCGATTTTTTGCGTCGAGAGAAGCGGTTGGCTCATCGAGCAGCAGGACCGTATGGTCGGTGATGAAACCGCGAGCGATGTTGACACGCTGCTGCTCGCCACCCGAGAAAGTCGCAGGCGGCAGCCGCCATAGCGCTTGGGGAAGGTTCAGCTTTTCAAGCAGGGCCGCCGCTTTTTCGCGTGCGGTGGCAGCGGTCTCTCCGCGGGCAAGCAGCGGTTCGGCAACGACATCGATGGCGGCAACACGCGGAACGGTGCGAAGGAACTGACTGACATAGCCGAGAGTATGGCGGCGGACATCGATGACAGTGCGCGGGTCCGCAGCGGCGAGATCGACGACACGGCCCATGTGGCTGACGAGGATCTGTCCGGTATCTACGGCATAGTTGCCATAAATCATCTTGAGCAGGGAACTCTTGCCGATGCCCGAAGGACCACCGAGAACGACGCATTCGCCGGCGGCAACGGAGAAGGCGACGTCAGAGACGACCGGAAGTTTGATGTTATCGCGCAAATGCATGGTGAAGCACTTCGAAACTTCGGAAACGACGAGGGGCGTTGCCATGGTTGTTGCCTTTCAGACCTGCAGGATCGATGAGACGAGCAATTGTGTGTAGGGCTCGCGCGGGTCGTCGAGCACCCGGTCTGTGAGGCCATGTTCGATAACATAGCCGTCCTTCATCACCATCATACGATGCGAGAGCAGGCGCGCGACGGCGAGATCGTGGGTGACGATGATGGCCGAGAGGCCGAGATCGTTGACGAGACCGCGAACCAGATCGAGGAGGCGCGCCTGAACCGAGACGTCGAGACCGCCGGTTGGCTCATCCATGAAGACGAGCCGCGGGCTGGTGACGAGATTGCGGGCAATCTGCAGACGTTGGCGCATGCCGCCCGAGAAAGCGCGAGGCTGATCATCGATGCGGCCGGCGTCGATTTCAACACGCTCCAGCCAGTCGATGGCGGTGGAGCGGATTTTGCCATAGTGCCGGTCGCCGATCGCCATCAGCCGTTCGCCGACATTGGCGCCGGCCGACACCGTCATGCGCAAGCCGTCGGCCGGATTCTGGTGCACGAATCCCCAATCAGTGCGCATCAGGAAGCGGCGCTCCGCCTCGTTCATGCGGTAGAGATCGCGATAGCTTCCATCGCGCATGTGATATTCGACGCTACCGGTCGTCGGCATCAAGCGCGTCGAGATACAGTTAAGTAGCGTCGTCTTTCCGGAACCGGACTCGCCGACGACGGCCAGCACCTCGCCCGGCCAGAGCTCGAAGGAGACATTGCGGCAGCCGACACGATTTCCGTAGAATTTCGAAACGTCGTTGACTTTGAGAAGAGGTGTGTCGCTCATTCCGCAGCCTCCTTCGGCGCAAGCATCTCGCCGGCATGTCCCTGCTCGCGGCGGTCTTCGCAATGGTCGGTATCGGAGCAGACGAACATGCGTCCGCCCTTGTCGTCGAGAATTACCTCGTCGAGATAGACCTCCTCTGCGCCACAAAGTGCGCAGGGTTTGCCGAAGCGCTGAATCTCGAACGGATAGTCTTCGAAATCGAGGCTGACGACCTCGGTATAGGGCGGAACCGCGTAGATGCGTTTCTCGCGGCCAGCGCCGAAGAGCTGTAGCGCGTCGGACATATGCATTTTCGGATTGTCGAATTTCGGCGTCGGCGACGGGTCCATGACGTAGCGCCCGGCGACCTTCACCGGATAGGCGTAGGTCTTGGAGATGCGGCCGTTGTGCGCGATGTCCTCGTAAAGCTTCACATGCATCAGGCCGTATTCTTCCAGCGCATGCATCTTGCGCGTTTCGGTTTCGCGCGGCTCGAGGAAGCGGAGTGGCTCCGGGATCGGAACCTGGTAGACGAGCACCTGGTTGGCTCCGAGCTTTTCTTCCGGAATGCGATGACGCGTTTGGATGACCGTTGCATCTTTGGTGTGGGTGGTCACCGCGACGTTTGCAACCCTCTGGAAGAAAGCACGGATGGAAACTGCATTCGTGGTGTCGTCGGCACCCTGGTCGATGACCTTCAGTACATCGTCCGGCCCGATGATCGAGGCCGTTACCTGCACCCCGCCCGTGCCCCAGCCGTAGGGCATGGGCATTTCGCGGGAGGCGAAAGGCACCTGGTACCCGGGAATCGCGATCGCCTTCAGGATCGCGCGGCGAATCATCCGCTTCGTCTGCTCGTCGAGATACGCGAAGTTGTAGGTGGCTAGCTCCGTCATTTGCGGTTACCTTCAAGCAAAAGCGAGGGAACGGCTTGGAATTCGACGCTGAAATGCTCTCGACTGCCGTGCTCTTGGCAGCCATTGCGTTTGCGTTTCTCCACCGTCAGATCTTCGGTTCCGGAAAGGACAGCAGCTTCGACTTGGACGACGGCGATAGCGGGGGTGGCGGCGACTGAAAGCCTTTTGGCGGCGCGCATCATTCTGCCGCCTCCTGCAAGTCCCTGCCGCCGTTTCGAGCAGTCTCGAAGTCGCGGCGCATGCGCCGGACAAGGTCCAGTTCGGCCTGGAAATCCACGTAATGCGGCAATTTCAGATGCTCGACGAAGCCAGTGGCCTGGACATTGTCGGAATGAGAAATGACAAATTCCTCGTCCTGTGCCGGTGCTGTGATGTCTTCCCCGAACTCCTCGGCGCGCAGTGCCCGATCGACCAGCGACATCGACATCGCTTTCCGTTCGCTCTGGCCGAAGACGAGGCCGTAACCGCGCGTGAACTGCGGCGGCGCTTTGGCTGAGCCCTTGAACTGGTTGACCATCTGGCATTCCGTCAACTGGATTGTCCCGAGCGATACGGCAAAACCGAGTTCCGGAACGTCTAATTCCACCTCGACGTCACCGATACGGATTTCCCCCGTGAAGGGATGGTTGCGGCCATAGCCTCGCTGCGTGGAATAGCCGAGCGCCAGAAGGAAGCCCTCGTCCCCGCGCGCAAGCGCCTGCAGGCGAAGGTCGCGGCTCATCGGAAATTCCATCGGTTCGCGGGTAAGGTCGCCGATCTCGTGATCCTCCGGCATATCGCCGTCGGCCTCAATCAGTCCCTCCTGGCCAAGGATTTCCGACACGCGCATGACGCGGCCGGTTTCGGCAGGACGTTGCGCTGGCTCTTCAACGGCCTCGTCGGAAAGCAACGCAGGATCGAGCAGTCGGTGCGTGTAGTCGAAGGTGGGACCGAGAAGCTGGCCGCCAGGCAGATCCTTGTAGGTGGCGGAAACGCGGCGCTCGATCTTCATCGCCGCGGTATCGAGCGGTTTCGAGTATCCGAAGCGTGGCAGCGTCGTGCGATAGGCACGCAGCAGGAAGATCGCCTCGATCATGTCGCCACGCGACTGGCGGACGGCAAGTGCGGCGAGCGTGCGGTCGTAGAGCGAGGCCTCGGCCATGATGCGGTCGACTGCAAGGGCAAGCTGCGCGACGATCTGGTTTATACCGATCGCAGGGAGCGAACGGTCGCCGCGGCGGCGATCGGCAAGCAGGCGGTGGGCATTCTCAATGGCGGCCTCGCCTCCTTTGACGGCAACATACATGGCTCACATCTCCGTTGCGATGATCTTGGTGGTTCGCGGCAGGCAGAGGAAACGGCTGCCTGCTGTCAGCACGAGGTCGATGCCGCGTGGAAAGAGGGCGCGGTTTTCCGCCCAGAGCCGCAGGAAGGTCTCCGGCAGGCCGACGGGCCCAATCTCGGTCACGCTCTGAATGCCGGGGCCCGTTAGCGCCAGCCGGCGGCCGCCTTCGAGTCCTGCAAGTTCGATGATCAACGTTGTCGAGCGATCGGGATATTCCTGCGTACCTAAGGCAAAGAGTCCTAACGAGGAAAGCGTCACGCCGTGCTCAATAAAGGCAAAGCGGGCTTCAGCCCTTTCCGGAACCACGGGCGCGCTGGTGTGAAAGCCGAGCCAATCGGGCATTGCTGATTTCGCGAGCCCGGAAGACAGCCAGACCGGCGTATCGTGGTCGCATAGCGTCAGCGCAATCGCGGCTGCGGCAGTACCAAGCGGCGCAGGTGGCGCGACTTCGGGTGCAATGGTCTGGATTGTTCCGGGCCGCGCCATACTATCCATCATAGTCTTGAAGACGCTTTGGGACTGGAAGACGGGTTCGGTAAAGCCACCGGTCAGGGCTTCGATCTTGAGGCTCATCAGTCGTCTCCGCGCACCATTGTGAAGAAATCAACCCGCGTCGCCGCCGTTTCGTCTGCCTTGCGGCGATCGGTCTCAGCAATTCGCGCCGCGATCGGCAAAAGCAGTCTCTCCTCGATGAAGCCCTTCGTCGCGTCGTTCTGCCAAAGCGCGTCGAAAATCGCGGCAAGCCTTACCTTTTCGCGGTCTGTGCCGAGCGCCTGCGCATGACCAACGGCACCCGAACCAAGCCGTATCGTTGCGCGCGTGACAGTGACTTCGCCGAGATTGAAGGGCGCGCCGCCGCCGCCGATGCGGCCACGCACCATCACGAGGCCGGTTTCCGGCCCGCGCACAGGCTGAACCGCCGGCTTTTCTGCGAGAGCTTCAAAAGCCTCGACAAGCTCGTGTCGTTCAGCCCGCGCGAGCAGGCCGGCAGCGCGCTTGCGCTCGCCGTTCGCCGCCGCATTGTTCTCCGCCAAGGTCATCACCACATCCCTAAATGTCTATTGATATAGACAACTATACAAGATATGATTACGCTTAAATCGCCGACGTGACAAGCGTGTGACATCAAGGGGTAAGATGGCAGAACAAGTGCAACGACAGACGGGCGTGGCGCTCTGGCGCCAAATCGCGGACCGTATTCGCGACGCAATCAATACCGGGGCCTATGACGAGACCGGCATGGTGCCGCCGGAAACGGTTCTGGCGCTGCAATTCGGCGTCAATCGTCATACGGTCAGAAGCGCGCTTGCCGCCCTGGCTCAGGAAGGCATCGTGCGCGCGGTGCAGGGCCGCGGTACCCTGATCGAGCGGAAGGAACGGCTGAATTTTCCGATCACACGTCGCACGCGCTTCACCGCCGGTATCGGTGCCCAGGCGCGCGAGATGCGCGGGCTATTGCTCGACCATACCGAGGAGGGAGCCGATGCGGAAGTTGCACGCTGGCTGAGACTTAGACCCGGGGCTGCGGTGATCCGCCTCGAGACATTGCGTATGGCCGACAAACGGCCGGTGTCTTGCGCGACGACATGGTTTCCGGCGGACCGGTTTGCCGGCATCGACGAAGCTTATCGCAAGACGGAATCGATCACCAAGGCCTTCGCCGAACTGGGCCTGCCGGATTACGTCCGCGCAACGACAGAGATTACGGCCGCTCATGCCGATTCACGCGACATCACGACCCTGGAATTGACGCCGGGTGCCATCCTGCTCATCACCAAGGCAATGAATACGGATATTGAGGGCGTGCCGGTGCAATACTCGATCAGCCGCTTTGCAGCCGACAGGGTGCAGTTCACGATAGAGAATTGAAAAAGCCGGGCAGCGAGCCCGGCTTCTGAGCGGAGATCCCGAAGGCTTAATGCGCGCCGGACATATCGCCGAGCACTTCCTTGGAAGCGACGGTGGAGTCGGCATCGAGCTTGTAGACCATCGGAACGCCGGTTGCGAGGTTGAGCGCCAGGATTTGCTCCTTGGTCAGGCGGTCAAGCACCATGACCAGCGAACGCAGCGAGTTACCATGGGCAGCGACGAGCACTTTTTCACCGCGCAGCACGCGCGGCAGAATCTCGGTGAGATAGTAAGGCCAGACGCGCGCGCCGGTGTCGCGCAGGCTTTCACCGCTAGGAGGCGGGACGTCGTAGGAACGCCGCCAAATGTGAACCTGCTCCTCGCCCCATTTGGCGCGGGCATCGTCCTTGTTGAGGCCAGAGAGGTCGCCGTAATCGCGCTCGTTCAGAGCCTGATCTTGGATCGTCTTGAGGTCCGGCTGGCCGATTTTGTCGAGAATGAGCGTTAGCGTGTGTTGCGCGCGTACGAGCGCAGACGTAAAGGCGACATCGAATTTTATACCGTAGTCGGCAAGCGCCTGACCGCCCGTCTTGGCTTCTTCGATGCCGAGTTCCGTGAGATCTGGATCCTTCCAGCCGGTGAAGAGATTTTGCAGGTTCCATTCGCTCTGGCCGTGGCGAACGAGGACGAGGGTGCCGCTCATGAAATATGCCTCCGTAATGAGATCAATGTGAGGAGAGCCCGAGCACGTCGAGCATGGAATAAAAGCCGGGCTTCTTGTCGCGGGCCCAAAGCGCCGCCTTGATGGCGCCACGGGCGAAGATCGAGCGATCAGCGGCGCTGTGCGACATCGACACGATCTCGCCTTCGCCGGCGAAGAGCACGGAGTGCTCACCGATCACCGAACCGCCGCGCAGCGTCGCAAAGCCGATTGTACCCGTTTCGCGCGCCCCGGTATGGCCGTCGCGGACGCGGACAGATTGCGATGACAGGTCGATGTTGCGGCCTTTGGCAGCAGCTTCCCCCAGAAGCAGAGCGGTGCCCGAAGGCGCATCAACCTTGCGTTTGTGGTGCATTTCGAGGATTTCGATATCCCAATCGGCAGCATCGACCGCTCGTGCGGCCTGCTCTACGAAAACGCTGAGAAGGTTCACACCAAGGCTCATATTGCCGGACTTTACGATACGCGCATGACGCGATGCTGCTGCAATCTTGGCATTATCCGCATCCGAACACCCAGTGGTGCCGATGACATGGACGATGCGCGCCTGAGCGGCGAGTGCTGCAAACTCATTTGTCGTCCCGGGCGTTGTAAAGTCCAGGACACCGTCGGCGTGAAGAAAGGCCGCGAGGGGGTCGTCCCCAATGGTGACGCCATTTGGTCCAAGGCCTGCGATTTCGCCTGCATCCTTGCCGACGAACGGCGAGCCGGGCCGGGCGACGGCCGCATGCAGCGTGACACCCTCCATGGAATGAATAAGTCGGATCAGCGTCTGTCCCATGCGGCCTGCTGCCCCAACCACCACCAGCTTCATCGCAGCGTCGCTCATGTCAGCTCACAATCCGTATCAAAGAGAATCCGAGGCGGCAGGCCGCTGAAGATTGTTGAGGCGAGCGTAAAGTCCGTCGTTGAGCTTCGCAAGCGTCTCGTGATTGCCTTCCTCGACGACACGGCCCTGCTGCATCACGACGATCTTGTCGGCGCGCACGACCGTTGAGAGCCGGTGGGCGATGACGACGACGGTGCGACCGGTCATCGCTTCATCGAGCGCTTTTTGTACGGCCGCTTCGGATTCCGTATCGAGTGCCGATGTAGCCTCGTCAAGAAGCAGGATCGGCGCTTTTCGGACGAGCGCCCGGGCGATTGACAGACGCTGGCGCTGGCCGCCGGAAAGCGTCACGCCATTTTCACCGACAGGCGTATCGTAGCCGTTGGGTTGCGCGAGGATGAACTCATGGGCGTAGGCAAGCCGGGCGGCCTCTTCCACTTCGGCATCCGTCGCTTCCGGACGCCCATAGCGGATGTTTTCGCGAATCGTGCCTTCGAATAGATATGGCTGCTGCGACACATAGGCGAGTTGCTGGCGAAGCGACTGTTTGGTGACGTGCGCAATGTCCTGGCCATCGATGAAAATCTCTCCGCTCTTCGGATCGAAGAAGCGCGGAATGAGATTGATGACCGTCGACTTTCCGGCGCCGGATGGACCCACGAGCGCCGTCGTCTTGCCGCCTTCTGCAACAAATTTTACGGCGTTGAGGATCGGATCTGTACCGTAAGCGAACGATACATCGCGGAATTCGATGCGGGCATCTGTGACATTTAGCGGTTTCGCATCCGGAAGATCACGCTGACGCGGCTCCATGTCGAGCAGTTCGTAGATCATGCGGGCGTTGACGACGGCTCGCTCCAGCTGAACCTGCAGTCTTGCAAGGCGGCGGGCAGGGTCGTAAGCGAGCAACAGTGCTGTTACGAAGGAAAAGAACGCCCCCGGCGGCACGTTGTCATAGATCGACCGATAGGCGGCATAGGCAAGGATGCTCGCAACGGCAAAACCGGCGAAGGTTTCCGTCATCGGCGCATTCCGCTCAGACAGGCGGGCGATGCGGTTTGCGCGGCCTTCTGCCGCAGCGACGAGCTTGTTGAGCTTGCGCTCC
Source organism: Rhizobium sullae (assembly GCF_025200715.1). NCBI lineage: Bacteria > Pseudomonadati > Pseudomonadota > Alphaproteobacteria > Hyphomicrobiales > Rhizobiaceae > Rhizobium > Rhizobium sullae. The sequence continues at coordinate 3,887,902 of NZ_CP104143.1, forward strand.
AGTTCGCCTTCCATGGTGAAGGCTTTAACGATGGCGATCCCCTGGATCGTCTCCTGCATCGCGCCCAGGACATGGCTGTTCAGATAAATCGCCTCTTTGGTCGCCTGACGTAGGCGCTTGGACAGATATCGCAAGCCATAGAGGAGCGGCGGAGCTAGAATGAAGACTGCAAGGCTTAGCAACGGATCCTGAAAAACCATCACGCCGATCAAGGCGATGAAGGTGAGAAGGTCACGCGCAGTCGATGTGATCGTCAGGTTCATGACATCGCGGATGCCGCCGACATTCTGGCTGACTTGCGCCGCAATATGTGCCGAACGGGCTTGGTTGTAGAAGCCGACGGACAGGGTCATGAGATGAGCATAAAGGCGCCGCTGATAGCGTGCCACGATGTTGTTTCCGATCCTGGACAGCGCCACCGCTTGGCCGTAGCTCGCAAAACCGCGCAGCACGAATGCGATGAAGATCGAAAGACAAATGATCCACACCATATCCGCACGGCGATTGGCAAAGGCCTCGTCAATGATCACCTTCATGATCCACGCAGTGAACGCCGTCGAAAGGGCCACAACGACCAGACAGCTGATCGCAAAAGCATATCCACCGATATGATCACGGCCGTTTTCTGCGATAATGCGCTTCAAGATGCCGGTGACGGTATCGCTGCTGACGGTGCTCTTTTTGCTCGCGGACGAATCCAAAAATTGTGCTTCCTGTCTCGGATAACCCGCACGGCGTCAGCCGCGCGCTTGGGGCGGCTCTATAAAGAGTTGGCGCGCCTTTGGCTAGACTGGCATTAACCGCGCCAGCGGCGGCCCTTGGTCGAGACACCGAAACTTGCCGGCCGGCGGGCGTAGAACGAAAGGCCTGCAAGAGCCGCCAGCGGGTGGGTCACGACATAGGTTGGAATCGCCTTCAGCCAGTGAGAGTGCGGCGCCTTGTCCTCGAAAGCGGCTCGGAACTCCGGCTGCCTCAATGCCGGCAATATCTTCTGCGAGATGCCGCCGGAAAGATAGACGCCGCCTTTGGCCATGAAGATCATCGCCATATCGCCTGCAACACGGCCGAGGTAGGTTGAAAAAAGGAAGATGGTCTCCACGGCCGTCGTATCGGTTCCGGCAAGCGCGTGAGAGGTGATGTCGGCCGGATCGCGATATTTGGGCTCGATGCCATCCGCCTTGCAGATCGCGCGGTAGAGATTGACGATGCCGCGTCCGCAAAGGATCTGCTCCGCCGAAACACGGCCCTCGATCGTCTCGATATAGGGGAAGATCTCCAGGTCTCGTTTGCTGCGTGGTCCGAGATCGACATGGCCGCCTTCGCCCGGCACGGGAATCCATGAACCTTGCGCGCGGACGAGCCCGCCAACGCCGAGGCCGGTTCCGGGTCCGAGCACGACGCGGGAAGCGACGATCTCTCCGGATGCAGCACCAATGCGCTCGCGCTCGCCGTCACCGAGTGCGGAAATCGCCAGTGCCTGCGCCTCGAAGTCATTGACGACAATCACGTCCTCGATGCCGAGACCTTCGATCATCGTATGAGGACGGACGACCCAGTCGCAATTGGTCAGCGGAATTTCATCGCCATTGATCGGGCCGGCAATGGCGAGAATAGCCGCGCGCGGGCGCATCTCCGTCTTTGCAAAGACGCCCTTCAGGATCGCTTCGTCGATGGTTTCGAAATCGGCTGTGCGAACGTTCGCGAAATTGACGGCCTCGGCCGAAGCGTCCGCAAGAATGGAGAAGCGCGCATTCGTTCCGCCGATATCGCCGATCAGGATCGGAAAAGGCAGGGCATCGCTGGTGTTGAGCATGGACATAGCCGGTTCCGTGTCTAGGCGTTCAGAGTCGGGATGAGTTTTTCGGCAGTCGCTTCGTTTAGTGCCATTGGAATATCGTAAACGATCGCAAGCCGCATCAATGCCTTCACGTCGACATCATGCGGCATCGGCGTCAATGGATCGACAAAAAAGATGAGTGCGCCGACTTCACCGGTTGAAATCAATGCGCCGATCTGCTGGTCGCCGCCGAGCGGCCCGCTTTTCAGACGGGTGACATCGAGATCGGGGACCGCATCGAGGACGCGGCCGCCGGTTGTTCCGGTCGCCACGATCTTCCATTTGGACAGCTGGTTCCTGTTGCGGCGGGCGAATTCCGCCATCTCGTTCTTCTTCTGGTCATGCGCAATCAATGCAAGGCATTTGCCGCCGGCCATGAAAAAGAACCTCCATCCCATAGATTCAATCGATTTGGCCGCTTCTATACCAAGCCCACGATTAGAAAAACAAGCATTTCCACTATCATTGCACCAGGGGCTTGTCGGTGGGAACCGGGCCGACGGCAGGAAGAAGGTCTCCGGCCGCCGCAGGTGTTGCTGGTGCCGCGGTCAGGGCAGTTGCGGTCGAGCCGCCATCAGTCGATGCCGTCATCGATGCGGCGGCCGGTGCATCCAGAACGGCGGCGCATACCTTCGGAAGATCGGCTACCATGATTTCACGCGGTGGTTTAGGCGGCCGGGCATCGGGCTTCGGCGGCGCCCACGGCTCCTTGGTGAACCACCAGGCCAGCGACTTTCCGCAGCCATCGCCGTCCGTGATTGGCGCCTGCGGCTTGCAGTCCGCAGCGCCAGGCGGGCATTTCATCCGGATGTGAAAATGCGAGTCGTGGCCGTATATCGGGCGCAGCTTGCCGAGGTTCGTGCGGTCGCCCCTCCAAGTATCGCACATCTTTTTCTTGATTGCAGGATTGACGAAAATGCGTTCCACCTGAGGGTAGCTTGCCGCAAGCATCAGCAATTCGGCGTGGGATTGCGTCCAGACCCTGGGATTAATCGTCAGGAACTTCTCCTTCTGCAGCATCGTGGTGAAGGGAAGGTCTTCGCGCTCCTCTGCCGTCATCCGGCGTGTGGGCATCGGCATCAGCCATATGTCGGCATCAAGGCCGATCTGATGCGAGGTGTGGCCATTGAACATCGGTCCGCCCCGAGGTTGCGATATATCGCCGACGAGCAGCCCCGGCCAGCCGATCTGCTGCCTTGCATCGCGGGACAATTGCTCAAGCAGCGCGATCATGGCCGGATTGCCCCAACGGCGGTTGCGCGAAAGGCGCATTGCCTGCCACGTCGGACCATCCACGGGCAAGGCAACGCCGCCCAGCATGCACCCTTTCGAATAGAAACCGATCGGTCGCGCCGGTCCTTGCGCCGGTAGGGAAGCCGAACCGAAGAGCGCCTTGGCGCTGCCGGGGCTCGGCTGCTTCTGTTGCGCTTCCGCGTCGCCCGCAATCAGGCTTGCACCAATAATACCCGCCAACGCGAGTCTGCCGATTGTCTGGAAAGACGGAGCGAGGCGGAATGTCATGCGGTATCCTGAATGTCTGCCAGAGTGATTTGCATCGAGTCTACCGTGAAAAGCAATTTTGGTGAATCGATGTTCTGGCAGCGGGGATGACATTCCGGCGGTGGCGGTCGAATGAAGAAGACGTGTCCTGGCGGCTTGTATCCAGTCAAAATTTTGCGAAATGGACGAAAACGTCACACTTTCCTGTTTTTTGCCTGTATTTCCCGTATTCTCGAAGAAAGCTAAAATAATATGGGGTTTGGTGAATGGCGGTCGCATGGTCGAAAAGAAGTCTGCTCGTTGCTCTCGTGGCCTTGATCTCCTTGCCTTTGGAAGTTTTCGCGCAGGAGCAGAGCTTTCAAATCGGCACGTCGAGCATAGGTGCCCTTAAATATCAGCCCGGCTTCAAGCATTTCGACTATGTCAATCCGGACGCGCCAAAGGGCGGCGATCTGCGGCTTTCGACGACCGGCACTTTCGATACCTTCAATCCGGTTCTCGCAAAGGGAGAGGTAGCGGACGGCCTGCCGCTGGTCCATGACACGCTGATGAAATCCGCCGATGACGAGCTTCTCGTTTCTTACGGCCTGCTTGCCGAAGGGGTTTCCTTTCCATCGGATATCTCCAGCGTCACCTTCCGCCTGCGCAAAGAGGCGAAATGGGCGGACGGCCAGCCGGTCACACCGGAGGACGTGATTTTCAGCCTCGACAAGACGAAAGAACACAGTCCGCTTACAGCCAACTACTACCGGCATGTGGTGAAGGCCGAGAAGACCGGCGAGCGCGATGTGACCTTCACCTTCGATGAAAAAAACAACCGCGAACTGCCGAGTATCCTCGGCCAGCTCATGGTCGTGCCGAAGCACTGGTGGGAGGCGCCTGGCCCGGACGGCAAGCCGCGCGATATCTCGAAGACGACACTGGAGCCCGTCATGGGCTCCGGGCCCTACAGGATAGCCTCCTTCTCGCCGGGCGCGAACATTCGCTATGAACTGCGTGATGACTATTGGGGTAAGGACCTCAACGTGAATGTCGGACAGAACAATTTCCGCAACATCACATACACCTTCTTTAGCGACAGAGACGTCGAGCTCGAGGCTTTCCGCGCCGGCAACATCGATTACCGACAGGAGACCCAGGCGAGCCGCTGGGCGACGGGCTACGACTTCCCGGCCGTGAAGGACGGCCGCGTGAAACGCGAGGAATTGCCGAATGCGCTGCGGGCCGTCGGCGTCATGCAGGCGCTGGTGCCCAACACGCGTCGCGAGATATTCAAGGACGCGCGGGTGCGCGAAGCGCTGAACTATGCGTTCGACTTTGAGGACATGAACCGCAACCTTGCCTTCAACGCCTTCAAGCGCGTCGATAGCTATTTCTGGGGCACGGAACTCGCCTCCTCGGGTCTGCCGCAAGGAAGGGAGCTGGAAATCCTTGAAGGACTGAAGGACAAGGTGCCGCCGGAGGTCTTCACGACGCCCTACACAAACCCGGTCGCCGGCGATCCGCAAAAGCTGCGCGACAATCTGCGCAAGGCGATCGCGCTCTTCAAGGAGGCTGGCTGGGAATTGAAGGGCAACCGCATGGTCAACACGAAGAACGGCCAGCCGATGAGCTTCGAAATCCTGCTTTCCAACCCGTCGTTCGAACGCTCGGTTCTGCCCTTTGCGAACAATCTGAAGAAGATCGGCATCGACGCGCGGTTGCGCACCGTCGATGCCTCGCAATATACGAACCGCGTCAGAAGCTTTGACTATGATATGATATGGGGCATCTGGGCGGAGACGATGGATCCCGGCAACGAGCAGGTCGACTACTGGGGCTCCCAGGCGGCGAACCAGCCCGGATCCCGCAACTATGCCGGCATTTCCGATCCGGCAGTCGACGCGCTGATCCGGATGATCATTTTTGCGCCGAACCGTAAGGAGCAAGTGGCGGCAATCAAGGCGATGGATCGGGTGCTGCTTGCAAACCACTATGTCGTCCCTTTGTTCTACAGCAATACGTCGCGCGTCGCCTATTGGGATAAGCTGACTCATCCTGCCGAGTTGCCGACTTACTCGCTTGGCTTCCCCGACGTGTGGTGGTCGAAAGACGCGAAATAGCGGACTTGCATTGGCTTTGCGGCTGGGGTCCAAATGAGCCATCCGAATCACTATGAAAAAGCCGGGGCTACCGGCGGAGAAAGGCTGACGGATTGAAGACTTCTGGTAGGACGCGCACCCTTATGAATTTCGAGACCTGGAAGGCCGCGCGCTGATGGGAGCTTACATTCTTCGACGCCTGCTTCTGATGATACCGACAATTATCGGCATCATGGCAATTTCGTTTACCGTCATCCAGTTTGCACCGGGCGGCCCTGTCGAGCAGGTCATCGCGCAGCTGACCGGTCAGGCCGATAGTGCCGACCAAAGGATTTCCGGCGGCGGCGATCTCGGACAGCAGTTCGATGACAGCGGTTCCAGATACCGTGGTGCCCAGGGCCTCGATCCGGAACTGATCGCCAAACTCGAAAAGCAGTTCGGCTTCGACAAGCCGCCGCTGACGCGCTTTCTGGAAATGATGTGGAATTACATCCGCTTCGACTTCGGCGAGAGCTTCTTCCGCAATACCTCGGTGCTCGATCTCATCAAGGAAAAACTGCCGGTATCCGTCTCGCTCGGCATCTGGATCATGATTTTCTCATACGCCATCTCCATTCCGCTCGGCATCCGCAAGGCTGTGAAGGATGGCTCGACTTTTGACGTGTGGACATCCGGCGCCATTATCGTCGGTTACGCCGTGCCGAGCTTTCTGTTCGGTATCCTGCTGATCGTGCTTTTCGCCGGCGGCTCATTTTACGACTGGTTCCCGCTCCGCGGCCTGGTGTCGGATAATTTCGACCAGCTCGCCTGGTGGCAAAAACCGCTTGATTATTTCTGGCACCTGACGCTGCCGCTGATCTCGCTCTCGCTTGCCGCCTTCGCGACGACGACGCTGTTGACGAAGAATTCCTTCATCGAGGAGATTAAGAAGCAATATGTGACGACGGCGCGCGCCAAGGGGTTGAACGAGCGGCAGGTGCTTTACGGTCATGTCTTCCGTAATGCCATGCTGGTCATCATCGCCAGTTTTCCGGGCGCCTTTATTTCCGCCTTTTTCACCGGCTCGCTGCTGATCGAAAATATCTTCTCGCTCGATGGTCTCGGTCGCCTCGGCTATCTCTCGGTCGTCAATCGCGATTACCCGATCGTCTTTGCAACACTTTATATCTTCTCGCTGCTAGGCCTTTTCGTCAGCCTGCTCTCGGACCTGATCTATACCTGGATCGACCCACGCATCGATTTCGAGCGGAGGGATGTCTGATGGATACGGCTGCCAATCCGACGCCCGTTACGCCGGTCAAGCCGCCGCGCAAGGGCCTGCTTTCCCCGACGAACATCCGCCGCTGGCGGAATTTCAGGGCAAACCGCCGCGGCTACTGGTCGTTCTGGCTGTTCATGCTGTTGTTCGGCCTCAGCCTATTTTCGGAATTCATCGCCAACGACAAGCCGATCATCGCATCCTACAAGGGCGAGATTCTGTTTCCGGTGCTGGTGGATTATCCGGAGGAGAAGTTTGGCGGCTTTCTCGCGGAAACGGACTACCGCTCGGATGTCATCGCCGATGAGATCAAAGCCAATGGCTGGATGATCTGGCCCCCGGTCCATTATTCCTACCGCTCGGTGAATTCCAACATCCCGCATTCCGCGCCGACGCCGCCGTTCTGGTTGATGAGCAAGGAGGAGCGCTGCGCAGGCTATCCGCAGGGCGTCAACGATCCCAATTGCACCTACGGCAATCTCAATTGGCTCGGCACCGACGATCAGGCACGCGACGTAATGGCGCGCATCATCTACGGTTTCCGTATATCCGTGCTCTTCGGCCTGGTATTGACCATCTGCTCGGCAATTGTCGGCGTGACCGCCGGCGCTGTGCAGGGCTATTTTGGCGGCTGGACCGATCTGCTTCTGCAGCGCTTGATCGAAATCTGGTCATCGATGCCGGTGCTTTATATTCTGCTGATCATCGCCGCGGTCCTGCCGCCGGGCTTTTTCGTGTTGCTCGGCATCATGCTGCTCTTCTCCTGGGTCGGATTCGTCGGCGTGGTACGCGCGGAGTTCCTGCGCGCCCGCAACTTCGAATATGTCCGCGCCGCCCGAGCGCTCGGCGTCAACAATCGCACGATCATGTGGCGCCATATGCTCCCGAACGCAATGGTGGCGACGCTGACGTTCCTGCCCTTCATCCTGTCCGGCTCGATCACGACGCTGACCTCGCTCGACTTCCTGGGTTTCGGCATGCCGCCCGGCTCGCCGTCGCTCGGTGAGATGATCGCCCAAGGCAAGGCCAATCTTCAGGCGCCATGGTTAGGGCTGGCGGCCTTCTTCACTATGTCGATCATGCTTTCCCTGCTGATCTTCATTGGCGAGGCCGTGCGCGACGCGTTTGACCCGAGAAAGACCTTCGCATGAGCCAGATGCCTGAACCTCTTCTCTCTGTCCGCGATCTTTCCGTCGCCTTCCACCAAAGCGGCGAAACGTCACTGGCCGTCGATCGCATCTCCTTCGAGATAAAAAAGGGCGAGGTCGTTGCGCTGGTCGGCGAATCCGGGTCGGGCAAGTCTGTTTCCGCAAACTCCATCCTGCGGTTGCTGCCGTATCCTGCAGCAAGCCACCCGAGCGGCGAAATCTTCTTCAAGGGCAAGGATTTGCTCAAGGCATCGGAGAAGGCGCTTCGCGAGGTGCGCGGCAACGATATCACGATGATCTTCCAGGAGCCGATGACCTCGCTCAACCCGCTCCACACCATCGAAAAGCAGATTGCCGAAATCCTCGATCTGCATCAGGGCGTGACCGGCCAAGCGGCCCGCATGCGGGTGCTGGAACTCCTGAACCAGGTTGGCATCCGCGAGCCGGAAAAGCGGCTGAAAGCCTATCCGCACGAGCTGTCCGGCGGCCAGCGCCAGCGCGTTATGATCGCGATGGCGCTTGCCAACCGGCCCGAGCTGCTGATTGCCGACGAGCCGACGACGGCGCTCGATGTCACGGTCCAGGCGCAGATACTGGATCTGCTGCGCAAGCTGAAAGGCGAGCATGGCATGTCGCTGCTTTTCATCACCCACGATCTCGGCATCGTCCGCAAATTCGCTGATCGTGTCTGCGTCATGACGAAGGGCAAGATTGTCGAGACGGGAGCCGTCGAAGAGGTGTTCAGCAATCCGAAGCACGACTATACGCGTCATCTTCTTGCCGCAGAGCCGCGTGGCGATCCGCCTCTCGCCGATCCATCCAAGCCGGTGGTGATGGAGGGCTCCGATATCCGTGTCTGGTTCCCCATCAAGGCTGGCTTGATGCGCAGAGTCGTTGACCACGTGAAGGCCGTCGACGGCATCGACCTTTCGCTGCGCGCTGGCCAGACGCTCGGTGTCGTCGGTGAATCCGGCTCCGGCAAGACGACACTTGGCCTAGCGCTCACCCGCCTGATTTCCTCCAAGGGACGCATCAGTTTCGTCGGGAGGGACATAGCGGACTATTCGTTCACCGAAATGCGGCCGCTGCGCAACCAGCTTCAGGTCGTGTTCCAGGATCCTTACGGCTCTCTCAGCCCGCGCATGTCGGTCGGCGATATCATCGCAGAAGGGCTGAAAGTCCATGAGCGCTCGCTGTCGCATGAGGAGCGCGACCAGCGCGTGTGCTGGGCGTTGGAAGAGGTCGGCCTCGACCCGCTGACCCGCTGGCGCTACCCGCACGAATTCTCCGGCGGCCAGCGTCAGCGCATCGCGATTGCCCGCGCCATGGTGCTGAAGCCGCGCTTCGTCATGCTCGATGAGCCGACATCGGCGCTCGACATGAGCGTCCAGGCACAGGTCGTCGATCTTTTGCGCGACCTGCAGAAGAAGCACGATCTAGCCTACCTCTTCATCAGCCACGACCTGAAGGTCGTCAAAGCGCTCGCCAACGATGTCATTGTCATGCGTTTCGGCAAGGTGGTTGAGCAGGGGTCGTCGGCAGAAATCTTCCGCGCGCCGAAACACGACTACACCAAGGCGCTGATGGCCGCCGCTTTCAATATCGAGGCAGTGCCGACGCCTGCCGTGCAGCAGTAAAGAAGATCATGTCCGCAAGACCTCCCGTTCTCGTCGATCTGAAGTTCAATCCCGAAGGCATCGCCCGCATTCTGAAAACCGCCTTTCCGGATCGCGGCAGCATCAATCTTGCCGATCCTGCGACCAAGAGCCGCGACTTGAGCGCGATCGACTATGCGTTGCTGTGGAAGCCTGATGCCGATCTTTTCGAACGCGCACCGAACTTGAAGGTCATCTTCTCAGGCGGTGCCGGCGTCGATAGTTTCATGAACCTTTCGGGTTTGCCCGACGTGCCGATCGTCCGCTTTGTTGACAGCAGCCTGACGGTGCGCATGAGCGAATGGGTGCTGCTGCAGTGCCTGATGCACCTGCGCCAGCAGCGCGACCATGATCGGCACCAGCGCGGTCGCGTCTGGAACCAGATGGCACCGCCGGAAGCCGCGGAAATCACCGTTGGTGTCATGGGGCTTGGCGTGCTGGGGCAGGATGCTCTCCGCAAGCTGAAGGTCGTGGGCTTCAACGTCATCGGCTGGTCGCGCAGCCGCAAACGGCTTGATGGGATCGAAACCTTCGATGCAAGCGAACTCGATACCTTCCTGTCGAAGACCGATTTCCTCGTCGGACTGCTCCCGCTGACACCGGAAACGACAGGCTTCTACAATGCGATGCTGTTTGCAAAGCTCCGTCCGGATGGTCCGCTCGGAAAGCCGGTTTTCATCAATGCCGGCCGCGGCAAGAGCCAGGTGCAGCACGATATTGTTGCGGCGATTGAAGGCGGTGTGCTCGGCGGTGCTTCCCTTGATGTATTCGAGGTCGAGCCGCTTCCGGCGGACGATCCCCTCTGGGGTTTGGAGAACGTTTTCATCACCCCGCATGATGCCGCAATCTCGGAAGAGAATGCGCTCTTCCGGTATGTCGAGGCGCAGATCGCCCGCTACGAGCGCGGCGAGCCGCTGGAGTTCGTGGTGGACCGGAAGGCTGGCTACTGAGGCCCGGCGGAACCATGACGCAGCATATTCGTTGCTCCTAACGACGGTCCTGGGGCGGGTCGGCATACGATCCGCGAGACATCGGAAGGGAGACGAAGATGGCTCATCAGATGGATAAGCGCTGGGAAAACTCCGATAGCAAGCGGCATGCCGAAGAGCAGGTCCCCGCGGTGAAGGCAAAGCAGGGCCGCACTGGCGCCCGCATCCTGATGGTCCTGGTCGTTGCGCTCATTCTTGCCTTCATCGTTTGGATTCCAGTCGAAATCTGGGGCAGCCGTCAAGCCGATGAAGTAGCGCCACAGCAGCCCGGTCAGGAACTGCAGTCCCAGCCGCCGGCACCCGCTGCGCCGCCATCCATGCAGAATGGCAGTGCCGTTCCCACGCAAACGCCCAACACGCAGCCGCCGACACCGAACGCTGAACCCGCGACGCCTGCCACACCTGCGCCGCCTCAGCCTGCGCAATAGGCTTGAGTCCCAAGGGGATCATCGAAAGAGGCCCTGCCGCCTTGCTGCGGCGGGGTTTTTATTTGTACTGGACATTATCAGCTGATTTTTCGATAAGAAGGCGCACGAGCCGGTCGTCGTGTGCCGGCCTTTTGCGGCACCCGACCGGATTGGGACGGGGTGGAGCATGGCCAAGACAGATATTGCAAGGCGCGTTTACAATCACGCCTGGAAGCTTGATCCCATCGTCCGCAGCCTCATCGATACGGACTTCTACAAGCTTCTGATGCTGCAAATGATCTGGAAGCTTTATCCGGATGTCAGCGCCACTTTCACGCTCATCAACCGCACCAAGCGCGTCCGTCTTGCCGAGGAGATCGATGAGGGGGAACTGCGCGCCCAGCTCGATCATGCCCGCACGCTGCGGCTCTCCAAGAAGGAAATAATCTGGCTCGCAGGTAACAGCTTCTATGGCCGTGCGCAGATCTTTGAGCCGGAGTTCCTTGCTTGGCTCTCTCATTTCCAGCTGCCGGAATACGAGTTGTCGAAGAAGGACGGCCAGTATGTGCTCGATTTCCACGGTTCGTGGAAAGAGACGACGATGTGGGAAATTCCGGCGCTGGCGATTATCAACGAGCTGCGCTCGCGCTCGGCGATGAAGGCGCTCGGTCCCTTCACGCTCGATGTGCTTTATGCACGCGCCAAGGCCAAGATGTGGGCGAAGGTGGAGCGGCTGCGTGAATTGCCGGGCCTGCGTATCTCCGATTTCGGCACGCGCCGTCGCCACAGCTTCCTGTGGCAACGCTGGTGTGTCGAGGCGTTGAAGGAGGGCATCGGCCCCGCTTTCACGGGCACAAGCAATGTATTGCTCGCTATGGATTCCGATCTGGAAGCGGTCGGCACGAACGCTCATGAGCTTCCGATGGTGGCCGCAGCGCTTGCCGACACCGACGAGGAGCTGCGCAACGCGCCTTACAAGATCCTGCGCGATTGGAACAGGCTCTATGGTGGTAACCTGCTGATCGTCCTGCCGGATGCGTTCGGCACTGCAGCCTTTTTGCGTGACGCGCCCGAGTGGGTCGCCGACTGGACCGGCTTCCGCCCCGACAGTGCACCGCCGATCGAGGGCGGCGAGAAGATCATCGATTGGTGGAAGAAAATGGGCCGCGATCCACGCCAGAAACTGCTGATCTTCTCGGATGGTCTCGACGTCGATGCGATCATCGACACCTACAAGCATTTCGAGGGCCGCGTGCGCATGAGCTTCGGCTGGGGGACCAACCTGACCAACGATTTCGCAGGCTGCGCGCCGACCGAAATTTCCGGCCTCAATCCGATCTCAATCGTCTGCAAGGTCAGCGAGGCCAACGGCCGCCCGGCGGTCAAGCTCTCCGACAATCCTCAGAAGGCAACCGGAGACCCGGCAGAAGTCGAGCGTTACCTCAAATTCTTCGGCGCGGAAGATCGCACCGAGCAGACGGTACTTGTCTGATTGAGGTCAGGGGGAGGGCCGGTTCGCTCTCGCATCCTCCCCACTCCACCGGCTCTTTTTTGGCGGCGTTGATGATGTGGCAGCGTCTTCAAGTAAGAAGGTAACACCAAGCTTCTCGGCAAGCGAACGTGCATCCGCAGGCGCCTGCACCTTCGCGTCGTTGTCGAAATAGACAAAAACGTCGCGCCCTTTGGCTGACCCCTTGAGCGGCGGCAGCACGCGATTGGCATCTTCCGGCTCGTGTCCACGCGCCCATGCCGCGATACGTTTGGCCCAGACATCGAGCGCCGCATCGTCGTATCCGCTGACATAAAGCTCCTCGGATCCGTGAAGGCGGCAATAGACGAAGTCTGCGGTGACATCCATCAGAAGCGGCCACTGGACCGAGTCGGCGCAGACGAGGCCAACCTGATGTTCGCGCAGCAACTCGATGAATTCCCTTGTGCAGAAACTGTCGTGGCGAATTTCAAGAGCGTGACGAAGGGGCTGCTGCACATCACTTTCCAGCCAGTCACGGCCGTTCAACCGGTCATCGTGCGACCTTGCAAGCTTCGTCGCTTCATCCGTGTCTTTCGGCAGCATTGCCATAAATCGCGCGAAACGCTCATCGTCGAATTTCATGGTCGGCGGAAACTGCCATAGAATGGGGCCGAGCTTTGGCCCCAGTCGCAGAAGCCCGGACGCCATGAAATTCGCAAGCGGCGTCTCGACATCGTGAAGCCGCTTCAAATGGGTGATGTAGCGTGAACCTTTGACGGCGAATACAAAGCCGTCCGGCGTCATCTCCCGCCAGTGCGCGAACGCGTCAGGCTTCTGCAATCCGTAAAATGTGCCGTTAATTTCAATCGAGGTAAAATTGCGCGCGGCAAAATGCAGTTCGCACTTCTGCGGCAGGTCCTCAGGATAGAATACCCCGCGCCACGGCGCATAGGTCCAGCCGGATATGCCGATACGGATCGTGCCTTTCCTTGCCATGAAAGACAAACTGACGTCGCGGCCGCTGGTTCCCCCGCCGCGTCGGTCAGATATTCAGGCTTGCGGTTTCTGCTTTTCTTCAGCTTCGCGGATGGCGTCTTCGTGATACCAGGAATCGAAGGCGGCGTCGCAGACATCGGGATCGATGTCGAGCTGGTGGCGGGCACTAAAGCGTTCGCCCGGCCTGCGGAATTTTACCGGGAACTGATAGATCTTCGCGGATTCGCGATGAACATTTGCTGGCATCGAATTGCCTTCCATTATCTTCGCATACCGGTTGCCCGGCATTTCATAGTAACAGAGTGCCCATCATTTGCGCAAACAGCCTAAAAAAGCGCCAATAAATGTGATATTCATAAGCACTTGATAAGACGCGTAAAATACTAGCACTGCCTGCACCTTTTTGAGGCGTTAGGGGTCGACCAAAAAAACGTCCTGTGCGCCGATCGGTTCCATGCCCCTAAACCCTCGCTTTCGTTGAAAATCGACGATTGCTCCCAGCTGATTCCCGCTACACGTTTCGTCACAGTCCGTGTGCCCTCTCCAAACTGGCACGGCACGTGCTTGGCATCTGACATCCGGTGGTGATCAAGCACGCGCTTAGCGGTCGCTTTCGGGATTTGCTCACACCCTTACGTTTGAGAGACTGGCCAATGACAAAGTATAAGCTCGAGTACATCTGGCTCGACGGTTACACACCGACACCGAACCTGCGTGGCAAAACGCAGGTCAAGGAATTTGCTGAATTTCCGACGCTCGAGCAGCTTCCGCTCTGGGGCTTCGATGGTTCCTCCACGATGCAGGCCGAAGGCCGCAGCTCCGATTGCGTGTTGAAGCCGGTTGCCCTCTATCCGGATCCGGCCCGCACGAACGGCGTTCTCGTTATGTGCGAAGTCATGATGCCCGATGGTGTCACGCCGCATCCGTCGAACAGCCGCGCAACCATCCTTGATGATGAAGACGCCTGGTTCGGCTTCGAGCAGGAATACTTCTTCTACGAAGACGGCCGTCCGCTCGGCTTCCCGGAGCAGGGCTACCCGGCTCCGCAGGGTCCGTATTACACCGGCGTCGGCTACAAGAACGTCGGCTCGGTTGCCCGCGAAATCGTGGAAGAGCACCTCGACCTCTGCTTGGCCGCCGGTATCAACCACGAAGGCATCAATGCCGAAGTGGCGAAGGGCCAGTGGGAATTCCAGATCTTCGGCAAGGGCTCCAAGCGCGCCGCCGACCAGATCTGGATGGCTCGCTACCTGCTTCTCCGCCTCTGCGAAAAGTACGGCATCGACATCGAATTCCACTGCAAGCCGCTCGGCGACACGGACTGGAACGGCTCGGGCATGCACTGCAACTTCTCGACCAAGTTCATGCGCGAAGTCGGCGGCAAGGCCTATTTCGAAGCACTCATGGCTCAGTTCGACAAGAACCTGCAGGACCACATCGACGTCTATGGCCCGGACAACCACCTGCGCCTGACCGGCAAGCACGAAACGGCTCCGTGGAACAAGTTCAGCTATGGCGTTGCCGACCGCGGCGCGTCGATCCGCGTTCCACACTCCTTCGTCAAGAACGACTACAAGGGCTATCTGGAAGATCGCCGCCCGAACTCGCAGGGCTGCCCTTATCAGATTGCTTCGCAGGTTCTGAAGACGATCTCGGAAGTTTCGACCTCCGGCTTCGCTTCGGCGGCTGCCTAAGCCCCAGGCTTTCCTCCCAAGGGCGCCGGTTGCATCGCAACCGGCGTTTTTTTGCGAGTCGTCTCAAGGAAAACATTCCTTCGCGTCACTGGCCGCGCTATAGTTGCGGCATGGCACAACGAGCAGGCAGCGCCGATCTTCCCTTGCATGGCGGCAGAGTTCCGCGGTGGCTCGGCGAGCGGATGACGAAGCTCGGTGCAGTCATCACCGAAGCCGTCGTGCAACATTACGGCCGGGATGAACTGCTTCGCCGCCTTGCGCATCCCTTCTGGTTCCAGTCCTTCGGCGCCGTCATGGGCATGGACTGGCACTCCTCCGGAATAACAACCAGCGTCCTCGGCGCCCTCAAGCGCGGGCTGACGCCGCTTTCGGGCGAACTCGGCCTGCATGTCTGCGGCGGCCGTGGCGCCCATTCCCGCAAGACACCGGACGAACTCGTTGCGATCGGTGAGCGTGTCGGCTTCGACGGTGGTTCGCTTGCGACTGCGAGCAGGCTCGTCGCGAAGGTTGATAGCGCCGCCGTCCAGGATGGCTTCGCTCTCTACCTCCATGGCTTCATCGTCACCGACGACGGCAAATGGGTTGTCGTGCAGCAAGGCATGAACGGCGACAAGCGGCAGGCGCGGCGTTATCACTGGCTGTCGGAAGGTCTCGAGAGCTTCGTCAATTCGCCGCACACGGCAATCGAGGGCCGCAGCCAGGGCAATATCATCAATTTGGCCGACAGGCGTGCCGAGCGTTCGCGCACGGGGCAGCTTGATCTTCTGGCGACGCTCGGGCCGGATCGTATTCTGCGCGAAGCGGCAGCCTTGGCGTTCGATCTCGCGAAACCTGCGCCGCAGCCGGACCAGCCGCTCCTACCCCATCTCCTCATGCCCGCCCATCACGACGTTCGTGAAAAGGACGTCAACATGAAGCGCCTGCATGGCAATCTTGCAGCCGCCGCCGACCGCGGACCGGAAGATTTTGAGCAGCTTCTGCTCGTGCCCGGCGTCGGAGCCCGAACGGTGCAGGCGCTGGCGATGGTCGCCGAAGTGGTTCATGGTGCGCCTTGCCGCTTTTCCGATCCCGCGCGCTTCTCGCTCGCCCACGGCGGCAAGGATCGGCATCCATTTCCCGTCCCGCTGAAGGTCTATGACGAGACGATCAAGGTGATGAAGTCAGCCGTGCAGAAGGGCAGGCTCGGCCGTGAGGAGGAACTGCAGGCGCTGAAACGCCTCGACGACCAGTCCCGGCAACTCGAGCGATATGTTACAGGCCCAGACCTCAAGGAGGTCGTCGCCGGCGAATTCCGCAACTCACCCGGTTGGGGCGGCAGAAGCGTCTTCGGCTGGAAAGAAGAGAAGTTTAATTAGCTCATCTTCAATGCTTTGACGTGCTGTTCAGCACGACAAGAAGTGTCTGATTTTATTGAGAAATGGCGGACAGAGAGGGATTCGAACCCTCGGTACGCTTTCACGTACACACGCGTTCCAGGCGTGCGCCTTAAACCACTCGGCCACCTGTCCATTTGCGTTCGCACCCGGAGAGGAGCAAATCGTCGGAACGGCGCGATATATACCGATGAATTTTCGGGGATCAACCTAAATCTAACAGTTTTTTGACTTCTTCCGATAAAACTCCGCCCGCGCTGTCCATTGCGCTTTGATCGTGAGATAATTATCTATTGGCCAAGGTGGAGAATGGCGCGGCTGACCGGAAAATCCGGCGGTAGAGCGTCGGAGGGATTGATGCGTTTCTTGTTGCGTGTGGCTAGCCTTGTCGCGCTCGTTGTGGCCGTGATTGCAGGGACGATCGATTCAATTCAGTCCGTTGCGGCATCGGCTGTCGTGGTGACACCCATGGGCGGTGCCTGGCAGGATTTGAGCCCTTCGTCGCTTTCGGCACTGCAGTCGTCCGTTTCCTACTATGTGCACCCGCGCTTCTATGCCTTCGTATTCCAATGGCTGATGCTGCAGCCCGCTTTTGCCGTCTTTCTGGTGATCGCGCTGCTACTTTGGATGATCGGCTACAAAAAGCCGCCGGTGGCTGGCCGATTTACCGCGTAACAAAACGCGCGGCCCTGACGTATCAGCTTTGAGGCCTGCATCGGGCCTATGCCAGAAAGCTGGAATGCGCATAATCGATATGCTCACCAAGAAGACCACGACACGGCTTTGCCGGGCCGCGATCAGCCGATCCCGACCGCGTCCGAACATTTCGTCAGCGGTCGTCCGCTGAAGGGACCATATCCGGAAGGCACGGAGACCGTTTATCTCGGCATGGGCTGTTTCTGGGTTGCTGAGCGCCTCCTCTGGAATATCTCGGGCGTCTATGTGACCGCGGCCGGCTATTCGGGCGGTTTCATGAAAAACCCGACCTATCAGGAAACGACGACAGGACTGACCGGCCACACCGAAGTAGTCAAGCTCGTCTACGATCCGACGGTCGTGTCGCTGGAAAGCCTGCTGAAAACCTTCTTTGACGAGCATGATCCGACGCAGGGCATGCGCCAGGGCAACGACGTCGGAACGACCTATCGCTCGGCCGTTTATACGACGGCCCCGGAACAGCTTGCGACGGCAGAGCGCGTACGCGACACATCCCAGGCGGCTCTCAAATCTACCGGCCGCATGGCGAAGATCACCACGGAGATCGCTCCGGCAGGTGAATTCTACTATGCCGAGAATTACCACCAGCAGTATCTGGCGAAGAATCCGGATGGTTATTGCGGTCTCCGCGGAACCGGAGTGAGCTGCCCGATTGGCCAGTAAAGTCGCATTTTAGCAGCTCATTTTGCGCAAAAATCAGCCCACATGGGCTGATTTTCAGCATCTATTCGGATTTTTTACCAGCCGAAAAATTTCTCGTGAATTTTTCGTTGAGCCATGCAAGGATGCGCCCAGCCAGGCCTCCGGGGGGAGGCCGGTGGTTCCGCAGACATGCCTGCCAAAGGCTTGCGGGAGGACCCAAACAAATAGCAACAATAGGGCTGCACTATGAAAAAAACCCTTCTTTCTCTCCTGGCCGTGGCCGCGATGTCCACGACGGCGCTCGCTGCCGACGTCAAGCCGGCTCTCGTTTACGGCACTGGCGGAAAGTTCGACAAGTCCTTCAACGAAGCAGCCTATAATGGCGCTGAGAAGTTCAAGGCGGAAACCGGCATTGCCTATCGCGACTTCGAACCGACCGGCGACACACAGGGCGAGCAGGCGATCCGCAACTTCGCAAGCCGCGGTTTCAACCCAGTGGTCGCCGTGTCCTTCGCATGGACCTCGGCAATCGAAAAGGTCGCTGCTGAATTCCCGGACACCAAGTTCATCATCGTAGATTCCGTCGTCGATAAGCCGAATGTCCGCTCGGTCGTCTACAAGGAAGAAGAAGGTTCGTTCCTCGTCGGCGTTCTCGCCGGCATGGCCTCCAAAACCGGCAAGGTCGGTTTCGTCGGTGGCATGGATATTCCGCTGATCCGTAAGTTCGAATGCGGCTATGAGCAGGGCGCCCGCTCCGTCAAGGCTGACATTGAAGTCTTTCAGAACATGACCGGCACGACCGGTGCTGCCTGGAACGACCCGGTTCGCGGCGGCGAGCTCACCAAGAACCAGATCGACCAGGGCGCTGACGTCATTTATGCGGCGGCAGGTGCGACCGGCCTCGGCGTTCTCCAGACGGCTGCCGACAACAAGAAGCTTTCGATCGGGGTCGATTCCAACCAAAACCATCTGCATCCGGGCTCCGTGCTGACCTCGATGGTCAAGCGCGTCGATCTCGCCGTCTACAACGCCTACACCGATACGAAGAACGACAAGTTCACCGGCGGCGTGCAGGCTCTTGGCGTCAAGGAAGACGGCGTTGGCGCTGCGATCGACGACAACAACAAGCCGCTGATCACGCCGGAAATGCAGGCCGCCGTCGACAAGGCACGGGCTGACATCATCGCAGGAACCATCAAGGTTCACGATTACACGACGGACAACTCTTGCCCGAAGTGATCCGCGACTGAGATGGGCGTATGGCGGCCAGTTTTTTCCGCCATACGCCCTTTTCGTATTTGGAGCCTGCTGTGACAGACACGCCCGCTATCGAACTTGTGGGCATCGATAAGAAATTCGGTGCCGTTCACGCAAACAAGGACATCAACCTTACCGTCGCCAAGGGCACGATCCACGGCATTATCGGGGAAAACGGTGCTGGTAAGTCGACATTGATGTCGATCATCTACGGTTTTTATCACGCCGACGCCGGCGAAATCCGGGTTAACGGTCAGCCGGTGACCATCCGCGACAGTCAGGCGGCGATTGCAACCGGCATCGGCATGGTCCACCAGCACTTCATGCTGGTCGATAATTTCACGGTCCTGGAAAACGTCATGCTCGGCGCCGAAGGCGGGGCGCTGTTGGCGAAGGGTGTTGCGTCTGCTCGCGCCGAATTGAGACGGCTGGAGAAGGAATACGGCCTGGAGGTCAATCCGGATGCGCTGATCGAGCAGCTACCGGTCGGCCTGCAGCAGCGCGTCGAAATCCTGAAAGCCATGTATCGCGGCGCCGAAATCCTGATCCTCGACGAGCCGACCGGCGTCCTGACGCCAGCTGAAGCCGACCACCTGTTCCGCATCCTCAAGGTGCTACGTGATCAGGGCAAGACGGTCATCCTTATCACGCACAAGCTTCGCGAAATCATGGCCATCACCGACACCGTTTCGGTGATGCGCCGCGGCGAAATGGTCGCGACCCGCAAGACCGCGGAAACGACGGTCGAAGAACTCGCCGAACTCATGGTCGGCCGCCGTGTTCTTTTGCGCGTTCAGAAAGGCGAGGCGACACCCGGCAATGTGCTGCTGTCGGTCCGCAACCTGACGGTCAAGGACAATCGCGGCGTGACAATGGTCGACAATGTCTCCTTCGATGTCCGGGCCGGCGAAATTGTCGGTATCGCAGGCGTTGCAGGCAACGGCCAATCGGAGCTGCTGGAGGCGATCGCGGGCATCCGCAAGCCGCATTCCGGGGAGATTTTCCTTGATGGCCAGACGATCGACAAGGCCGACGCGGCACGGCTGCGCGAACTGGGCCTTGCCCATATTCCCGAGGACCGCCACCATATGGGCCTCGTGCTGAAGTTCGAGGAATACGAGAACTCGGTTCTCGGTTATCACCGCAATCCTGCCTATAGCAGAGGTCCGCTGCTCGATCTTGATGCGATCCGCAAGGATGCCATGGACAAGATCGAGAAATACGACATCCGCCCGCCGAACCCGCGGCTGAAGACCGCCAATTTCTCGGGCGGCAACCAGCAGAAGATCGTGGTTTCCCGCGAAATCGAGCGCGATCCTGCCGCACTCATTATTGGCCAGCCGACGCGCGGCGTCGATATCGGCGCCATCGAATTCATCCACCGCCGCATCATCGAGATGCGCGACGCGGGCAAGGCGATCCTGCTCGTCTCCGTCGAACTCGACGAAATCCGCGCCCTTTCAGACCGTATCCTTGTCATGTTTGCCGGCCATGTCGTCGGCGAGAAGACGCCCGATGCCGGTGAACAGACCCTCGGCCTGATGATGGCCGGCATTGCCGCGTGAGGCCTTAATGAGCACTGCTTCCGTTCCTCTTCCGCATTGGATCACCTACGGCCTCATCCCGGTCTTGAACCTGATCGTTGCCTTCCTGATCTCCGGCTTCGTCGTCTGGCTGATCGGCGAAAGTCCGCTTGGCGCCCTCTCGTTGCTGATCGAGGGGGCACTCGGCAGTGGCGAAGGCATCGGCTTCACGCTGTATTACGCCACAAGCTTCATTTTCACTGGCCTGTCTGTGGCAGTTGCCATTCATGCCGGTCTCTTCAATATCGGCTCGGAGGGGCAGGCCTATCTCGGTGGCCTCGGTTGCGCATTGGCGGCGCTGGCCCTTGACCGCTTCGTGCCCTGGTATGTCACCATGCCGGTTGCGGTCGTCGGTGCAGGCCTGTTCGGTGCCGCCTGGGCATCCATTCCGGCCTTCCTCCAGGCAAAACGCGGCAGCCACATCGTCATTACGACCATCATGTTCAACTACATCGGCGCGGCGCTGATGGTTTACCTGCTGGTTCACGTGCTGATCGTCCCCGGCAAGATGGCGCCGGAAACGCGCACCTTCCTCGAAGGCGGCCAATTGCCGAAGCTCGGATGGGTGATGAACCTCTTCGGTGCGAAGCTTGGGGCCGCGCCGTTCAATGTCTCTTTCCTCATCGCCCTAGTCGCCGCCTACTTCGTCTGGCTGCTCATCTGGCGCACGAAACTTGGATTTGAGATGCGCACGCTCGGTGTCAGTCCCACTGCCGCCTCCTATGCAGGCATTCCGTATGCCCGCACGGTGATGATTGCCATGCTGCTTTCCGGCGCGCTGGCCGGCATGATGGCGCTGAACCCGGTCATGGGCTCATCCGCCCGCCTCCAGGTCGAGTTTGTCGGCGGGGCTGGTTTCGTCGGTATTGCCGTCTCGCTGATGGGACGCAATCATCCCGTCGGCATCATCTTCTCGGCGATCCTCTTCGGCATCCTCTATCAGGGTGGCGACTGGGTCTCCTTCGAGATGCCGAACATCACCCGCGAAATGATCCTTGTGATTCAAGGCTTGGTCATTCTCTTCGCAGGCGCGCTCGAATATATGTTCCGCCCGGCGCTCGTCCGAATCTACCAACAGTTCAAGGTCAAGTGAGGGGAGCGGACGATGGATTACTATGACATCCTCATCAACGTTCTGAGTTCAACGATCCGGCTCTCGATCCCGCTGATCTTTACCGCCCTTGCAGGCCTCTTTTCCGAACGTGCCGGCGTTTTCGACATCGGCCTTGAAGGCAAGATGCTGGGCGCGGCCTTTGCCGCCGCCTGCGTTGCATACATCACCGACTCCGCCTGGCTCGGCCTCGTCGCGGGCATCCTCTGCTCCGTCGCGCTGAGTTTGGTGCATGGCTTTGCATCCATCACCAATCGGGGCAACCAGATCATCTCGGGCGTTGCCATCAACTTCTTCATCGCCGGTATCACGATTGTGCTTGGGCAGGCCTGGTTTGGCCAGGGCGGCCGCACGCCGCAGCTTTCCCCGGCAAGCCGGTTTTCGCCGATCGCGCTTCCGGGCGCAGACGTGATGCGGGAGGTTCCGATCATCGGTCCGCTTTATTCCAACGTGATCTCTGGCAACAACATCCTGACCTATCTCGCATTCCTGGCAGTCCCGCTCTCCTGGTGGATCCTCTTTCGGACGCGCTTCGGCTTGCGCCTTCGTGCCGTCGGTGAAAATCCCGGTGCGGTCGATACCGCCGGTATCTCGGTCAGTTGGCTGCGCTATCGAGCCGTCATGTGTGCGGGCATTCTTTGCGGCTTCTCGGGCACCTATCTGGCGATCGCGCAATCGGCCGCTTTCATCAAGGATATGTCGGCAGGCAAGGGTTATATCGCCCTTGCCGCCCTGGTCTTCGCAAAATGGAAACCGGTGCCGGTGATGTTCGCCTGCCTGCTCTTCGGCTTCCTCGATGCGCTGGCGAACTTCATGCAGGGCAAGCAGGTCCCGCTGATCGGCGCAGTGCCGGTGCAGATATTCCAGGCGCTGCCTTATATTCTCACCTGTATCTTGCTTGCTGGATTCATTGGCGTCGCAACGCCGCCGAAGGCTGGTGGCGTCCCCTATACGAAGGAGCGTTGAAACATGTCGCATGACCTTTTCGAAGCCGCTCGCGGCGCCATGGCCTTTGCCCATGCGCCCTATTCCAAATTCCCGGTCGGTGCGGCAATCCGCGCCGAAGACGGCAAGGTTTATACCGGCGCCAATATCGAAAACCTCTCCTTCCCGCAGGGTTGGTGCGCCGAGCCGACGGCCATCAGCGCCATGATCATGGGCGGAGCGAAGAAGATTGTTGAAATGGCGGTCATCGCCGAGAAGCTGCCGCTCTGCCCGCCCTGCGGCGGCTGCCGGCAGAAGATCTCCGAATTCGCGTCGAAGGATACGAAGATCTATCTTTGCGACGACGTGGGCGTGAAGAAGACCATGACGATGGAGGAGCTTCTTCCCTTCAGCTTCGAGACTGAACTCGGATGAACGCCGCCATCGATCTGCTCGTCGGCAAACTCGGTGGGTTCGCGCCGCGTCACGGCATTGTGCTCGGTTCCGGCCTAGGCTCGCTGGTAAGCGAACTGACGGATGCGGTGCGAATTCCCTATCGGGACCTGCCGGGCTTTCCTGTCAGCGCCGTCTCCGGGCATGCCGGCGAGGTCGTTGCCGGCCATCTCGGCGGCGTGCCGGTCATCATGCTGTCGGGCCGCGTCCATTATTACGAAAAAGGCGACGCCAGCGCCATGCGACTGCCGCTTGAGGTGTTGAAGGGCCTTGGCGTGCAGTCACTGTTCCTGACCAATTCCGCAGGCTCGCTACTCGAGGAAATGCCGCCGGGTTCGGTGATGCAGATCACCGACCACATCAATTATTCCGGCATGAATCCGCTGATTGGCGAAGAAAGCGACCGCCGCTTCGTCGGCATGACGAGCGCCTATGATCGCGATCTTTCCATGTCCATGCGCAAGGCGGCCGAGAAGCTCGCCATCAAGCTCTCTCACGGCGTCTATATGTGGTTTTCGGGACCAAGCTTCGAAACGCCTGCGGAAATCCGTATGGCGCGGATTCTCGGTGCGGATGCCGTCGGCATGTCGACCGTACCGGAGGTCATCATCGCCCGAATGCTGGGTTTGAGGGTTGCCGCAGCCTCGGTTATCACCAATTATGGGGCTGGCATGACCGGCTCCGAACTCAGCCACGAAGAAACAAAAGACATGGCGCCCGTCGGCGGCGCGCGTCTCGCCGCAATCTTAAAGGAAATGATTGCGGGTGGAGGAAGCGATAATGAGTAGTCACTCGCAGAAGGAAACGGCAGCCGTCGCGCTGTCGCTCCTTGACCTTACCAATCTCAAGGACGATTGCACCGAAGAGCAGATCGATACGCTCTGCGCCCGCGCACAGACGCCCTACGGGAATAGTGCCGCGATCTGCATCTGGCCACGTTTCGTGGCACATGCCCGCACGGTTCTCGGCAAGGGTCATCCCGTCCGCATCGCGACGGTCGTCAATTTCCCGTCTGGCGACATGGAAGTGGCTGATGTCGCCGCCGAAACGCGCGAAGCTATTGCAGACGGTGCGGACGAGGTAGATCTGGTCATTCCCTACCGCAGATTCCTCAATGGCAACGAGAAGGCCGTGACCGACATGGTGGCGGCGGTGCGCGCGGAATGCACCGGTGGTGTGCTGCTGAAAGTCATCCTGGAGACCGGCGAGATCAAGGATCCCGGCCTCATTCGCCGCGCATCTGAACTTGCAATCGATGCGGGCGCGGACTTCATCAAGACATCCACCGGCAAGGTCGCCGTCAACGCGACGCTCGAAGCTGCAGATATCATGATCCGCGCGATCCGCCACAGCGGCCGCAAGGTGGGCTTCAAGCCGGCCGGTGGCATCGGCTCCGTCGCGGATGCCGCCCTTTATCTCAGCCTTACGGAAACGATCATGACGCCGGATTGGCCGATGCCGTCCACCTTCCGTTTCGGGGCCTCCGGCCTGCTCGATGACATCCTCGCTGTCCTCAGCGGCGCCCAGTCAGCGCCCGCCAAGGCCTCGAGCTATTGAGCATGATCCCGCAGGAGATCATTCGGCAGAAGCGGAATGGTGGCGTCCTTTCCGCGGATGAGATCCAGTCCTTCGTTGCGGCCCTTGCCACCGGCGAGTTATCAGAGGGGCAGATCGGCGCCTTTGCGATGGCCGTCTGGTTCAAGGGCATGTCGCGTGACGAGACCGTCGCGTTGACGCTCGCCATGGCGCGCTCAGGCGATATGCTCACATGGCTCGGGATCGATCGCCCAATTGCCGACAAGCATTCGACCGGCGGGGTCGGTGACAACGTTTCGCTGATGCTGGCGCCGATTGCGGCTGCTTGCGGCCTAGCGGTGCCGATGATCTCCGGCCGCGGCCTCGGCCACACCGGCGGTACGCTCGACAAGCTGGAATCCATTCCCGGCTATGGAATTACGCCGGATGCTGCTCGTTTCCGCAAGGTCGTTAAGGAAGTGGGCTGCGCCATCATCGGGCAGACGGGTTCGTTGGCGCCCGCCGACGGCACGCTCTACGCCGTGCGCGATGTCACAGCGACCGTCGATTCCATTCCGCTGATCACGGCCTCCATTCTTTCCAAGAAGCTCGCGGCTGGACTTCAGACCTTGGTGCTTGATGTGAAAACCGGCAACGGCGCCTTTATGGCCGATCACGAGCAGGCAAAGCTTCTGGCGCACTCCCTAGTCGACGTGGCAAACGGGGCAGGGGTCAAGACATCGGCCTTGATCACCGACATGAACCAGCCGCTGGCGGACGCGGCGGGCAACGTCGTGGAGATATGGAACTGCCTGGATTTCCTGGCGGGGAAGAAAGCTGGAACCCGGCTTGAGGCCGTCGTCCTGGCCTTTGCAGCCGAGATGCTGGTGCGTTCGGGCGTTTCGCCGTCTCTGAACGATGGCGAAGCGAAAGCACGTGCGGCACTAGCGTCCGGCAAGGCGGCCGAAGTCTTTGGCCGCATGGTGCATATGCTGGGCGGCCCGGCGGATCTTGTCGAAAAGCCCGCAAACTATCTGGTGAAAGCGCCCGTCGAAAGGCCGGTTCTCGCAGGAGAGAGCGGATGGCTCTCGGCCTGCGATGCGCGCGATGTCGGCATGGCCGTTATCGATCTCGGCGGCGGGCGGCGTCACCCGGCAGACAAAATCGATCATCGCGTCGGCTTCTCCGCCCTGCTGCCGCTCGGCACCCGTGTCGAAAAGGGTGATACGATCGCGATCGTTGGTGCCGCAGATGAGGCGGCGGCGCAAAAGGCGGCAGCCTCGATCACGGCAAGCTACCGCATCTCCGGCAACGAGCCTTCTCTGCCGCCGGTGATTTCCGGCCGCATTTGATTATTGCTTCAGATTCAGTGAGCCGTCGGCAACGGAGTAGGACTCGAGTTTCTTCAGGAAGCTCATGCCGACCAGGGTCGTCGAAAGCGCATCATCCTTAAGCACGAAGGCTTCCACATCTTGCACGCGGATGCCACCGATCTCCACGCGATCGAGCGTGACATGCGCGGCCTTGGCCTGGCCGTTGGCGGTATTCACCGCATGGCGGAAATCGAGCTGATTGCCCCCGTAGCCGAGACGGCGCGCAAGGCTTTCGTTCAGTGCCACATAGGTGGCACCGGTATCGATCAGGCCCTGTACTGGCTTGCCGTTGATCTTGAAGTCGCCGGTGTAGTGCCCCCTCGCATCGGCCTGAAGGTGCATGCGGCCATTGCCGGAAACCGGGGCGGGCGCCCTAGGCTGAGGGGCCGGGGTTGAAACAGCGCTGGCAGAAACCGTGTCGGCAACGGGCTGGCTGCCGCCGAAGAATGAGGGCACCTGAGTGGCGAGTGCGGCGATAATGCTCGCGAAAATGACGATACGCATGAGCATGAATCAGAAACCCTGCCTGTATAGACCCCGCCTCATGCGGGCTCGGGTCTTCAAGACTGCTACGCCGCAATTGCTGATAAGTCGCTAATGGCGGAGTTAAAAAGGCCCGGATTAATGCTCCGGGCCCTCGATGTCTTGAGATTTGGTAAAGGAAAGCTGAACTACTTCGTGCCGTACATGCGGTCGCCGGCATCGCCGAGGCCTGGCATGATGTAGCCCTTCTCGTTCAGATGGCTGTCGATCGCCGCCGTGAAGACAGTCACATCGGGGTGTGCCGCGCGGAAATTCCTGAGGCCTTCTGGAGCGGCGAGCAGGCAGAGGAAGCGGATATTGCGCGCGCCGCGTTCCTTCAGCTTTTCGATCGCGGCAATCGAGGAATTGCCGGTCGCAAGCATCGGATCGACGACGATGATGAGACGCTCAGCCACGTCCTCCGGCGCCTTGAAGTAATATTCCACAGGCTGCAGCGTTTCGTGGTCGCGATAGACGCCGATATGGGAAACGCGAGCCGAAGGCACGAGATCGAGCATGCCTTCGAGCAGTCCGTTGCCGGCGCGCAGGATCGAGGCGAAGACGAGCTTCTTGCCTTCCAGGATCGGCGATTCCATGGTCTGCAGCGGCGTTTCGATGGTTTCCATTGTCAGTTCGAGATCGCGCGTCACCTCGTAGCAGAGCAGGGTCGAGATCTCGCGGAGCAGCCGGCGGAAACTGCCCGTCGATGTCTCCTTGCGCCGCATGATGGTGAGTTTGTGCTGCACAAGCGGGTGATCGATGACGATGACGCCTTCCATGGCCGAGCCTTCCTTTTGTTCTTATCGGACGTTTCTTTCATGGAAAGCGCCCCAACTGCAAGAGTGGAGGCGATTTTCATGGCTTGATCCCCAAGCCCGGGCAGCTCAAAGCCGGGCGAGAAGCGCCAAGCGGCTCGCTTCATCGACGAAAGCCGCTTCAATGCCGGTCCGCGTCAGTTCGTTGATTTCGCTGTCGCTGAAGCCGAATGCATTGGCGGCCAGCTCATACTCGCGCTTTAGCGAGGTATGGAAAAAGGGCGGGTCGTCGGAACTGATCGTCACGCGCACGCCGGCTTCCTTGAGCGTGCGCAAGGGATGGGACGCGAAATCGGGAAAGACGTTCAACGCGATGTTTGAGCCGGGACAAACCTCCAGAACAGTGCCGAGATCGGCAAGCCGCCTGACGAGTTCCGCATCCTCGATCGCGCGAACGCCATGCCCGATGCGCGACGGACGCACGACGTCGAGCGCATCGGAGACGCTGAAGGCGCCACAGACCTCGCCGGCGTGGATGGTGAGGCCAAGACCCGCGTCGCGGGCGATATCGAAGGCGTGGGCATAATCCGCCACACGCCCCATTCGCTCCTCGCCGGCGAGGTTGAAGCCGGTGATTAGCGGGTTGTTGGCTTTAGCCGCGTATTCGGCAGCGGCGATCACGCTCTCAGGTCCAAAATGCCGCTCGCCGGTTACGATCAGCCGCGCTTCGATGCCGCTTTTTGCCTTCGCTTGGCGAATGCCTTCGCAGATGCCGGCGATATAGGCATCTGCGCCAAGCCCGATACGCCCGCCGTGATCCGGCGAAACGGTGAGTTCGCTATAGACCGTGCCGATCTCTGCAAGCTCCTGCAGATAGGTCTCGGTGAGCAGTGCGTAATCCTCATCAGTCCTGTAGACCTTGGAGATATTATCGTAGCATTCGAGGAAGCTCGCAAAATCATGCCAGACATATGCCCCGTCACGGAGATAGGCGCTGATGTCGGTATTGTATTTGCGGGCTTGGGCTTCCGTCAGCGCCGGGTGCGCCGCGCCCTCCAGATGGCAATGCAGCTCGACCTTCTTCAAATGCGATGTCACAGAAAACTTCTCCCGTGCGGCCCGGCGGCGATGCCAAGATGCCGGGCAACCGTCGCGCCGATATCGGCATATGTGCTGCGGACGCCGATATTGCGCGACTTCAGCCCCGGACCGTAAGCGATGATCGGCACGCGCTCGCGCGTATGGTCCGTGCCGCGCCAGGTCGGGTCGCAGCCGTGGTCAGCCGTCAGGATGACGAGATCGCCGGGCGCAAGCTTGCGGTGCACGTCCGGCAGCCGCGCATCGAAGGCTTCGAGCGCCGCGGCATAGCCAGGCACATCGCGCCGGTGGCCATAGACCATGTCGAAATCGACGAAATTCGTGAAGACGAGGTCGCCGTCCTTCGCCTCTTCCATAGCGGCGAGCGACGCGTCCATCAGTGCATCATTGCCATTCGCCTTGATGACCCTTGAAATGCCCTGGTGCGCGAAGATGTCGCCGATCTTGCCGATGGCGTGGACGTTGCGCTCCGCCTTGACGATACGATCGAGCAGCGTTGGCTCCGGAGGCGGCACCGAAAAATCGCGGCGATTGCCGGTGCGCTCGAATGTCGATGAGGTCTCGCCGACGAAAGGCCGGGCGATGACCCGGCCTATATTATGGCTGTCGAGCAGCGCCCGGGCGATGCGGCAGAAGCCGAGGAGTCGGTCGAGGCCGAAATGCGTCTCGTTCGCCGCGACCTGGAAAACGGAGTCGGACGAGGTATAGCATATCGGCTTACCGGTGCGGATATGCTCCTCGCCGAGGCGGGCGATGATTTCCGTGCCTGAGGCATGGCAATTGCCGAGGATGCCTGGAACCTCTGCAGCGCTGCAAAGCGCCTCGATAAATTGCGGCGGAAAGGCTTCGCCTTCCGTGGGGAAATAACCCCAATCGAAGGTCACGGGCGTTCCGGCAATTTCCCAATGGCCAGACGGGGTATCCTTGCCGCGGGAGATTTCGCTGGCGCAGCCATGGATGCCGTAGACTTTATCCGGAACCGGCATGCCGGCCGGAAAGCGTCCGGTTGCGGTCTTGGCGATCTGCATCAGGCCGAGCGCCGACATATTGGGAAGCGAAAGCGGGCCGGAGCGCAAGCCCGCCCTGTCGCCAGCGCCAGCCGCACAAAACTCCGCTATATGGCCAAGCGTATCCGATCCTTCGTCGCCATATTGAGCCGCATCCGGCCCGCCGCCGACGCCGAAGGAATCGAGAACGAAGAGAAATGCACGTGCCATCTTTACCCATCAAGCTGAGCGGCCAATGAACCGCAATCCCGCTCAGGCATATAATGCTGCCGCAGGCTTGGCAAATTTCAAAGTTCGGAAAGGATCCTGATCAGCAATCGCCGCAGGCGACATTGTCGCCCTGTCGCTGGCGGTAATAATAGGTGCGCCGGATGGTGAGTTCCTGCATGTCGCCTGGAAGAAAATCGGGGCCGAATGCGAACAGCTTGTAGGGAATGCTGAGGTCGGCCCGCACGAGAAAGCTGTCTGCCTTTTTCATATCGGCCGGGACGTCGGTGACGGCGGTATTGGCCGCGTAGGGCGCTGTCGTGGTGTTGCTCGCCCAGGACCAGAAAACCTTGGCGTTGGCCGCGGCATCGATGTTGATGCCGGTCACTTTGATCTGCATGCCGGTCGTATCGAAGGGAGTGAAAATCGCGCCGGCAACAGAACTGATCTCGGTCAGCGAACTCTTGGTCACGTCCTTCTGCTGCGTGATCAGATCGGCGATCGAGCCGGCCGCGCGGCTGGTGCGTTTGCTGACGCTCAGTCCAATGGTGATCTCGAAGGCGCCGATATAGAGCATCACCAGGACGGGAAAGAGGATGGCGAACTCGATTGCGCCGACGCCGCTGCGGTCGCGTCCGAACCGGACGAGCTTGTCTTTCAGCCGCATCAGCGTTCCGTTCGCCGTCATCAGTATGGCTCGTTTTGGAAGGCGGCCGTGGCGACGATCAGGTAGTCGTTCAGCCTTGATCCGTCGGCAGTGCGGTATGGTGTGATATAGGGCCGGATAAGATCGGCGATGATCTGCCAGTGGTAATAGGCGCGAACCATATTGATCGAGCCGGAGCCGCCGGGTGAATATTGCATCGCCGATGTATCGAGGCCCGTCGCATTCATTGGAACAGCGGCGGGGATTTCGGAAAATTTGCTGAACGTGCGAACATCGAGCCTAAGCTTGTCCGGGGTGGCGATCTCGGCTTCGGAGCACTGGATCAGGATCGAGACCTCGTCGCAAAACTCCTGCCGGAACGCCGCCTCACCAACGGTAGAGATGATCTGTCCGGTCCGCATCTTGCGGCTCATGGTGTCGACGGCGTTGGACACCAGTTCTTCCGCAGCAAAGGCGATGAAGGTCTCCAGAATTGCGAAGATCACCATGAAATAGGGGATGGCGAGCAGCGCGAATTCTATCGCTGCCGAGCCGTCGCGCGAGCGCGCAAAAGCCCGCCATCCGCTCCGTTTGCCGGGCGGCGTGCAGGTTCTGTCTGCCTGGTGATCACTGGTCGCCATAGCGCCATCCCGAAGAACGTTCATGCGCTGATCGTAGCGGGCGTTCGTTGATTTTCCGTTTCAGGGCGGGTCAACAATTTAACGGATGAAGCTTCCTCAGCCGCCCGCATCGGCCGCATTGTTCTGCTGCGTGTGCTGTTCGCAGTTCGGCGTGCAGGAAAGGACCGAGCGATCGGTCTGCCGGTAGACGCGAACGGTGTTGCCTTCGTCGATGGAGACGAGGACGGTCTCGTCGAGTATCGCATTGCCATCGGCATCGAGCAGCACCAGGTTTGTCGTCCCGAAGCTGCGGCCTGTCAGCACGATCGTCTTCGGATCGGCAACGGTCGCATCGGCAACCTTGGAATTGCCGATAATCACCTTGCTGGCTGGCCGGTCGAGCTTCAAGACACGCGCATGATCCATATAGACGCGCAGCACGTCTTCCTCGGCGCGCGCGGGAGCCTGAAGCCCGCAAAGCACGAGGATGGCGGCTGCGGTAAAAGGGATAGTCTTGCCGCTCGGTGGCATAGGGCTCTCTTTACTGGAATCCGGATCAGAGTCCGGTAGAAATCTCAAAACAGAATGGAAAAAAATGGTGAATGAAGCTTTAAGAATCGTTGGAACTGCCCGGTGACGGCACGTATTTGTCCGAATTGGGTCATGTGAGAAGAATTTCCTGAGTGCGATGATCTGTAATGACGCAGCCTATGTAACGTTTCGGCGCATCCCGAAGATTGGTGTGTTATAAGATTCGTAATATAGTTAAATTGGAATATATCCTAGTAACGCAATGCTTACCATGGCAGTTTCTACTTTAGCATTTACGATCTGGTAACCCTCTTCCTTAAGCCGATTGAAATGGCGCCTCGCTAGGTTGTGGCATCCGATCAACGGCACAGTTGGCGGACGTGCTGAACCTCAACTGGAGTTAGGAAACCATGACCAAGCTTTTTAGCCGTTTTCTGAAGGACGAATCCGGCGCAACCGCAATCGAATACGGCCTGATCGCAGCGCTGATTTCCGTAGCGCTGATCACCGGCGCAACGACTCTCGGCAGCTCGCTGAACAACACCTTCCAGAATATCTCGGAAAAGATGGTCGACGCGGAAACGGCCAATTAACCGGGTTTATTCTTCCAGAAGCTCGAGCAAGCGAAAACCGCTCTTCCTATGAGCGGTTTTTGATTTTCTGCCGAATGGAGAAGTTTTGATGCTGGCAGCCGCCATATTCCTGATCTTCCCTCTCTGCTTGGCGATGGCGGCATTTTCCGATCTGCTCACGATGACAATCCCAAATCGCGTTTCGCTGATTCTGATTGCTGCTTTTCTCATCATCGCCCCCTTAGCCGGCATGCCACTTCCGCACATCGGTATGCATCTCCTTGCAGCGATGATTGTATTTCTGGCCTGTTTCGTGCTTTTCGCCCTTAACGTAATGGGCGGGGGCGATGCAAAGCTCTTGAGCGCGACGGCTATATGGTTCGGCTTCAATCAATCGCTTCTGCTTTTCGTCGTTTCCGTCGGCCTGATTGGTGGGTTGCTTACCTTCCTCATTCTTCTCTTGCGCACTCAGTCCAACACGATCCTCGCCATCGGCTTGCCGGTGCCGAATTCGCTCCTGCTCGCAAAGAAGATTCCTTACGGCATCGCCATCGCCATTGGCGGCTTCATGGCGTTCCCGTATTCGACGATTCTGATCGCTGCGCTGGAAACACTGCAATAACGGCGGTTTAAACCTCCATTAACTTAAAATGTAAGTGTTCCGTTAACTATAATTACACCAATTCCTGAGCATTCTTCGGGGTGAACAAACCGTCTCCCGAGGACAGCTGAATGAAGCCCGCCCGTTTGATGATACTTTCAGTGGCCGTCGTTGCCGCTGGCCTCGCCGGTCTGCTGGCGATGAAGCTTGCCGGGCGCGGCGGTGTCGTCACGCAGGTCCAGTCGGTCGTCGAGAAGGAACCCACGGTCAACGTGCTGGTATCGAGCGCCAATCTGCCGGTCGGCGCCCGCATTGACGACAAAGCGGTTCACTGGATGCCCTGGCCGCGTGGCGCCGTCGTTCAGGGCTTCATCACCGAAGCCGACAAACCGGATGCGATCAAGGATATGCAGGGCGCGGTAGTCCGTTTGCCGGTCTTCGAAGGCGAGCCGATCCGTCCCGAAAAAATCGCCGATTCCAACAGCCGTATCCTCTCGGCGCTTCTGCCGGCCGGCAAGCGCGCTGTCGCGACGGAAATCTCGGTCGCAACCGGCGCCGGCGGCTTCATCCTGCCGAACGACCGTGTGGACGTCATCATGGTCCGCAGGGCCCAGGGAAGCGAAAAGTTCCTAACCGAGGCCGTGCTGAGCAACGTGCGCGTTCTCGCCATCGATCAGCAGATTCAAGAAAAAGACGATGGTTCCAAGGCTGTCGTGGGCACCACGGCGACCCTGGAACTGACGCCCGATCAAACGAAAGTTCTGACTGTCGCGCAGCAGATGGCCGACAAGCTGTCGCTTGCCCTGCGTTCCGTAGCCGACGCGCAGGAGCAAGATACGAGCGCTGCCGATTATCTACTGAACGGAGACAACGGGAGCGCGCTCGTTCAGGTCATCAAATCCGGTTCGATCGTCACAGACAGCAGTGCGCCAAAGGCCGAGTAAGGGGAAATTAATGGTCAACACAATGCGGCGCACCAAGTCTCTCCTCGCGGGCTTCCTTACGCTAACAACGGCTATTTCGGGGCTGACGCCCTCCGCTTTCGGGCCACTGGTTGGCGCGGGCATTGCGCATGCGGAATCGGAAGGCGTCATCCAGATCTCGCGGACCGGTCCCGGCGCCCACCGCCGCGTTAGGCTCGGCCTCAACAAGGCGGTGGTCGTCGATCTACCGGAGGAAGCGCATGACATCCTCGTCTCCGATCCGTCGATGGCCGATGCGGTGACGCGCACCTCGCGCCGCATCTATCTTTTCGGCAAGAAAGTCGGCCAAACGAACATCTTCATTTTCGGGAGCGATGGCCAGGAAGTCGTGAGCCTCGATATCGAAATCGAGCGCGATGTCTCCGGCCTCGAGACGAACCTGAGGCGTTTCATCGTCGACTCCAACATCAAGGTCGAGATCGTGTCGGACAACATCGTGCTGACCGGCACCGTCCGCACGCCACAGGACGCCAAGCAAGCCGCCGACCTTGCCCAGGCGTTCCTGACCGGTGGCGAAGCGACGACGCGAACCGAAACGGCCTCCAGCAGCGCATCGGGGGGCGATGTCGCGCTTTTCGCCGAGGCCCGCCAGCAATCGCAGGTCGTCAACCTGCTGCAGATTGAGGGCGAGGACCAGGTCACGCTCAAGGTGACGATCGCAGAGGTCCGCCGCGAAATTCTGAAACAGCTCGGCTTCGACAATCTCGTATCGAATTCCTCGGGCTTGACCGTGGCGCAACTCGGCCTTCCTTCGGCGGATGGCGCCGCTGCGACGGTCGGCGGCGGACTTGCGGCCCTCTTCAAGACCTCGATCGGCAAGTATGACATATCGACCTATTTGAATGCACTAGAGCAGGCGAAGGTCGTTAGAACGCTTGCCGAGCCTACGCTGACGGCGATTTCAGGTCAGGCTGCTACCTTCAATTCGGGCGGCCAGGTCCTCTATTCGACCACCGACAACGACGGCAACGTGACGGTCGTTCCCTACAACTACGGCATCAATCTGGCCTTCAAGCCGGTGGTTCTCTCCTCAGGACGCATCAGCCTTGAGATCAAGACCAACGTGTCCGAGCCGGCTCCGTCCGTCTCGGGATCCCAGCCGACCTACCAGCGCCGTTCGGCGGAAACATCCATTGAGCTTCCGTCCGGCGGCTCGATCGCGCTTGCCGGCCTGATCAGGGACAACGTTTCGCAAACGTCGAACGGCACGCCGGGTGCGAATAAGATCCCGCTGCTGGGGACGCTGTTCCGCCAAAGAACGGTGCAGCGAGAGGAAACCGAGCTCGTGATCATCGCGACCCCCTATCTGGTACGCCCCGTCGCCCGCAACGAGCTCAACAGGCCGGACGACAATTTCAGTCCGGAGCATGACGGCCAGGCGTTCTTCATGAACCGTGTCAACAAGGTTTACGGCCGCCGCGAAGTTCCGGTGGCCGACGCGCAATTCCACGGTTCCATTGGGTTTATCTACAAATGAGCGGCGCAGGATCGAAAACGATGAAACGATATGGTGATCAGGCGATGGCTCAAAACAGGAAAGCCACGATACGATCCGTCACGCTTGGCGCAGCGGCCCTTGCGGCCGCCATGCTTTCCGGCTGCGCGGCTCCCCGCGACAATTTGACGACCGGCGGCATTCCCGACGATTACCGGCAGCGCCATCCGATCGTGGTGGCGGAGGCCGAGCAGACGGTCGATATCCCGGTCGCGTCGACCGATCGGCGCTTGACGATTGCCCAGCGTGACATGATCCGCGGCTTCGCTGCCAATTATATATCCCGGGCTTCCGGCCCGGTTTATGTCATGACGCCCCAAGGCTCGCCAAACTCGGCCGCGACAAGCCAGGTGCGCAACCAGGTACGGGCCGAGCTCTCGAAGAGAGGGATACCGAGCTCGAAGATCGTCAATGCAAGCTACTCCGCAGCGCCTGGCGATGCAGCGCCGATCCGCCTCAGTTTCGTCGGCATGACGGCCATGACCTCCCAGTGCGGCCAATGGCCCAGGGATATCGGCGGCGGTTTCGACAACCAGAATTATTACAATTTCGGCTGCGCCACACAGAACAATCTGGCCGCACAGATCGCCAATCCGGAAGATTTGATTGCGCCGCGCGGCATGACGCCGATCGATGCTGCGCGCCGCAATGACGCCATCACCGAATACCGCGAATACAGGACTGTCCTCGAACAGTCCTCGTCAGGTGGTTTCTAGTGGGGAGCATCGAAACTATGAGCCCTATCGAATACGAGATCAAAAACACGACGGAGCTTCAGCACGCGGAAGACGCCGTTCGCATGGGCGAGCTGGAGAACATGCGCCCGCTGCCGCGTATCTCCGTGCATGCCTTCTGCGAGAGCGAGGCGCTTCAGCGTGTGATGGAGCGCTGCGGCAACGACCGGAGGATGTCGAAGGTCAGCCTGCGGATCACCAGCGGCGGCGTCGCGGCGGCTGCCAACATGTTCGCCAGTGCCCCGACCCCCAATCTGATCATCCTCGAAACCAAGGCCAATGCGGCAAGCCTGCTCTCGGAGCTCGCGCCGCTAGCGGCCGTTTGCGATCCGAGCACCAAGGTCGTCATCATCGGCTATTACAACGACATCGCGCTTTACCGCGAGCTGATCCGCAACGGCATTTCCGAATACATGGTCCAGCCGGTCGCGATGCCGGACATCATGATGGCCATGGCGTCGATCTTCGTCGATCCGGATGCCGAGCCGCTTGGCCGCAGCATCGCCTTCATCGGCTCCAAGGGAGGCACGGGTGCCTCGACGATCGCGCACAACTGCGCTTTCGGCATATCCAATCTCTTCTCGACCGAGACGATCCTCGCCGATCTCGACCTGCCCTACGGCACGGCCAACATCGATTTCGACCAGGACCCGACGCAGGGGATCGCCGAGGCGGTCTTTGCTCCCGATCGGCTTGACGAGGTTTTCCTCGATCGTTTGCTGACGAAATGTTCGGAACATCTGTCGCTGCTTGCAGCACCATCGATTCTTGATCGCGCCTATGATTTCGATGGCCAGGCGTTTCAGCCGGTCCTTGAAGTCCTGCAGCGCAGTGCGCCGGTGACGGTGCTCGACGTTCCGCATGCCTGGTCGGAATGGACGCGATCGGTCCTGGCTTCGGCAGATGAGGTTGTCATCTGCGCCGTTCCCGATCTTGCGAACCTGCGCAACGCAAAGAACATGCTCGATGCCCTGCGCAAGCTGCGCCCGAACGACAAGATGCCGCACCTGATCCTAAATCAGGTCGGCATGCCGAAACGGCCGGAAATCGCCCCATCCGATTTCTGCGAACCGCTTGAGATCGAGCCGATCGCGATCATTCCTTTCGACGTAGGTCTGTTCGGCAATGCCGCCAACAGCGGCCGCATGATCTCCGAGATGGACCCGAAATCACCCACCGCGGAGACCTTCTCCCAGCTGGCACACATCGTCACCGGCCGTATCGCCATCAAGAAGGCAAAGCGCGGCGGCCTGATGGGACTGCTGAAGCGCGCCAGGTAAAGACGAAAACGAGTAGATTGGATTTTGTGGCATGTTCGGAAAACGCGGAAATGAAGGCCAAGGAAAGGGCGGCGGCGTAAGCGCACCGCCACCGCCGTCAGCCGCTGCGGCTCCCGCTTCCGCGCCCGCCGTGCTGGTCGAGCCGGCAAGAGAGCCTGGCCGGTATCAGGTGACGCCGCCGCCCATGCAGACACCGCAGCGCCGGCGGCCAGCCCGCACCGACGAATATTACGACACCAAGGCACAGGTCTTCTCGGCGCTGATCGATACGATTGATCTCTCCCAGCTTGCCAAGCTGGATGGGGAAAGCGCCCGCGAGGAAATCCGCGATATCGTCAACGATATCATCACCATCAAGAACTTCGCGATGTCGATTTCCGAGCAGGAAGAGCTGCTCGAAGACATCTGCAACGATGTTCTCGGCTATGGACCGCTGGAGCCGCTGCTCGCGCGCGACGACATTTCCGACATCATGGTCAACGGCGCCGGCCAGACCTTCATCGAAGTCGGCGGCAAGACGATCGAGTCTGAGATCCGCTTCCGCGACAACGGCCAGCTCCTTTCTATCTGCCAGCGTATCGTCAGCCAGGTCGGCCGCCGCGTCGACGAATCGAGCCCGATCTGCGACGCTCGCCTGCCGGACGGCTCGCGTGTCAACGTCATCGCTCCGCCGCTGGCGATCGATGGCCCGGCGCTTACCATCCGTAAGTTCAAGAAGGACAAGCTGACGCTCGATCAACTCGTCCGCTTTGGCGCGATCACGTCGGAAGGCGCAACGCTTTTGCAGATCATAGGCCGCGTCCGCTGCAACGTCGTGATCTCCGGCGGCACCGGTTCCGGCAAGACAACGCTTCTGAACTGCCTGACGAACTATATCGACAGGGACGAGCGCGTTATCACCTGTGAGGATACGGCGGAACTGCAGCTGCAGCAGCCGCATGTGGTGCGGCTGGAAACCCGTCCGCCGAACATCGAAGGCGAAGGCGAGATCACCATGCGCGACCTCGTCAAGAACTGCCTTCGTATGCGTCCGGAACGCATCATCGTCGGCGAAGTGCGTGGACCGGAGGTCTTCGACCTTCTGCAGGCGATGAACACCGGTCACGACGGCTCAATGGGAACGATCCACTCGAACTCGCCCCGCGAATGTCTGAGCCGTATCGAATCCATGATCGCGATGGGTGGCTACAGTCTGCCGGCAAAGACTGTTCGCGAAATCATCGCCGGTTCGATCGACGTCATAATTCAGGCAGCGCGGCTGCGCGACGGCTCGCGGCGTATTACGGCGATCACCGAGGTGATCGGCATGGAAGGCGATGTGATCATCACCCAGGACCTGATGCGGTACGAGATCGACGGCGAGGACGCCGCCGGCCGCCTCATCGGGCGTCACCTGTCAACCGGTATCGGCAAACCGCATTTCTGGGATCGCGCGCGCTACTACAACGAAGAAAAGCGCCTTGCCGCTGCCTTGGATCAGATGGAAGAAAAGTCGAAGGAAGTATGATGTTCGGCCTCGATGCGATAGTGCTTGCCATCATCGCGCTGGTTGCGGTCGCAGCGGGCGCGGTGTGCTATGGCCTGCTCTTCAGCCGTATGGAGACCGAGAAGAAGGCTGCCAATCGCGTCAGCCGCGTCGCCTCAAACGAGACCGACCGGGTGAAGGTCAAGGCCGCACGGGACCGTGTGCAGGAAATGTCGAAACGCCGCAAGTCGGTGCAGGACAATCTCAAGGACCTCGAAAAACGCCAGCAGGAAAACACAAAACGGAAACTGTCCCTGAAGTCGCGGCTGACCCAAGCGGGCTTTGCCATCACGCCCGCTAAATTCTACATGTTCGGCGCCGCCTTCGGGCTGTTCCTGATGCTGATCGCATTGCTCGCCGGCGCTCCGATGCTGGTCGTTCTTGCGCTTCCAGTCGTTGCTGGACTCGGCCTGCCGCGCTGGATACTGGGATTCCTGATCAAGCGCCGCCAGAACAAATTCCTCAACGAATTTCCGAACGCGCTCGACGTCATCGTGCGTTCGATCAAGTCCGGCCTGCCGCTGAACGATGCGATCCGCCTCATCGCAAACGAAGGCCGCGATCCGGTGAAAACCGAATTTCGCCGGGTCGTGGAATCGCAACAGGTCGGCCTCAGTGTTCCCGACGCCTGCGCGCGCATGACCAACTACATGCCGTTGCAGGAAGTCAGTTTCTTCGCGATCGTCATCGCCATTCAGTCGCAGGCCGGCGGCAATCTTTCCGAAGCGATCGGCAACCTTTCGAAGGTTCTGCGCGACCGCAAGAAGATGAAGGCCAAGGTGCAGGCGCTTTCGATGGAAGCCAAGGCTTCCGCCGTCATCATCGGCGCCTTGCCCTTCATCGTCGCCACGCTCGTTTACCTCACGTCGCCGCAATACATGATCATTCTCTTCACCGATCCGCGCGGGCATTTCATCATGGGCGCTTCGGCGGTCTGGATGTCGATCGGTATCTTCGTCATGCGCAACATGGTCAATTTCGACATCTAACCGGAAGGAACGCGCCATGTCATCGGATCTTGCAGCAAGATTGACCGATCCGGCCATGCTGGTGGCGCTTCTCGTCGCGATCGCCGTCTTCGCAACCTTCTATACGATCGCCGTTCCCTTCTTCGAGCGCGGCGACCTCAACAAGCGGATGCGCGCCGTCTCGACGGAGCGTGATCAGATTCGTGCCCGCGAGCGTGCCCGCATGAATACGGAGTCGGGAAGCAAGGCGTCGCTTCGCAACCAGAACAACCGGTCTGTGCGCCAGATCGTCGAACGCTTCAATCTTCGCGAAGCGCTGGTCGACGAAAACACGATGAATAAGCTCCGGGCAGCCGGCTATCGCTCCGAAAACGCCTTGAACACATTTCTCGTCGCTCGCTTCTTTCTGCCGTTCGTCTTTCTCGCGGTCGCCGTTTTTTGGATTTTCGGTCTCGGAAACCTTGCCGCCAAGCCGCTTCCCATCCGCCTGCTGGCGATGGTCGGCACGGGCTATCTCGGCTTCTACGCGCCGAACATCTTCATCTCGAACCGCATGTCGAAGCGACAGCACTCGATCAAACGCGCCTGGCCGGACGCGCTCGACCTGATGCTGATCTGCGTCGAATCCGGCATCTCGATTGAAGCAGCGATGCGACGCGTCTCGGAAGAACTCGGCGAACAGTCGCCGCCGCTTGCCGAAGAAATGGTGTTGACGACAGCTGAGCTCTCCTTCCTGCCCGACCGCCGTCAGGCACTCGAGAACCTCGGCACGCGCACGCAGATCGGTCTTGTGCAGTCGGTCACACAGGCCCTTATCCAGGCCGACCGTTACGGCACGCCGATTTCGCAGGCGCTACGCGTTCTCGCACAGGAAGGCCGTGACGAACGCATGAACGAGGCTGAAAAAAAGGCCGCCGCCCTGCCGCCGAAGCTGACCGTTCCGATGATCCTGTTCTTCCTTCCCGTTCTCGTTGCGGTTATTCTCGGCCCGGCCGGCATTCAGGTCGCCGACAGGTTCTGACACCGCTTGCAGGCTATTGCGAAACCAGCTAGCCATAGTTTTTGCGTGACTGGCGAATGAGATCGAAGACCATCGGGAAGCGTTGATGTGGCCACCGCTCGTCTGGTCGAAATCAGGAGTTAGTGTTCATGTCTTCCGCAGCCATTCTCACCAGCATTTTTGCAGCGCTGATCGTCGGCGCGATGAGCCCCGGCCCAAGTTTCGTCGTCGTCTCGCGCATCGCCATTTCCCGCTCTCGCCTTGATGGCTTGGCAGCGGCGCTCGGAATGGGTGTCGGCGGCGTCATTTTCGGCATTCTCGCCCTTGCGGGCCTGACGGCGTTGCTGACGCAGTTTGCGTGGCTTTACCTGGTGTTGAAGTTCGCCGGCGGCGCCTACCTCGTCTATATCGCGTTCCGGATCTGGCAGGGCGCGAAGGAACCTCTCGAGGTGTCCGGCGCGGTCGCGGGCGGGGCGTCGCTCGGCCGCAGCTTCTCGATGGCGCTGCTGACGCAGCTCAGCAATCCGAAGACCATCATCGTCTATGCGAGTATATTCGCGGCTTTTCTGCCGAAAACCGTACCTGCAGGTGTCATCATCGGTCTGCCGATCGGCATCTTCGCGATCGAGGCCGGATGGTATGCGATCGTGGCGCTGGCTTTCTCGGCCCGCCGTCCGCGCCAGGTCTATTTGGCCGCTAAGCACTGGATCGACCGCGCTGCCGGGCTCGTCATGGGCGGGCTGGGTTTGCGTTTGATTTCCGGCGCGATCCTTCGGTAACCGAAATCAGTTGGTATTGCTTGCCGGCGCGCTGTCCTTTGCCGCGAGCTTCTGCCAGGAATTTTGCTGGGAAAGCATCGAACGCAAATAGGCGACGTTGGCGTCGGCCTGCTGCTGCGCGAGCTCGCGGCGGGCGATCTCTTCGGCCTCTGGGAAGCGTCCCTGCAGACCGACGACAAGGGCAAGATTCTGCCTGACGCGACTATCGGCGCCCGGCTGGCTCGCCGCTTGCTTGAGATAGGTTTCGGCGGTCCTGAGGTCGCCTGTCAGCACATAGGACATGCCGAGGTTTGAAAGCACGGAAGGCTCGTTCGGCATGATGTCCAGCGCATCGCGATAACGCGCGCGCGCATCGCCGGGCTTGCCCATCTGGTCGAGAATCGCGCCTTGGGCAGAAATAAGCTTCCAATCGGGCCGGTCCGGGGTTTGCGCCCGGCCGATCGTGTCGAGCGCTTGCTGGAATTGTCCGGCGGCTGCCTGGGCCTTGCCGTATGCGGCAAGGACATTGCGGTCTTTCGGATTGGAAATCGCAACCTGCTGCATGACGGCAAGCGCCTGCGCATCACGCCCGGCCATGCGCAGCAGGTTGGCGTAGTTGACGCCGTTGACCGGATCGCGTGGGTTTTTCTCGTAGGCCTGGCCGACCCGTTCCGTCATTGCGTGAAGCTCGTTCGCATCCATGGTTTCGAGCGGCTTTGTCAGCTTCGGAACCGAACCCGTCGTCATCTTGTCCTTGGTCGTCGAGCAACCCGCGAGCGCCGCGACGATCATTATGGCTACGGCGCAGTGGAGAATACGGTTCTTGGAGGGATTGATGGCCGGGAGAGGCATTGCGCTTTCCTGAATTCAGAAACTGGCGCCTGGCCTCTAAGCGGAACAGGGAAAGGTTTGACGCAATCTTCACTCCAGCAATAGTCTGTTAACCCTAACGGACCGTTAAAAAGCGATTCCCGGACATCGCCGAAGGATAAATATGGCCCCCTATCAGTTCATCGAGAGACCGACGCCGTTCAACACGAAAGGCGGTTCCACATTGCCGATCTTCGCGGTCACGCCTGCACACATCGAGACCGGTACGATCGATCCGATCGCGCTCGATTGGGCGAAGAAGGCAGGCTACAGGGCGGAAAGCGGTTCTCTACTGCTTATCCCGACCGCGGCGGGGCACCTCGGCGGGGCGCTTTTCGGCCTCGGCACTAATCCATCGGAACAACCCTATATCACCGGCAAACTTGCCCGCTCGCTGCCGGCCGGCGATTGGCACATCGAAACCGCACCGTTGACGGCAAACCGCCTGTCGCTCGGTTTTGGGCTCGGCAGCTACCGTTTCGACCGCTACCGTTCCGACAAGCAGGCGGCCGCAACGCTGATGATCCCGCGCGATGCTGACGGTGCAGATATCAAGCGCCAGCTCGCAGGCGTCTTCCTTGCCCGCGATCTCATCAACACGCCGACCAATGATATGGGACCCGAACAGCTCGAAGCCGCCTTCCGCGGCCTCGCCGAGCACTACAAGGCGGAAATGTCGGTCATCATCGGCGACGATCTGCTGAAGGAGAACTTCCCGCTGGTCCACACAGTTGGCCGCGCCAGCGCCGATGCGCCGCGCCTCCTGGAACTGCGCTGGGGGAAGAAGGGCCACCGCAAGGTTACGCTTGTCGGCAAGGGCGTCTGCTTTGATACCGGCGGCCTCGACATCAAGCCTGCCTCCTCCATGCTTTTGATGAAGAAGGACATGGGCGGCGCAGCGAATGTAATGGGCCTTGCGCTGATGATCATGGACGCGAAGCTGAAGGTCGAC
Source organism: Rhizobium sullae (assembly GCF_025200715.1). Lineage (NCBI taxonomy): Bacteria > Pseudomonadati > Pseudomonadota > Alphaproteobacteria > Hyphomicrobiales > Rhizobiaceae > Rhizobium > Rhizobium sullae. Next base: position 3,931,010 of record NZ_CP104143.1, read on the forward strand.
CTCCGCGTCATCATTCCTGTCGTTGAAAATTCGATTTCGGCAAATGCGTTCCGCCCGGGAGACGTCTACAAGAGCCGCAAGGGTCTAACGGTTCAGATCGACAATACCGATGCGGAGGGCCGCCTGATCCTTGCCGACGCATTGGCTTACGCCGACGAAGAGGCACCGGATCTGCTGATCGATATGGCGACGCTCACGGGCGCTGCCCGCGTCGCGCTCGGTCCCGATCTCCCGCCATTCTTCACGGATGACGAAAACCTTGCCCACCATCTGACTGAAGCAAGCCTCGAGACCGACGACCCCTTGTGGCGGCTGCCGCTCTATATGGGCTACGACAAGGATATCCGCGCCAGGATCGCCGACATCACCAACGCTCCGGCGGGCGGTATGGCGGGTGCGATCACGGCTGCGCTATTCCTGAAACGCTTTGTCAGCAATACGAAGAGCTGGGCGCATTTCGACATCTACGGCTGGGCGCCGACCGAGCGCGCTCATTCGCCAGGCGGCGGCGAGGCTCAGGCGATCCGTGCGCTTTACCACCATATCCGCCGCGGCTGATCGACGATCGTTAAAATTTTATTCACTTTGCGAGGCGGCAGATTCTGCCGCCTCTTGCACACCGGCATCCACTGCCGGAGAATGAAACGCTAGCGTAATGATTTTGGAGGATCCTTGCCGATCGAATTGACCGCCTCGCAGGCGCTGGGGCTTTGGTACGGCGTTACCCTCGACCAGGTGCGTCACGACGAACGTGATTTGACGTTGCGCCAGATGGCGATCCTGCTGCATATCTATCTGGTGCCGCCGCCCCATACCGTGCGTGGGCTCGCCGCAACGCTGAACGTGACGAAACCGGTTATCACTCGTGCGCTCGATACCATGGGCGAAATGGGCTTAGTCGATCGGGCACGCGATGAGAGCGACCGGCGGAATGTGATCATCAAGCGCACCGTCGGTGGCGCGCTCTATCTCGAGAAACTCGGCGACCTGGTGCGTGACCAGGGGCGCCGCCTGCCAATATAAGGGAATGGAAGTGACGATGCTCGACCGCCGCCTGCATGCCTATCGTCCGGACCTTGCCGAAGCGAGTCTGGAAGGCAAGGTCGAAGCCTTGCGTTTTGTTTCCGGTACCCCGGCGCGGATCGCCGTTCCGGTTGCGCCGCTTCGTTCGCAACCGGAACTTTCAGTCGACATCGATACGGAACTGCTCCTCGGGGAGGATGTAACGGTCTTTGACCGTGCCGGCGGCTGGTGCTGGGTAAAGGCTCGTTCGGATGGGTATGTCGGCTACCTGCCGGAGGAGATGCTGTCCGACGCTCAAGGAGAACCGACGCATATCGTCACCGTGCAGCGCACGTTCCTCTATCCGGAGCCGGAATTGCGCAAGCCTTACAAGTCGGTGCTCTCCATGGGCAGCCGCGTCAGGGTCGCGGGGGAGGCGGAAGCGCGCGGAAATCACTACGCCGTACTTGAAGATGGTACTGCGATCTTTGCAAGGCATGTCCAGCCTGTTGCTACCGGCAAGGACGACGATTATGTCGAGATCGCGTCGCGCTTCATGAATGCACCTTACTTGTGGGGCGGCCGCTCAGGCCTTGGCATCGATTGTTCCGGCCTTGTGCAGCTTGCCATGCAGATGGCCGGTCGAAGCGCGCCTCGTGACACGGACATGCAGGCAGCCGGCCTCGGCGAGGCGATCGATCGCTCCGAACTTCGCCGCGGCGACCTCGTCTTCTGGAAGGGGCATGTCGCAATCATGGAGGATCCGGAAACGATCATTCATGCCAACGGCTACACGATGACCGTGGCCCGCGAGAATTTTGAAGCCGCTGTCAAGCGTATTGGCCAGCTTTACCAACAGCCAACTGGTTACCGCCGTCCGGTCTGATTTTAGAAACGCCGCGGGTCGAAGAAATCGCGCAGTCCGTCCCCCAGCATGTTGAAACCGAGAACGGCCAGCGCGATCGCAAGCCCGGGAAGGATGGCAAGCCACGGCGCCAGCCCAAGATAGGTTTGGGAATCGGCGAGCATCCGGCCCCAGGTCGGCACCGGCGGCGCCACTCCCAGACCAAGGAAGCTTAATCCCGCCTCAGTGAGGATCGCCAACCCGAGCTGGATCGCCGCATGGACGGTGATCTGGTTCATGATGTTCGGCAACACATGGCGCACCGAAATCGTCAAGCGGCTGTTGCCGATTGCGCGCGCCGCCAGCACGTAGTCGCGGCTCCAGGCCTGCAGGGCCGAGGCGAGAGTGACTCGCGCGAAAACCGGGATCATGAAGGCGGCAATCGCCGTGATCGCCGTAAACTTGCCAGGTCCGAGAAAAGCGCCGAGGATCATCGCGGAGAGGATCGGTGGCAGCGCGAAGATGACGTCGCAGACGCGCATCAGCAGCGTTTCAAAGATGCCGCGGATCGCTGCGGCTGATATGCCGGCAATCGAACCGACCGCAGCACCAACGGCGACCGCGGCGATGGCGATCGACAGCGAATTCCAGCATCCGGCCATCAGCATCGAAAGAACGTCGCGGCCGAATTGATCGGTGCCGAACAGCCCGAAGGCGAAGGGCGGCTGCAGTTTGTGAATGATCTGCATCTTTGCGGGCGGCAGCGGCGTCCAGATGAGCGACAGAAGCGCGATTGCCACGAGCAATCCGATGATGGATGCGCCGGTAAGAAGCTTAATTTGCCGGCTAATCGTGAACGAGCGCCGTCTGATGGCGGTACCGGAAGCGATCACCATCGTCACACATCCCTGCGCAAGCGCGGGTCGACCGCAAGATAGGACATATCGACGAGGAAATTCATGACGACGACGAGCGCGGCAAAAAACAGCACGACATCCTGCATGACAATGATGTCGCGTTGCGACAATGCTTGAAACGCAAGCCGTCCAAGACCTGGCAGGTTGAAGACGTTTTCGACCAGAACCGCGCCCGCTACGAGGAATGTGAACTGCAGCCCAAGGATCGTCAGTATCGGCACCAGCGCGTTCGGCACGGCGTGCCTCCACAAGACTGCGCGCGCCGAAAGCCCTTTCGCGAGTGCCGTCCGCGTGAAATCCTCGTGCAGTGTTTCCAGGACCGTCGAGCGAGTGACGCGTGTCAGGACGCCCGCCTGCGGCAGCGCCAGGGCCATGGCAGGCATAATCAGCGCCTGAAACGCAGGCCAGGGGCCCGCACTCCACCCTGGGAAACCTCCGGCCGGCATGAGTTCAAGCGTCGTTGAGAACAGGATGATCAGCAGCAACGATACCCAGAAAGCCGGAACGGCAATGCTTACCTGCGAAAAGAGCGTTGCGGCGACATCGGCGATGCCGTTCCGCCGCGCCGCTGCAAAGGTGCCGAGCGGCACGGCTATGGCGACGGAAAGGAGGATAGCGAGCAGCGCCAGCGGCAGCGTCACCGCCAGCCGCTCGAGGATCAGCCCCGCGACCGGCACGCCATAGGTATAAGACTGCCCGAGATCACCGGAAATCACTCCGACGACCCATTGGCCGTAGCGAAAGAGCAGAGGTTGATCGAGCCCAAGTTCATGCCGAAGCGCTGCCAGCGTTTCGGGTGTTGCCGAAGTGCCGAGCATGATCGAAGCCGGATCGCCGGGCAGAAGATCCATGACAGCAAAAATCAGGAAAGAGAGGGTGGCAAGCGTCAGGATTAGTCCAGAAAAGCGCCGGCCAAGAACCGTGATCACGTCCCGCCCCCAGTCGTTACCATCTCGTTGCGGAAAATCACTCCTCCCACGACACGTTGGTCAGAACGTTCGAAGGGATCGGCTCGTTTTCCCATAGACCTTTCAGCTTCTTGTTCCACACGCCGAGCTTCGGCATGACGAATAGATAAAGCGCCGGCACATCCTCGGCGAGGATTTTCTGCGCCTCGCCGTAGATCTTGTTCTGCAAGACGGGATCGGTCGTCTCCTGCACCTTCTTCATCAGATCGTTGAAGGTCGGGTTCTTGTAGTTGAAGTAGTAGGGATCGCGCGAATAGATGTCGACATCCATCGGCTCGGCATGCGCCACGACAGTCATCTCGTAAGCGCGGTCCTTCATCACATCCTGCACCCATTTCGCCGGAAATTCGGTCGGTTCAATGTTCATCGTCACGCCGATCTCGGCAAACATTGCCTGCATCACTTGGGCGCTGCGCGGCGCATAGGCCATCTGCGGCGATTTGATCGTGAAGGTGAGGCCGTTCGGATAGCCGGCTTCCGCAAGCAGCGCCTTCGCCTTTTCGGGGTTGTAGGGCAGTAGACCGGTGGTGTCCTGGTAGCCCGGATCGTTCGGCGTATAGTGGCTGCCGATCGCCGTGCCGAGGCCCGACCAGGCGCCGTCGATCACCGTCTGACGGTCGATCGCCATCATCAGGGCCTGGCGCACCCGCTTGTCGTCGAAAGGCTTTTTGGCATTGTTCATGCCGGCAACGACCTTGAGTTCGGTATTGCCGACCTTCGTCACTAGCCGCGGATCGCCCTTGAACGAAGTCATCAGCTCGGGTGCGGCGAATTCCGGAATGGCGTCCACATCGCCTGCTTTCAGCGCAGCAGCCTGCGCTTGCGGGTCGGCGATGAAGCGGAAGGTCACCTTGTCGAGCTTCACGGACACCAGACTGTTCCAGTAGGCCTCGTTCTTTACAAGCTCGACCTTGTCACCTTTCGCCCAGTTGACGAATTTGAACGGACCGGTGCCGACAGGTTGCGTCTTGTCGCTCGCAGCCGACTTCGGACCAACCATGACCGATGCCGGCCAACCAAGCCAGTAAAGCAGGCTTCCCGTCGGCTGCGAGAGATGCAGCACCAGCGTTTCGGGATCCGGCGTATCGATGGAGGCGATCGAGGCGAAGAAGCGCTTCTGCGGATTGACCGAATCTTTGCCGCGGGCACGTTCCAGCGCGAATCTCGCCGTAGCGGAATCGAAGGCTTCGCCGTCATGGAATTTGACGCCCGTCTGTAGTTTGAACTTATAGGTCAGCCCATCCGGCGAAATTTCCCAGCTCTTGGCAAGCTGCGGCCGGACCTTGCCGCTCTCATCGATCGCAACCAGCCCTTCGAAGACATTCTGCCAGGTCACCTGACCGATCGCGACCGGTGCAGCGATCGTCGGATCGAGCCCCGCCGGTTCGACGCTCATGCCGAGATTGAGCACCGTCTTGGCCGCATGAGCCGGCACGATGGCGCTTGCCATCATCGCGACGGAAAGAGCAGCGCTGAGGGAAAGGCGGTGAGCAAGCCGCGTGAAAGGCGCCGGCAGAAAGCTGGTGATCATAATTTTGCGGATCCCAAAAAGGCGATGTGAACTAGTGCGCACATTATGTGTTCATTGTGCATCGAAAAAAGCTACACACTAAAAAAAGAGAAAATGCAAGTCGTCCTGCTCGACCGGCCTCAGCGGCCCTTCAGTTTCGTCCGCATGAAATTTTCGATGAAACTGATGAGCTTGTCCGCTGCGAAGGAGAGTTGCCGATCCGGCGCGATCGAAAGCTCGGCATGCGTGCGGATGGAGTTTTCGCTGGCAAGTGGAATGGCAGCAAGCTGGCCTGCCTCGATCTCGCGGCGCACAGCAAGCGCCGGCAACAGCGTTACCGCGCTGTCGCTGAGCACGAGTTCCTTGAGCATTTCGAGCGAACTGACGGTGAAAACCGGATCGATCGTCAGCCCCTGTCGCTCGACAAGCGCATCGAAGCTCTGGCGGAAACCAAAGGACTTCTCGGGCAGAGCGAGTGTGTAGCGTGCAAGTTCGCGAAGGGTAATTTCCTTGCGCCCTGCCGCGGCATCCTGTGCCGAAACAATCACGTCATAAGCGATTTCAAAGCGCGTCACCACTTTTGCATCGGACATTGGCGGAGCAAAAAGCGTCAGCGCCATATCGGCCCGCGCTGCGTTCACCGCCTCGATGGCTTGCCGGGCGCTGGTGATCATCACCTCGAAGCGGATATTGGGAAAGCTGCGGCTGAACTCCGAAAGCGCGGGTGCAAGCAGACTGGTGACGATTGCGCCGTTGGCGTAGATGGTCACCTGACCGCGCTCGAGACCCTTCAGGTCTTCGATCAGCTGCTGCACATGCTCGAGTTCGCGAAGTGTCCGTCCGGCGCGGGCGGCAAGCAGTTCACCCGCGGCCGTCAGCGTCACGCCGCGCGCGCTGCGTTCGACGAGAGCAGCACCGAAATGTTCTTCGAGATTCTCGATCTGGCGGCTGACGGCAGTCGGCGCAACGCCCAAGTTCTCGGCCGCCTGGCGCATGGATTTTGTCCTGACCAACTCGTCGAAATACATCAGGGCCCGGATCTGCATTTTCTCTCCCGCCGCTTGGGCTCTTCTCACTGTCTGGGCGATCAGCGTCCGTCCGGATAAAGCTCCCGCCAGGCCCTCTGCGCACCCTCGTAAGGCAGCGCTGTCGCTTCGTAAACACCGCGCGCGATCGCTCGGGCCATGACCACTCCTGCGAGGTGGCAAAGCTCCATCAACTCGCCCATGTCGGCCATCGGTCGCGCACACGTCGAAGCGGCAAAGACGGTATCGCCGTCTAGAGGTAAGTGTGCCGGAAGCAATGCCCTTGCCAGCCCGTCATGAGCGCCCAGCGAAAGCCGGTAAGCCTCGGCCTTCGTCAGCGCCGCATTGGTCACGACCGCACCGATCGTGGTTGCAGGTGCCACCACGCCCTTGAGCCGCAAGCGATGGTCGATCGTCGCGGGCATTCCGAGGCTGCCGAATTCGTTGCCGTTTTCGAAGGGTGCCGCCCAGAAATGCGGTCCGTCGCCGATCGTTGCCGAACCGAGCGCATTGACCGCGACGATTGCCGCGATCCGATGCCCAGCGCTGCTGACCGTGCTTGCCGAGCCGAGCCCGCCTTTGAATGTTGCCGTCGTGGCACCTGTTCCGGCGCCCACCGTTCCGAGCGGAAATTCGCCTTTCACAGCTGCCTTGAAGGCCGCATAGCCCATCTCCCGGTAACGCGAATGCAGGCCCCAATCTTTGTCGCCGCCGTTCAAGAGATCGAAGAGGATTGCCTGGGGTACAATCGGAACACGCACTGTGCCCACCTGGAAGCCGCGGCCGGCCTTCCTCAGGCCGGCTTGTACGCCGCCTGCCGCATCCAGCCCAAAAGCCGAGCCGCCGGAAAGAACGAAGGCATCAACCTTTTCGACTGTCATCGAAGGATCGAGCAAGGCCGTGTCCCGGCTGCCAGGCGCGCCGCCGAGAACGCTGGCCGAAGCCGTCGCCGGTTCGTCGAAGATAATTGCAGTGACGCCGGAACCGAGCTTCAGATCCGTTACCTGGCCGATCGAAACGCCCTCGATATCGGTAATGAGATTGAGCAAATGCGCCGTCCTTGTTCACGTCCGATAGGATCGCAACCAGCACGAAAAAACAAGACCGGCCCCTTTTTCGGGACCGGTCATAAACTCTGGAAAGCGACGAAGCGCGGAAATCTAAGCCTGTTTTCAGGCATGGATTGGCTTTGGATGGCGCCGTGTCATCAGGTCGTGGATCGCGAGCTTCACCTCGTCCGGCGAGCTGAAACGCTGCTCGTCGAGGTCGTGCACGTGAAATTTCACGGCGATGAACTTCAGCCGGTCTTCATCTGGAATGACGATCCCGACGGGAACGCCTGCATATTCGATAACTTGCTTTTTCATGCGTAGAACTCCTGCCGCGCGGATTGCGAGGCGATGACGAATTGACTTGTCTGATACCGTTGAAAGGAGGGACGAAGGTCACATTCGACAGTTCGAGCGGGAGAGGGCGCCCGGACGGTCATTGCCGAGTACAATTCGCTCGAGAAGGGTGGCGAGAATATCGATATCTATCATGTCTCGTTCCTTGTGTTGGCGTTGCACTCGTGAGGGTCTCGAAAGACTCGGGACCGGCGACGACCGTCTTTATAATCTACCTTGTTTGTAGAGAATAAAGGACAGTCCATCAGAATCATATTCCGAAACGTGTCAAAATCTCGACGATCCGAAAAAAATAATTCTGTCACAGTCGTATTTGCCGAAAGAACACTATCAGATCTTTGTGCAAATTGCGTGACGGCCGGAAGCCTCGTTTCGATCACCGGGACAGACATAGGAAGTCGTTTTGATTCCGGCAATGGGGCTTTTGATTAAAAAACCGAAAGCCTCGAAATGACCGCATTGATTAACGGCGGAGGACCGGTCACCAACCCTCGGAAAGGACCTTTTCCAGGATGTCCGCGAAGAAGTCGGCGCTCGTGATGGTCAGGCAAAGCGGCGGCTTGATTTTCAGCACATTCAGGTGATCGCCGGTTGCCTGCATGATCACGCCGAGTTCTAGAAGACGATTGCAGATGGCCGCCGTCTCTTGTGTCGCTGGCTCCAGCGTCGTTCTGTCGCGGACGAATTCAAGCCCGAGATAGAGGCCCATGCCGTGGATGGCGCCGACAATCGGATACTTGTCGATCAGTGCGGCAAGCCGACCTTTGAGATGGTCGCCCACCTCGCGTGCGTTGTCCTGCAGCTTTTCGTCTACCATGATGTCGAGCACCGTCATGCCGGCGATGCAACTGACCGGGCTGCCGCCGGACGAGGAAAAGAAATAGCCTTCCTTCTCCAGCGATTCGGCAATTGCCTGCGTCGTGATCACGGCACCGAGCGGGTGGCCGTTGCCCATGCCCTTGGCGATGGTGAGGATATCCGGCACGACGCCCTGCTGCTCGAATCCCCAGAAGTGATGGCCGATCCTGCCGTAGCCGACCTGCACTTCGTCGGCTATGCAGACTCCGCCGCGGGCGCGAACTTGAGCATAGACTTCAGCTAGATATCCATCCGGCAAGGAAATGCCGCCGGCATTCCCATAGACCGATTCGGCGATGAAGCCCGCAAGCCCTTGCCCGCTGGCGTCGATCGACTGCAGCACAGGCGCCATCGCGGCGAGATAGTCTCCGGTCGAATCCGGCCCACGAAATTCGCCGCGATAGGTGTTGGGCGAAACGGCGGCATGCACCCAATCCGGCCGGGTTGTCGGCGCCTGAGGATTGTCGGCAATCGAGGTGGAGACGGCGTCGCTCGCAACCGACCAGCCATGATAGGCTTCCAGCAGGCAGAGCATGTTGCGCGCCCCCGTATGCGCCCAGGCAAGCCGGATCGCCAGATCATTCGCCTCTGACCCGCTGTTGACGAGGAAGACGCGGTCCAGTCCGTCGGGCGCTAAGGCGGCCAACCGCTCGCAAAATTCGCCGATCGCCGCATAGTGAAAGCGCGAATTGGTGTTGAGCTTCAGCCATTGCTCGCCGATCGCTTCTGCCAGGCGCGGGTGCCCGTGGCCGAGAATCGTGACATTGTTGACCATGTCGAGATAGGCGCGCGCCTCGACATCGAACATGTGTTCCTTCCAGCCGCGCTCGATCTGCGGCGGCACCTCGTAGTAATTCTTCTGCGGCTTTGCGAGATGCGCCTGACGCCTCGCAAGCAGTTCTCCCGTTTCCGGCTTGGGCGCGTTGGCGCCCGGTCCAAGCAGACCCGCGGGTGATGGGCAAAGGACGGACCAGGCGGCTGCCTCCTGCGGTGCGGCAAAGAGCGGCGGTTCGAGCGCAGGAACCGTGCAAAGCTGTATACGCAAGCCGCCGAGCGAAGAGGCCTCGCCCGAGACCGTGCCGATGATCTGCCCCTGTTCAACCTCCACGCCATCCTCAACAGACAGATCCAGGCCGTCGAGATGCAGATTGATGCCGTTGCCGATCAGGATGAGATGGTGGTTCTTGCAATCGATGCGTCCGGAAAAAGGGGCAGCGACGCTGCTTCCTCCGGGCAGGCAGATGTCATTGTGCAGCGCGTAGGTCGACGGCTGCCTGGCACTTCGAAGAACGGAGCGCGAAAGCCGGTATTCACCGTAGCGGGTCGCCGCTATGCCCGCCTCATTCGCCGCGCGTGCCAAAAGCCGCCAGTCCATTTCCGCATTCAGCCAGTTACCGGCTGCGAAATGCGGGCTCTGAACGCCGAGGTCGAGATAGGCGATGTTTGCAAGGTCGATCTCCGGCAGAAGCATGTGCCAGCCAGACATATCGATCGGCGGCGTCCCGGCGCCAACAGCCTCGAGGATCGCGGCTTCCATCAATCCGAAGGGAACAGACATGGCCGTGTCGAAGATTCGCCGTTCAAGCTCCAGATTGTTGCGGACGTAGTCGTTTTCCGGATCGATCGAAATCTGCTGTTCGCTGCTTGCAACCAGAATGACCGCACGCGCGACGACTAGCGGCCAAAGCGCCTTCAACTCCTCGTCCGTCAGCGGATAGATCTCGTGATAGGCTTTGACCGCGGGCAGGATGTAGAATGGATCGCCATCGGCCTGATGCAGCAGCGAGGCGCAGGTCACGGCTAGATCGCCGACGAGCCAGCCGCGAATGATATCGCCGAAATCGATGACGCCATCGGGCATCGGCCGTCCTTGCGCATCGATCCGGCAGACGACGTTGTCGCCTGTTACATCATGATGCACGGCCTGAACGCGGAGCGATGGCGCGAGCGGCTGGATGCGGCGTACGGCAAGCACCATGCTCTTTGCGATCCGGTCGCGTGCAGCGCCATCGGTGATTGCCGAAAGCAGCTGAACGGCAACAGGTCCGGCGCGACGCAGATCCCACTGCAGGCTGCGGTCGAGGCCCGAATGGTTGAAATCCGCAAGCGCCTGCGCCAGCCGGGCGCAAAGCGCACCAAGGGCCGCGACGGAAGCCTTCGGCAGGTATTTGCGATGCGTCAGACCTTCGCCTTCGAGATATTCGAGCAGACGTACCTTGAAGGTCTGTTCGCGAACCGTGACGGCGATGATGTCCTGACCATCCGTCGAGCTCATGACCCTCGGGACACGCGGCGCGCCGTCCTTGCTGGTCAGATACCGGATTGCTGCATTCTGCGCCTCGAGCTCCAGCGTATCGTAAGCCATGTGGCAGATCTTCAGCACATAGCTGCCGTCGCCGGTGTCGATCCGGTAATTGCGGTCCTGCTGGCTGCCGAGTTCAGTGATCGTGCCTTGAAAGCCGTAGCGCGATTGCAGGATGCTTTCTGCTTCCGCCGACGTTACGTCCGGGCGCGGCAGTTCCATACGATCAGCACGCGCATCGTCGGTCATGGCATCCCCCACGGCATGATTCGATTGTTCACATAAGCAGATAATCGAATTCGTGTCATGAGCAAGCAAGCTTTGCGCCGCTGCCCTTTTGGGTAGAGATCAACCCATCCGTTCGGATGCGTAGGAACCTGGGCTTGCCGGGAAGACGATGGTGCGGTTGCCGTTGAGGAAGACGCGACGATGGATATGGGCGTGGATGGCCCGCGCCAGTACCTGGCTTTCGACATCGCGGCCGATCGAGACGTAGTCGTCCGCACTCTGGGCGTGGGTGATGCGCGCCGTGTCCTGCTCGATGATCGGACCTTCGTCGAGGTCGGCCGTCACGTAATGCGCCGTGGCGCCGATCAGCTTCACGCCGCGCTCATAAGCCTGCTTGTAGGGGTTAGCGCCCTTGAAGCTCGGCAGGAAGGAATGGTGGATATTGATGATCTTGCCGGACATCTTGCGGCACATCGCATCGGAAAGCACCTGCATGTAGCGGGCGAGCACGATCAGTTCCGTGCCGGTCTGGTCGACGAGATCGAGCAGTTGGGCTTCGGCCTGCGGCTTGTTCTCCTTGGTGACCTTGATGTGATAAAAGGGAATGTCGTGGTTGACGACGACTTTCTGGTAGTCGAAGTGGTTGGAGACGACGCCGACGATATCGATCGGCAGCGCGCCGATCTTCCAGCGGTAGAGCAGGTCGTTCAAACAATGGCCGAAGCGGGAGACCATCAGCAGCACTTTCATGCGGGCACTGCCGTCGTGGATCTCGGCGTCCATGCTGAATTTCTCGGCGATCGGCTTGAAACCCTCCGTCAGCGCCGGAAGGCCGACGCCTTCTTCGGAGATGAAGCTGACGCGAGTGAAGAACTTGCCGGTGTCGAGGTCGTCGAACTGCGAGCTATCGACGATGTTGCAGCCCTGATCGGCGAGATAACTCGCAATCGCAGCCACGATCCCGCGCGTCGATTTGCACGATACTGTCAGCACATAGTTCGTCATGGCCCTCTTCCCTCTCGCGGCAATAACCGGCAGGTCTGCTTAGATTAAAGCAGCCACGCCGCATAGGGCGTGGCTCTTTCATTCGTGCAAGAATTTGCAAGAGAAGCTGTCAAGGACTTGCAGGCTCTTGCATCCATGCATCGAGCTCCAACTTACGGAAGTCATAGCGAGACTCCGTCCCGCCTGCGGCGTCTCGTATCCCCGCCGCGCAACCGTTCAGGTGGAAATCGGCATGCCTACTTTACCGGCAGCGCGTTTCCCGCGCACGCCCTCGTTGACTTTCAGGAACCCAACGAGCAGCCAGACAAGGCCGGCCGTCTTCATGGAGAAGATCGCCGTGGAGCCGATCATCAGGTTCAGGAACATGAAAAGCGATAGCGAATGCGCAAGACGCTTCTGGTTCGGCGTCTCGCCTGCCGGGAAAAAAGAGACGAACAGCCAAAAGAGGATGAGGCCGAAGATCGTCGCGCCATAGGTTATGTAGACGTAGCCGCTGTCGACGAAAGTCGTGGCTTTCTCGAGTTCAAGGCCAAGAGTCGCCGGGATGTCCATGGCAAAGATGTTTCGAACGGTCCCGCTGATGCGGCCGACGAAATCGTCTTCATGGGCATCAGGGCGGAATGCATGGATGACAAAGCCCATGGTGATGATCGCCGGCATCATCAAGAAATCGCAGATCTTCGGAATCCACGGATAGACAAAGTATCCGCCGAGGCAGACCACGCTGAAAATAAGCATCGTGCGCGTGTCGTTGGTGACCAGAATCAACACGACGGTGATGAGGAAAAGCAGCCGGTCGAACAATCTCAAGCGATTGGAAAAGCTGACGAGATAGATGACTAGTACACCGCAGAAATTGGCAAGCGATACCTGCTCCAGGAAGATCGATGAGGACCGGTGATCGATGATCCCGAAGGAAAAGCGGGACGGGAAGCCAAGGGCGCCGCGGAAAAGGCCGATGTCGCTATAGGTGGCGCGCGGCACACCGCGAGTGTTCTCGAAATATTCGGCCGGATGGAACAATGCTACATAGGCTTGTACGGAGACGATTTCGCAGATCAGCACCGCCAGTACAACGATGCAGCAGGTCTTGAAGATCAGCTTCAGCGTTCGCTCGTTCGTCCATCGACCCATGATGACGAAGGCGAAGATGATAAGCACGTTGCGCAGGTGGTCGATATAGCCTGCGCGGTTGGTGACCATCACATAGATCGTGAGGAAAATCGTCGCCAGCAAATAGCCAAGAGGCGCGAGATCCTCTTCGTAGAGCCCGCGCTTCAATATGAAGCCAAAACTATAGACCAGCAGCAGGATCTCGCTGACGACGACATGCGACGACGCAAGCGGCGTGATGTTGTGATTGATGAAGGCGAGAAGGCAATTGTAGGTAACCGACAATACGCCGACGGCCAGGAGGCCGTAGTCGATCTGTTCCTTTGCCAATGCTTCCCGCCGTGCCATCATCACCTGCCTCGTGTCCGGCATGCGTCCTCTGCCGGAGCCGGCGCCTTAGCGGCAGCCTCCAGCACTGTGATTTGCTTTCGCTCATGGCCGTCGTGCGGCTGCACGTTCAACGGCTCGGTTTGCGGCCACCAATCGCCTGCAACCCAGTATGTCCAGCCGAGCCAGACGTCGCCGTTTTCCTGCATCGTATCCAAAACCGCTTTCAATCCGGCGACGCATTCCGGCGCTTGCGAGACACCGAATTCGCCCAGCAGCACCCGGGTGCCGTGCTTGCGCGCCCAATCGGACATGCTGACGATGGCCTTCCTGGCGTTCTCATTGCCGGAACATTCCTCGTGCGTACCGGAGGAATCGCTGTCGAAATACTGGTGAACCTCATAGGCATAGTTCCTGCGCGGGTCCTTGACGCCAAGCATTATGGTGCCATTCGGCCCGCCCGGGCCGTCTGACTGCCAGGAATGGGCTCCCGTCCATTTCGTGCCTGGCACGAGGATGAGATTGCCGGCGCCGACCGCACGGATGCCGCGGATCGCGGCATTGGCAGCGCTCAACCATTTGTCGCTGGCGATGTCATAGGGCTCGTTCATGAGCCCGAAAATCACGTCCTCCTGATCGGCAAATTCGACGGCGAGCCGAGTCCAGAAATCGGCGAATGCCAGCGTCGTCACCGGCGGCGTACCGACCTGCGCTTTCTTGTATTGGGCATAATTGTGCGGATCGAGAATGACGCTCATCTTGTATTTGCGCAAAAGGGTCACCGTATCCTTGATGCGCTGGAGTTCGTCGTCGTTCAGGGCCTGCCCCAGTTCGGGCTGCAGTCGCTCCCACAAGAACGGCAAGCGAACGATATTCATCCCCTTCTTGCGGAAGTAGCCGATCGTCTCTTCTGAGGGGTAAGCATAATCCTTGAAAATCTCTCCACCCGGATTGCCGAACTCCGCACCGGAAAGATTGATGCCGCGAAAGCAGGGCCCCGCTGCTTCGGCAAGGCCAGCGTGCAATGGCAGCACTATTGCCGCGGCGATCGTCAGCATGCGGCGCCAGGGCGAAAAGGCGGCTTTCATCAATCTCGCTTTCAGGAGCTTTGCCATGTTCCGGCAATATCGGGTAGGGTATCTTAACGCTCCGTTAGCTAAGGATTTCTAAAGTTGATCTGCCTCCGCCAAAGGTCTGCGTCGGCGGGTCACGAGTGTGTCTATGAGCCAATTCGACAGGAACAGAGTCAGCCGGCTGCCTAGCTGGCGAAGCTACGAGCCTGCGCCAACCGCGCCGGAAAGCTCTCCTGCGCGCACGCCAGTCTTGAGACCTGGCGACTTCGCAAGGCCTGTTTTCGAGCCGGAAGCACAGCAGTCGCCCGCTCCCCCGGAAAGAGATCTGCGCGACCAGCCGCCGCCTTTGCCACCGCAGCCGGAGCGCGACGTTGTCCGTCCGGCACCGGTTTCCGTCGATCCCGACGCGCCGCTTCTTGATACGCGATCGATCATTTTTGCAATCTGGAACAGAAGGCTGATTGTTCTCGGTCTTGCCGTGCTCGGCGCATTGGCGGGCGGAGCCCTGCTGCCGTCGCTGCCGCAGAAATTCACCGCGAGCACGAGCCTTTATTTCGATCCGCGCCAGATCGGCCTTGCTGATCCGGCGCCGCAGTCATCGGCGATCTCGCCGGAGATGATCTCGTCGATGATCGACAGCCAGGTGCAGATCCTGATGTCCGGCAATGTGTTGCGCCGGGTTGCCGATACCATGAAGCTTGCGCAGGATCCGGAATTCAACGGCGGCCGGAGCGACGATGCGGCCGTGGTCAGTGCATTGCAGAAGGCGCTTACGATCACCCGGCAGAGCAGCACCTATGTCGTATCCTTGACGGCGGTAACGAACAATCCGGACAAATCCGCCAAGCTTGCAAACCAGGTCGTGACTTCCTTCATGCAGGAGGAAAGCAGTGCCTCGACCGGTCTATACGAAAATACCACTGCAACGCTTGATGTTCGCCTGAACGATCTGCGCCAGAAGGTGCAGGAAGCCGAGCAAGCCGTCGAAACCTTCCGCGCCGACAACGACATGGCGGCAACGGAGGGCAATCTGATCTCCGACCAGCGCCTTGCGTCGTTGAATACGCTTTTGCTGACCGCACAGGAAAAGACCATCCAGGCCAAGGCTCGCGCGGATGCGGCCGCGAACATGAGCTTTGAGGATATTGTCGCCAACAGCCAGACGGACCGCAATTCGGTGAACTCGTCGCTCGCGAGCCTTCGACAGCAATATGCTACGCAGGCCGCAATTGTCGGCAGCCTCGAGAGCCAGATGGGCGCCCGGCATCCGCGGCTGCAGGCCGCCCGCTCGTCGCTGCAGAGTATTTCGGGCGAGATAAAGGGTGAATTGCAGCGCATGGTGACCTCGGCGCGCGCCGATTACGACCAGGCGAAGAAAGCCGAGGACGCGATCGCCAAGGAACTGAACATTCAAAAGGCGCTGCAGGCGACCACATCCGACAAGCAGGTCGAACTCAACGAACTGCAGCGCAAGGCGACGGCCGCCCGCGAAATCTACGAGACCGTTCTGAAGCGCTCCAGCCAGACGACCGAGGAACAGAACCTACCTCAGAGCAACATGCGCGTCATTTCGGAAGCCGAACCGCCAACGAAACCGGACGGTCCCGGCAAGAAGGTTCTGCTGGCGGCCGGCGTTATCGGCGGGCTCTTCGCCGGCTTTGCCGCCGGCGCTGCGATTGCGATCCTTGCAAGCCTCTTCGCGCATCCGCTCGTCCGAGGCTATTTCCGCCGAGAAGCCTAGGGCCGGATCGATCTGTCGTTGCCCTTGCTGCCAAAAGCTTGATCACCGCCGGGACGCTTCCTAAATCCGAAGGTGAACGCCACTGGCGTCCGTCCGGCAATGAAAGGCCACCGATATGCGATCCCTGCCAATCTTGCTCGCTGCCCTTTCTGTTGCCAGCAGTCTGATTGCCGAACCGGCTTTTGCAACGGATTGGAATCGTGCGGGCAAAGCAGACGTTCAGCCGCTCTATCCCTATCCCGATCTCCCCGGTGTCAAGTCTCAGCCGGACAAGAAGGATGAGGAGCAATATGCCTGCCGCACCGAAACGCGCGGCATTCGCCGCAATGGGGACTGGATTTTCCGCTCCGGCGGCATGCCGACCATCGTCTATGTGTGCGATCGTGACGGCTATGTGAGCCAGGGCACGCAGGTGCCTGCGAGAGGCCACTATCAGCCTGTGCGCTGACACCTCGTGCCGTGCAGGAAAATGCCGCGCGATGAAGTGATCGACTGAGACGCTTCCCGGTCCGCCGGCGATGATGATCAGGAAGCAGACGGCTCAGGTGCCGTGCGTCGGGTGTCGAGAAACTGAGGACGACCCCTGGCACGTAAGCGAAAATGCAGTCTACCTGTTCCAGAGAATATAGGGTGCCGTTTATCGGTCCGTGAGTCGCCGCACATCTTGCAGCCTTAGCCGAGCACTTTTTCGCCGGCCGGGCTTGCCGTTTGCGCGATTGCGGGAGAAAAACGCCTGAGAGCGACGCTCTCTGGGTGTGGCGAAAATAATTTCGAACGGCCGGTAACAAAAATGTGTGCCCTCTCGTAGAGGAAGATATCGGGTGAGATATTCGGCGCGGGAAGAGGAATGGGCAGGCTGGATGCGTAGCGCCATGGGTGGCGATGCGCAGGCCTATCACCGCTTTCTTTCCGCTGTGACACCTCATTTACGCGCCATGGCCCGCAGACGCTGCGACCAGTTCGGCGCGGCGGCAAGCGAGGCGGAAGACGTCGTGCAGGAGGTGCTGCTGGCCGTTCACCTGAAGCGCGGAACCTGGGATCCGGCGCGCCCGATCGGTCCTTGGCTGTCGACGATCGTGCGCAACAAGCTGATTGACAGCCTGCGCCGCCGCGGCCGTCACGTCGATGTGCCGATCGATGAAGTGATGGCAACGCTCGAAGCGGAAGAACAGGCGGGCAATTTGGATCGGCTCGATGCCGAACATATGTTGAAGCGCCTGAACGATCCACAGCGTGATATCGTGCGCTCGATTTCGATCGAGGGAGCAGGTGTTCGCGAAACGGCCGAAAGGCTGAAAATGAGCGAAGGTGCGGTGCGCGTTGCGCTGCACCGTGCGCTGAAGTCGCTGGCGGCGTTATACCGGAGTGAGACGAGTGAAGACCGATGACCTGATCAGCCTCCTGGCACAAGACGCGCCTGTCCGCACGCGGCTCGGCCCCTTGCTCATGGGTGGGCTGCTGATCGGCGTCGCCGTCTCTGCAGCGTTGTTTTTGTCGGCAGTCGGTATCCGCCACGACATGGCAAGCGCAATCGAAACCGCACGCGTGCTCTTCAAGATGTTCGTGACCCTGACGCTCGCCGTCACCGCTTGCGGGCTTGTCTTTCGCATTGGCCGGCCGGCCGTGTCGCTGAGGCTTTCAAGCCTAGCACTGTTCGTACCGCTAATCCTGCTCGCGGCAGGCACTGCAGCCGAATTGATGGCCATTCCGCAGGATGCATGGGAAACCGCAATGCTCGGCCGCAACGCAGGCTTCTGCCTGTTCTTCATCTCGATCCTCTCGTTTGCGCCGCTTGCCGGGTTCCTCTGGGCACTGAAAAACGGCGCTCCGGAACGCCCAACCCTTGCCGGCGCGGCCGCAGGCCTCGCCGCTGGCGGCATAGCGGCAGCGCTTTACGCCTGGCATTGCCCGGACGACAGCCCGCTGTTTCTGGCGGTCTGGTACACCACGGCAATCGCCGCAGTCACCGCCCTCGGCGCGCTAATCGGATCACGATATCTGAAGTGGTAAGAAGACAGCGGCGGTCACGAAACCGTGGCCGTTGGCATCGGCTGTTTTGCTATCTTGGAAATGGAATGGTGCCCAGAAGAGGACTCGAACCTCCACACCCTTTCGGGTACCAGCACCTGAAGCTGGCGCGTCTACCAATTCCGCCATCTGGGCGACGGAGAGCCATGTACGGGGGTGGCTCTTTGCTGTCAACCGGGTTTTTGAAGTTTTCCTGACAGTCGGCAAAAAAGAGCGGATACGTTTCCCGAAGAAGCCGGGTTGGGGCGATCACGCCGAACTGAACGGCTTTCGATCTTGTGGTGGATGCCATGCGGCGGCGGTTGTTCTATATCTGCAGCAGCAGAAAGGAATCAGTGATGTCTGCGCTTCGAACGATCATCTTTGGCTCCGTCATCGGTTTTGTGCCCCTTGCAGCCGGTGCCGCGTCTCCGCTCGTGCCGCCACAGCCGCGCAATCCGGCGATCATCAATGTGCAGTCGACCTATTGCGATTATCGCGGCTGCTTCGGCTTCGGGCCCCAGCAGTGGCACCGCCCTTCCTATATACAGCCAAACTATCGACCGCCGGGAGCGAGAGGGCCGACCTATTACCAGCCGCGCGCCCAGCCCAGGCCGCAGCTCTCCTATGATCCGCCGCCGATCCGTCGGATACGTCCGCCAGCGAAAGATATGCATGTCGAATGGTGCCGAAATCAGTACCGGACCTACAATCCGCGGACCGATCGTTTCGTGACCTACGAGGGCATCTACAAGACCTGCAATTCGCCCTTCGACTGAGTGTCAGCTCTCCAGCGAAACCCGGTCGGCATGGCCGAGATCGCGGCCGGGCTCGATGATGTCCCGCACCCGCTGCTTGAGCTCCTTCGGTCCTGGAAAACCGCCGTCGCGGTTGCGTTCCCAGATGAGGTCGCCGTTGACACGGATCTCGAAATTGCCGCCCGTGCCGGGAACGAGCGCCACTTCGGCGAGGCTGTCCGAAAATGTGTGCAGTAGTTCCTGCGCCATCCAGCCGGCGCGCAGCAGCCAATTGCACTGGGTGCAGTAGAGGATCGTCACACGGGCTTTTTCGGTCATCGGCGGGCTCCCTTCAGGTTTGATTTAGGGCCTTCGTGGCCGCTTCGCAACGCCCGGCTTGCGTCGACAGGCCGTCACATGTTCATGTTGAGGTCAGCTGGGGCATCGCGGGTGCCCCGCTTCTCGCGGCACAATCCGCTTAACACGCAGGCGGCCAACATCGGAGAGACAGATGAGCGAGCGGGAGAAGATGGCGGCCGGTGAATGGTATTGCTGCCTCGATGGCGAACTCGAGGCGTTGCGGCAGCTGGCGCGCAACGCCGTTCACCAGCACAACACGATGCTGCCGGACGAACGCGGCAGCATGGCGCCAGCGCTGGCGGCGCTGCTCGCGAAGGCGCCTGCCGACGCTTTCATCGAGGCGCCGTTCCATTGTTCCTATGGTGTGAACATAACCCTCGGCAGTCGCGTCTACCTCAATGCAGGCTGCACTATCCTCGATTCGGGAACAGTGGTGGTCGGCGATCGGTCCATGCTGGGGCCGGGCGTGCATATTTATTGTGCCGAGCATCACAAGGACGTCGCTCTTCGCAAAGCCGGGATCGAGATGGCGCGGCCGGTGGTGATCGGCGAAGATGTCTGGATCGGCGGCGGTGCGATCATCCTCGGCGTGTCGGTTGGGGACGGCGCGATCGTCGGCGCGGGCGCAGTTGTGACGAAAGATGTGCCCGCCGGTGCGACGGTCACCGGCAATCCGGCGCGGATACATGGCAGAACATAAGCGCCTTCTCTTCTTTGCCTTTCCATGGTGGAGGAGAGAACGCGCAGCGCCGGTCACGAAGCCAGTTGCAAGCGCGCACTGATCTTGATTGACGGCAGATGACGCTAGATCAACGGCGAACAGGGAGGAGAACCCGATGATCAACAAGAATTTGCCATGGGAAGGCGGCTGCCGTTGCGGCCGGGTGAGGTTGAAGGTAAGCGCAAAGCCGCTGCTGACCATGGCGTGCCATTGCACCGGCTGCCAGAAAATGTCGTCCAGCGCCTATTCTCTGAGCGCCGCGATTCCGGCGGAAGGCTTCGAAGTCACTCGAGGCGAGCCCGTCATCGGCGGTTTGCATGGCGTGACAAAACACTATTTCTGCCCGCACTGCATGAGCTGGATGTTCACCCGTCCGGAAGGCATGGACTGGTTCGTCAACCTGCGCGCCACCATGCTGGATGATGCAAGCTGGTTCACGCCCTTCATCGAGACTTGGACAAGGGAGAAGCTGTCATTTGCGGAAACCGGCGCGGTGTATAGCTATGAAACACTGCCGGAAATGAATGCCTACGAGGGGTTGGTCAAGGAGTATATGGCGCGGGGATAGGCTGAGAAGCCTTGGAACAGGAAATCCAGCGCGGCAGTGATTTCGTCGCCTCTCGCTGAAAGATCTGCGACGCTGTCGCTGATTTCTGACGCTTGCACTGAAGCCAAGCGGCCCTTCCGGGCAGGTCGACGGTTAGCGGTAGTCCATCGAAGTTAAGTTATGCGCATACAATATGCGCATAACTTCGAAGGAGAAGGCATTACTCGTCGCCCATTTTCAGCGCCGCAATAAACGCCTCCTGCGGGATTTCCACCTTGCCGAACTGTCGCATGCGCTTCTTGCCCGCCTTCTGCTTGTCGAGCAGCTTGCGCTTGCGGGTGGCGTCGCCGCCGTAGCACTTGGCGGTCACGTCTTTGCGCAGCGCGGAGATGGTTTCGCGGGCAATGACGTTGCCGCCGATCGCGGCCTGGATCGGGATCTTGAACATGTGCTTCGGGATCAGCTCCTTGAGCTTTTCGCACATGTCGCGGCCGCGCTTTTCGGCCGCCATCCGGTGCACCATCATCGACAGGGCGTCGACCGGCTCGCCGTTGACGAGGATCGACATCTTCACGAGATTGCCTTCGCGGTGGTCGGTCAGCGCATAGTCGAAGGAGGCGTAGCCCTTCGAGATCGACTTCAGCCGGTCGTAGAAATCAAAGACAACTTCATTGAGCGGCAGATCGTATGTCAACATCGCGCGCGTGCCGACATAGGTAAGTTCGATCTGGATGCCCCGCCGGTCCTGGCAGAGCTTTAGGATGCCGCCGAGATAATCGTCCGGCGTCAGGATCGTGGCCCTGATCCAGGGCTCATGGATCTCGGAGATCTTCACGACATCCGGCATGTCAGCGGGATTGTGCAGCTCGCGTTCCGTACCGTCGGTCATGTACATCTTGTAGACGACGGAAGGCGCCGTCGCGATGAGGTCGAGGTCGAACTCGCGTTCCAGGCGCTCCTGGATGATTTCGAGATGAAGCAAGCCGAGGAAGCCGCAACGGAAGCCGAAGCCGAGCGCCGCGGAGGATTCCATCTCGAAGGAGAAGGAGGCGTCGTTGAGGCGCAGCTTGCCCATCGCGGCGCGCAGATTCTCGAAATCGGCGGCATCGACCGGGAAGAGTCCGCAGAAGACGACGGGCTGGGCGGGCTTGAAACCCGGCAGCGCTTCCGCCGTCGGTCGCTTGTCCTCGGTGATCGTATCTCCGACGCGGGTATCGGCCACTTCCTTGATGCTGCCGGTGATAAAGCCGATCTCGCCAGGGCCAAGGGAATCGACATTGACCATCTTCGGCGTCAGTACGCCGACACGCTCCACCTGATACTTGGCCCCCGTGCCCATCATCCGGATCGTCTGGCCTTTGGTCAGAACGCCGTCGATGACGCGCACCAGAACCATGACGCCGAGATAGGCATCGTACCAGCTGTCGACGAGCAGTGCCTTCAGCGGCGCCTTTTCGCCGCCCGGGCTCTTCGGCGCCGGCAGCTTGTTAACGATCGCTTCCAGCACATCGGGAATGCCGAGCCCGGTCTTGGCAGAAATCAGCACCGCCTCGGAAGCGTCGATGCCGATCACTTCCTCGATCTGCTCCTTGATGCGCTCAGGTTCTGCCGCCGGCAGGTCGATCTTGTTAAGAACGGTGACGAGCTCGTGGTTGTTGTCGATTGCCTGATAGACGTTGGCGAGTGTCTGGGCTTCGACGCCCTGGCTCGCGTCGACGACGAGCAGCGAACCCTCGCAGGCCGACAGCGACCGCGAGACTTCGTAGGCGAAGTCAACGTGGCCGGGCGTGTCGATCAGATTCAGGATATAGGTCTCGCCGTCCTTCGCCTTGTAGTGCAGGCGCACGGTCTGCGCCTTGATGGTGATGCCGCGCTCGCGCTCGATATCCATATTGTCCAGCACCTGCTCGGACATTTCGCGATCGGCAAGGCCGCCGGTCGTCTGGATCAGGCGGTCGGCAAGCGTCGATTTGCCGTGGTCGATGTGGGCCACGATCGAGAAATTGCGGATATGGGACAGCGGAGTCGTCGGATTGGTGCTCATGCGCGCCATATAGCAGTGCCGTCCCCTGCCGCAAAGCGGAAAAGCAGGACTCCGTTTAGGATAAAAATGCCGGGCAAAGGCGACCATTAAAACTGCTTGAATCCACTATCTGATCATGTATTTCTCTTATAGTAGAATCAATGAGCCCCAAGTGATGGAACAGGAACTCGAAACGGCGATCGGCAACCGCATCCGCAAGCTCAGGATCGAAAAGGCCCTGACGCTGGATGATCTCGCCAATGCCTCCGGCGTCAGCCGAGCGATGATCTCGCGCATCGAGCGGGCGGAGGTGAGCCCGACGGCCTCGCTGCTTGCAAGGGTCTGTGCTGCGCTGGAACTCTCGCTTTCGGCCTTCTTTGCCGATGAGGGGCAGGAAGTCTCGCCGCTGGCGAGACGCCACGAGCAGCAGGTGTGGCGCGATCCGGAAACCGGTTACGTGCGCCGCTCCGTTTCGCCGCCTGGAACCTCGTCCGAGGTCGATGTCGTCGACGTCGAGTTTCCGGCCGGCGCCCGCGTCAGCTTTCCGCCGCATGCAGCAAGCCATGGCATGACGCAGCACGTCTGGGTGTTCGAAGGCGAGATGGAGATGACCACCGGCGAAACGGTGCATCGCCTCTTCCCCGGCGATTGCCTCTTCATGCCGGTCGGCGAAGGGCATGCTTTCCACAATCCCACCAGCAAACCCGCCCGCTATTGCGTCGTGCTCAATCGCAGCCGCCGCTGATTTGATTTTTCAGGAGCAGATGATGACCGTTCGTATTCTCGATGCACAACAGGCCCGCACGGCCATTCCGGGTCTTTGCGAAGTGCTTGCGGATTGCGTCAATGGCGGCGCATCCGTTGGCTTTATGCAGCCTTATACGCCAGTCGATGCCGAGCCTTACTGGCAGGGCATCGTCGAGAGTGTCGAGGCAGGGGTCACTCTGCTGGCCGTTGCGGAACTCGACGGAAAGATCGTCGGGACGGTGCAGGTAGGCTTCGCCTCGATGCCGAACCAGCCGCATCGTGGCGATTTGAAGAAACTGCTCGTGCATCGTGCTGCGCGCGGTAAGGGCCTGGCGCGGCTGTTGATGGAGGCGATCGAACGCGAAGCCGCAAAACACGGCAAGCGTCTGCTGGTGCTCGACACCGCAACCGGCAGCGAAGCGGAGGTAATCTATCCGCGCCTCGGCTGGCAGCACGCCGGCGTCATCCCGGACTATGCGATGTGGCCGGAGGGCGGCTATTGCGCGACCACGCTCTTCTACAAGCGCATCGCCGCTTAAGCCATTGACAAGGCGTGCATCCGCCGCGCCTTATCCGACAAATAAAATCAGGGAGAAGTCGGTGCGCGTCATCTATTCCGAAGACCACAAACTGCGTGATGCGAAGACCGAACTGCATGGTGGTCTTCTTGTGACGCCATTTGAAGGCCCTTTCCGTGCGGAATGGATCCTGGAGGCAGTTAGGGAAGCGGGCTTTTCTGAGGTTGTCGCGCCAGAGCGGCATGGACTGGAAACGGCTCTGAAAGTGCACGATGCCGGCTATATCGATTTCCTGTCGAAGGCTTGGACTTTGTGGAAGGCGAGCGGGGCTGCGGGCGAAGCGATCCCGACCTCGCTGCCGGTTCGCCGGGCGACACAGCGCGTGCCGAACGATATCGACGGCATGCTCGGCTATTACGCCAATGCCACCGAGACCTCGATCACCAACGGCACCTACGAGGCGGCCGTCGCTTCGATGCAATGCGCACTCACCGGCGCTGACTGGCTGAATGCCGGCAACCGTTTCGCCTTTTCGCTTTGCCGCCCGCCCGGCCATCATGCGGGCATCGATCTCTTCGGCGGCTATTGCTTCATCAACAACGCCGCTGTCGCAGCGCAGCGCTTGTTGGATCTTGGCGCGAAGAAGGTCGCGATCCTCGATGTCGATTTCCATCACGGCAACGGCACGCAGGACATCACCTATCGCCGTGGCGATATCTTCTTCGCGTCGCTGCATGGCGAACCGGCCAACGCCTTTCCCTATTTCTGGGGCTATGCCGATGAAACCGGCGAGGGTGATGGCGAGCACTGCAATGCGAACTACCCGCTGCCGCGCGGCACGGCCTGGGTTGCCTGGTCGGCAGCGCTTGCGGATTCGCTTTCGCGCATCAAGGCTTTCGGCGCCGAAGCCATCGTCGTCTCGCTTGGCGTCGATACCTTCGAGCGCGATCCGATCTCCTTCTTCAAGCTCAATTCAGATGACTTCATGCGCATGGGCGCGATGATCGCCAAGGCGGGCCTTCCGGTATTGACCTGCATGGAGGGCGGCTATGGCGTGCCGGAAATCGGCCTTAACGTCGCCAACGTGCTGGAGGGCCTCGGGGGTTAGAAAAGCCCTGTCGATGGACGATCAAGATCAGCAATCCGATGTTCCGACGCCGCGCATGCTCTCCTGGGCACGCAACTCGACGATCTATCGCCTCGAGCGCCGGATGATGACGGAAAAACAGCTCTTCGATGCGATCACGCGAAAGGCGAAGCAGAAGTTCGAAAACATCAGTCCGGCGCAGTTGGAGGCGCTTGCCGGTTCCGCGATCAAATTCGCCTATGACCAGAAGGCGCTCGACGATGTCGCCTATGCTGCGGCGAGCACGCGTTCGGCCGTGCGCGGCGGAAAATCGAAACGGGTCATCGCGCAGAAACTCTCCTCGAAAGGAGTGGCAGGCGATATCGTCGATACCGCGCTCGAGTATTCCGACGATCTGTTCGCCGCCGTCGTCTTCGCCCGCAAGCGCGCCTTTGGGCCGTTCCGGCGTGGCGACCTTGATGAGAAGCGAAAGGCGAAGGAGCTTTCAGCTTTCGCCCGCAATGGATTCAGTTTTGAGATCGGCAAAAAAGTATTTGGCATGAGCGCGAGTGAAGCTGAAGAGGTGCTCGAAACCAGGCGGGCGCTTTAGCAGCCTCCGCTCATAAAGCCCGCTTATGTCCGGATCAGAAGTTTGCATTTGCCGCTCTGCCATTGCCTTCGTATCAGTGGTGCAAATCAGGAGCGGAAAATGGATCAGAAGACAGGCGAGCCAGGGGCAAACGGCAGTGCCGTCGCGTTGACTGCAGCAGCGCCCGCATTTTCCGGCGGCGTTGCGGCCGGCGCGCTGATGTGCCTGTTGTCGATGTCATCTATTCAGTTTGGCGCGGCATTCTCTTCCGGCGCGATCGCAGCCTATGGATCCGCCGGTGCCTCTTGGCTGCGGCTTGTTTTCGCGGCAGTTATCCTTGCGATCGCCATTCGTCCGCCATTGCTGCGCTACAGCCGCGAGCAGTGGATCGGCGCGCTGGTTCTCGGCACGACGACGGCGTTGATGACCATGTCCTTCTTCGCGGCAATCGAGCGAATTCCCTTGGGGCTTGCGGTCGCGATCGATTTCCTTGGCCCGCTTTCCGTCGCGACGTTCGGTTACGGCCTTACCCGCCGTCTGATCTGGCCGGCAATTGCCGCCGCCGGCGTCTTGTTCCTCGCTTATGACGGGGAGGAATGGGTCGGCAATCTGCCTGGCGTGCTCTTCGCCTTCGGCGCCGGCGCGGGCTGGGCGTGCTATATCATGCTGACGAAGAAGGTCGGAGCGGTTTTCCAGGGGCTCGAAGGCCTCTCCATGTCGCTGATCGTGGCCGCGGTGGTCGCCACGCCCTTCGGCTTTGCGGGCGCCGTGCCGAACCTCGATGGCTACGGCCTCGTCGAGATGGCGGGTTTGGCGATCCTTGTTCCGCTCCTGCCTTATACCTTGGAAATGATTGCGTTGCGGCGGATGACGACGGCCGCTTTCGGTATCCTCATGAGCTTGGAGCCGGCAATTGGCGCGCTTGCGGGCTTCCTCATCCTCTTCCAACCCATGACGATGTTGCAGATGTTTGGCACCGCTCTGGTCGTTGCAGCGAGCGCAGGTGCGACCTTTTCGACGGAAAAAGCTTAGGCGGGCTTGCGCGCCGGATCGTCGAGTGCGGGGTTGTAGAATAGCGATAGCGTCAAGCTCTTCGCGATGCGTTCCGCTGTCGCCATGAACCACGCCTTTGCCTCGGCATTAGGAGCGATATCGTCGAGCGTTGTGGCAAAAAGCTCCAGCCATTGCGGAAAGAGAGCCGGCGTCATGTTGGCAACACCGACATGTGCTTGCACAGGCTTCCCACCGTAGGCGCCGCTGCGGAATGCGACGGACGACCAGAAACTCTTCATCTTTGACATGTGCTCCGGCCAACGGCCGGAAAGCCGGGCGTCGAAAACCGGGCCGAGTTCGGGATGCGCAAGGACGCGGCCGTAGAAGGTCTCGACCAGCCTGTCGATGAAGGCATTGTCGATGCCCATCGCCCTCATCTCCGTTTCCGCCCGCTCGCGGATTGCGGCAACATGTGCCGCCCGGCTCTGCAATTCACCGCTCATCTTAGACCCCGAATGGCCACGTTCTTGCGGCACGCATCATATAGGCATCTGCCGTTTCCAACTGAAGTACACAATTCGTCGTGCGGCAATCTGTCAGATCGACCGCCGGATGCTTGACGCTTTACGGCGCACTGTCTAGATTTAGAATAATTCTAAAATGGAGCGTGCCATGCTGCCGCGGTTTTTCAGGTCGTCCAAACGTTCATTCAAGTCATTGTCGGAACAGGAAATTCTGGCACTCGCGATTGCTTCGGAGGAAGACGACGCCCGCATCTATCTCGCCTATGCCGACATGCTGAAAACGGCCTATCCCGCCTCGGCTCAGGTTTTCGAGGATATGGCTGAGGTCGAGGATACGCACCGCAAGTCGCTGATTGAAATCCATCGGCAGCGTTTCGGCGAACGCATTCCGCTGATCCGCCGCGAGCATGTGCAGGGCTTTTATGAGCGCAAGCCGGACTGGCTGCGCAAGAACCTGTCGCTGGAAGCAGTGCGGCAGGAAACCGAAACAATGGAGGAACAGGCCTACCGCTTCTATGTTGAGGCAGCAAAGCAGACTTCGGACGCCTCGACACGCCAGTTGCTCGGTGATCTGGCGCTTGCCGAACAGGGTCATGAAGACATTGCCAAGATGCTCGGCGACAAGCATACGCCGGAAGACGTTAAGGACGCCGAGGACGAAAATGCGCGGCGGCAATTCGTGCTTACCTATGTGCAGCCTGGCCTTGCGGGCCTGATGGACGGTTCCGTCTCGACGTTGGCGCCGATCTTTGCCGCCGCCTTTGCGACTCAGGATACGTGGCAGACTTTTCTAGTCGGCCTTTCGGCTTCGGTTGGCGCCGGTATCTCGATGGGCTTCACGGAAGCCGCACATGACGACGGCAAGATTTCCGGGCGCGGTTCGCCCGTCAAGCGCGGTCTTGCCTGTGGCATCATGACAACGCTCGGCGGCCTCGGCCATGCGCTGCCTTACCTCATTCCGCAATTTTGGACCGCGACCATCACTGCCGTCGTCATCGTCTTTTTCGAGCTATGGGCGATTGCCTTCATCCAGAACAGATATATGGAAACGCCGTTCCTGCGCGCGGCCTTTCAGGTCGTGCTTGGCGGCAGCCTGGTGCTGGCCGCCGGCATCCTGATCGGCAATGGGTGAGGGGGAGACGCGGCCAGGCAAAGCCCGGGCAATCGATCCGGTGAATCGATTGCAGCGCCGAACGCCCTGAGCCGAAGCGAAGGGCCGGCTCAGCCGCGGCAAACAAAGCCAAAAGAAAAAAGGCCGGGCATTCAGCCGGCCTTTTGCAGTCATTCGTATTGTGAGATTGCTTACTTCAGTGCGCCGACCAGCACGTCGTAGCCATTTTCTATGGTGACCCAACGCCCGGCATTGAAGCTCGACTGGCGCTTGACGAAGGAATACGGCGTATCGAACCAGGGCTTCACGCTTGAAGCGAGATTGTCGAGAATGAAGTCGCCTTCGGCTGTGCGCAGCGTCAGCACGGCATGACCCTCGCCATCCGGCTTGCGAACCACGGTCATCAGAAGGTTTGCCGGCTCAAAGCCGCGCTGGATCAAGATGCGGCGCTTCAGGAGCGCAAAGTCTTCACAGTCGCCCGCCGTTGTCGGGTAAGACCAGATTTCGTCTTTGCCGTAGATTTCCTTATCCGTCATCGGGGTAATGGTGCTGTTGACGGTGGAATTGACCGAGCGGATCAGAGCCCACTTCTCACTCTTCATTTCCGCAGGCCCTGCATTCCGATCCGCGCCGCATTCGGCCCGATGGGTCTGGCAGAAATCATAATGGCCAATCGGCTGCGAGGTAGCGCCGCCGGTGACCATCGAGAGGTTTTTCGTGGGGGCCGGTAATGCGGCCGAAGACATCGCAAACATGGCCATTGTGGCCACCAAGTAACCCTTTATCCGCACGCCCGTTTCCCTGCATCGCCCCTGTATTTATTAACAAAGAGTTAACGGAGAGGGGGTTGAGGAGTCAATCATTACTTCTTGCAAGGCCGCTTCAACCCACCGACATGGTTAAAATGACACACGAATTCATGCTATGCGGCGGATGCGATTCCGCCTTCGTTCGGAGGCGGCGCGGTCTTTCGATCAATGAATAAGGCCTTTGGCGGCAGACAACATCCGTTCGATGTCCTGCGGCCGGGAGAGCCGATGGTCGCCGTCGCGGATAAAAGTCAGCACGACATCGTCGGCGGGCAGGTGTTCTATCAGCTTCATGGCATGACTGTAGGGAACGTCCGGATCTTTCATGCCTTGCAGGATATGCACCGGGCAGCCTGTCTCGATAATTCCGGTCAGGACCCGGTTTTCGCGTCCGTCTTCGAGCAGGGCACGGGTATAGATGTTCGGTTCCGGGCTATATTCGGACTTCTCTTCGAAATAGCCGCGTTCCGCGAGCGAGACGCGGTCCTTCTTTCTCAGATGCGGCTCGATGAGCTCCGAGGTGAAGTCGGGTGCCGGCGCGATCAGGACCATGCCGTCGAGCTTTGGCGCAGTGTCCAGCTTTGCAAGCTCCTGCGCCAGCCGCAACGCGATCCAGCCGCCCATCGAGGAGCCGACGACGATGATACTCTCGGGTTTCGTATGAAGGATGACGGCAAGTGCCTCTTCCAGCCAGCGGGAAATCGTTCCGTTTATGAATTGCCCCCCGGAAAGACCATGGCCCGAATAGTCGAGGCGAATGCAGGCAAGTCCGAGTTCGCCGGCCAGACGATCAAGCTCGATCGCCTTTGTTCCGCTCATGTCCGACCTGTAGCCGGAGAGCCAGACGAAGGTCGGGCTGCGATCCTTCGAGACAGCTTCGCGAATGATGAAAGCAATCCTTCGCTCCGCATCGCCTTCGCCCACTGTCAGGAACTGCGGGTCGGATGTGGCTGTTGCTTCGGACATAAGCAGAACTCCCGTTGTTTGCTCCTATAAAACAGATTCTCGATAGGCTGACAGCAGGTGATTTTTCCGCTAAAGCGTGTTATTGACGACATCGCAGCGAAAGCGAGACTTTGAGACTTTGTTTGCGCCCCCAAATGGAAGCGCGAAGCTGCAATCCGAAACAACTCGAGGAGAGTACGACCATTCGCAGACCTTTTAAAACCGACGCGCCCGTGAAGGAAGGGCCGCGTTCGAACCGGGAAATCCGTGTTCCCAAGGTTCAGTTGATTGATGCTGAAGGACAAAATTTGGGCGCGGTGCCCACCGACCAGGCCTTGAGAATGGCTGAAGAAGCCGGTCTCGACCTTGTGGAAATTTCTCCCAACGCCGAACCGCCTGTGTGCAAGATTCTCGATCTGGGCAAGCTGAAATACGCCAACCAGAAGAAGGCTGCCGAGGCGCGCAAAAAACAGAAAATCGTCGAAGTCAAAGAAATCAAGATGCGTCCGAACATCGACACTCATGATTATGAGGTGAAGATGAAGGCTATGGGCCGCTTCTTCGAGGAAGGCGACAAAGTCAAGGTGACACTGAAGTTCCGTGGCCGCGAAATGGCCCACCAGGAACTCGGCATGAAGCTTCTGCAGCAGGTCAAGGCCGACACGCTGGAATTTGCAAAGGTCGAAGCCGAGCCAAAGCTTGAGGGCCGCCAGATGATGATGGTGCTCGCGCCGAAGTGAGCGCGGTCCTCATCGACGCATCAAAGCCGTCCGCAAGGGCGGCTTTCCTGTTTTTTGTGCGGCTGAAGATTCCTTGCCTGCCCCGTTGCACTTTTCTGGCGCTGCGGGTATAAGCGCGCGTCCGAACTGACCGGCAGGGCATGCCGTGGCAGTTTCGAATGCTTGCGGGACGGTTTCGTCGCCATACCCGCAGATCAACAACAAACGCTCCCGCACCTTGTTGCGACTCCGCAAAACCGGACATCGCAGAAGGGCTTCTTTGAAGAAGCGTGCAGGGAGGACAGAAACGGAGTAGCAAAATGCCCAAGATGAAGACGAAGTCCTCGGCCAAGAAGCGGTTCAAGATCACCGCGACCGGCAAGGTCAAGGCCGCCGCTGCTGGCAAGCGCCATGGCATGATCAAGCGTACCAACAAGTTCATTCGCGACGCACGTGGCACGATGGTTCTCGCTGAACCCGACGGCCGCAAGGTCGTGAAGAACTACCTGCCGAACGGTCTCTAAGACTATTCCGCGAACGCTTTAGATTAAGGAGATCATGAAATGGCACGTGTAAAAAGAGGCGTAACCTCTCACGCCAAGCACAAGAAGGTTCTGAAGGCAGCAAAAGGCTTCTACGGCCGCCGCAAGAACACCATCCGTACCGCCAAGGCTGCAGTCGATCGCGCCAAGCAGTACGCCTACCGCGACCGCAAGGTGAACAAGCGCAATTTCCGCGCGCTCTGGATCCAGCGCATCAACGCTGCCGTCCGCGAATTCGGCCTGACCTACGGCCGCTTCATCGACGGCCTGAACAAGGCCGGCATCGAAGTCGACCGCAAGGTTCTCTCCGACATGGCAATCCATGAGCCGGAAGCATTCAGCGCGCTGGTCACAGCCTCCAAGAAGGCTCTTGAGTACCTCAAGGAAGCCGGTACGAAGAACGAGTTTGAAGGCGCGGTTCGTTAACCAGCGCTTCCCAAGCTTGACGCTTTTTTGAATTTTGGGAAACCCGCGCTGGTTTGGGCTGGCGCGGGTTTTTCTTTCTTTGTACTTCTTGCCGGCTTTCACCAGCCTCCGATTACCCGCCTGATCCTGGACGGAAAGAATTGACGATGTCAGATATCGACCATCTCAAATCATCGCTGCTTGCGGAAATTGCTGCCGCCGATGACGAACCGGCGCTGGAAGCCGTGCGCGTTTCAGCCCTCGGAAAAAAGGGCTCTGTTTCCGAGCTCCTGAAGACGCTTGGCACGATGTCGCCCGAAGAGCGCCAGACCAAGGGCGTTGCAATCAACGTCCTCAAAAATGAGGTCGCAGAAGCGCTTGCCGCGCGCAAGGCGACGCTCAAGGAGGCGGCGGTCAATTCCCGCCTGAAGGCGGAGACGGTCGACATCAGCCTGCCGGTCCGCTCATCGCCCGTCGAGCGCGGACGCATCCACCCGATTAGCCAGATCGTCGACGAGATCACCGCGATCTTCGGTGACATGGGCTTCTCGATCGCAGAAGGTCCGGATGTCGAGACCGACTATTACAACTTCACGGCGCTGAATTTCCCCGAAGGCCACCCAGCCCGCGAGATGCACGACACGTTCTTCTTCCAGCCGGATGAAAACGGCGAGCGCAAGGTACTGCGCACGCACACCTCGCCGGTGCAGGTGCGCACGATGGAAGCACAGAAGCCACCGATCCGCATCATCATCCCTGGCAAGACCTATCGCCAGGATTCGGATGCAACTCATTCGCCGATGTTCCATCAGGTCGAGGGACTGGTGATCGACACGAAGGCAAATGTCGCCAACATGCGCTGGGTGCTTGAGGAGTTCTGCAAGTCCTTCTTCGAGGTCGACAGCGTGACGATGCGCTTCCGTCCGTCCTTCTTCCCGTTCACCGAGCCGTCCTTCGAGGTTGATATCCAGTGCGACCGCTCCGGCCCGATCGTCAAGTTCGGCGAAGGAACGGATTGGATGGAGATCCTCGGCTGCGGCATGGTGCACCCGAACGTGTTGCGCTATGGCGGTCTCGACCCGGACGAATATCAGGGCTTTGCCTGGGGCATGGGCCTCGACCGCATCGCCATGCTGAAATACGGCATGCCGGACCTGCGCGACTTCTTCAACGCCGATATTCGCTGGATGACCCATTACGGCTTCCGCCCGCTCGACATGCCGACGCTGTTCGGCGGTCTGAGCGCGTAAAGGGAGGATTGAGATCATGAAATTCACACTCTCCTGGCTGAAGGATCATCTGGAAACGGATGCCACCCTCGATGAAATCTGCGCCCGCCTGACGATGATCGGGCTGGAGGTCGAAGATGTCGATGACAAGGCAGCCTTCAAGCCTTTCGTCATTGCCAAGGTTCTCTCCGCTGAAAAACATCCGCAGGCCGATCGGCTGAAGGTTCTCTCAGTTGATACCGGCAGGGGTCCGCCGGTCCAGGTCGTCTGCGGCGCGCCAAATGCGCGGGCGGGTCTCGTCGGCGCATTTGCCGCATCGGGCACCTATGTTCCCGGCATCGACGTAACACTTTCCGTCGGCAATATCCGCGGCGTCGAAAGCCATGGCATGATGTGCTCCGAAAAGGAGCTGATGATTTCTGACAATCATGAGGGCATCATCGATCTGCCCGAAGACGCGCCGGTTGGGACCAGCTATGCGGCTTATGCCCACCTCGACGATCCGGTCATCGAGATCAACCTGACGCCGAACCGTCCGGACTGCACGAGCATCTACGGCATCGCGCGCGATCTGGCCGCGTCGGGTCTCGGCACGCTGAAAGCACGGCCTGCGCCGTCCTTTGCCGTCGAAGGCGAGACACCCGTCAAAGTAAGGCTCGATCTTGATGACGAAAAACTCTGCCCAGGTTTTGCGCTCCGCCTCGTGCGCGGCGTCAAGAACCGCCCGAGCCCGAAATGGATGCAGCAGCGCCTGCTGGCAATCGGTCTGCGCCCGATCAATGCGCTGGTCGATATCACCAACTACATGACCTTCGATCAGGGGCGGCCGATGCACGTCTTTGACGCTGCAAAAGTGAGCGGTCATCTGACGGTTCGCCGCGCCAAGGAAGGCGAGACAGTGCTGGCGCTCGACCAGCGCGAATACAAGCTTGGGCCTAACAACGTCGTCATCGCCGATGCCGATGGCATCGAGTCGATCGGCGGCGTCATGGGCGGCGAGCATTCCGGCTGCGACGAAAACACGACCGACGTGCTGATCGAATGCGCACTCTGGGACCCGATGAACATCGCCAAGACGGGCCGCACGCTCGGCATCATCACCGATGCCCGCTATCGCTTCGAGCGCGGTGTCGATCCGGAATATATGGTTCCCGGTCTGGAGCGCACGACGGAACTCGTTCTCGAACTTTGCGGCGGCACGCCGGCAAAGGCGGATGTCGTTGGCTACAAGGGCTATCAGCCGAAGGTCGTCGATTTCCCTTATTCGGAAGTCAAGCGCCTGACCGGCCTCGAAGTCTCGACTGAGGAGAGCAAGGATATCCTGACCCGGCTCGGCTTCATGGTGTCAGGTTCGGGCGAACGTGTCTCCGTCGCTGTTCCTTCCTGGCGTCCGGATGTCGATGGCAAGGCCGACCTCGTCGAGGAAGTCATGCGTATCCATGGCGTCGACAACATCAAGCCGGCGCCGCTGGAAAGCCATGCCGCGGTCAACGGCAAGATCCTGACAACGCTGCAGATCCGCAACCGCATGGCCAAGCGGGCGCTTGCCTCGCGCGGCATGCTGGAGGCTGTCACCTGGTCCTTCATTTCGGAAGAGCAGGCGAAGCTCTTCGGCGGTGGCTCGCCGGCACTAAAGCTTGCAAACCCGATCGCTGCCGAAATGTCCGACATGCGCCCCTCGCTTCTGGCGGGTCTGCTGACGGCGGCACAGCGCAACGCCGACAAGGGCTACGGCGATGTGGCGATCTTCGAAGTTTCCGGCACCTATGAGAATGACAGGCCGGAAGGCCAGCGCCGTGTTGCCGGCGGCATTCGCCGCGGCACGGCGTCGCTCGCCGGCTCCGGCCGCATGTGGTCGAATAATGTGAAGGGCGGCGGCAAGCCAGTCGATGCCTTCGATGCCAAGGCCGATGCGCTGGCGGTGATCGAGGCCTGCGGCTTGCCGATGAGCAACATCCAGATCGAGCAGGGCGGACCGGAATGGTACCATCCCGGCCGCTCGGGCACGATCAAGATGGGCCCGAAGGTCGTCCTCGGCTATTTCGGCGAATTCCATCCCTCGACGCTCGAAGCGCTCGATGTCTCCGGTGCGCTCTGCGGCTTCGAAGTCTATATCGACGCCATGCCAGAGCCGAAGAAGAAGGCGACGCGCACCAAGCCGGCGCTGGAGCTTTCGCCCTTCCAGGCCGTCAAGCGCGACTTCGCTTTCGTCGTCGACAGGACGGTAGAAGCAGGCGCGATCATCAGGGCCGCGAGCGGTGCCGACCGCAAGCTAGTCACCGGCGTCAATGTCTTCGACATTTTCGAAGGCGCGTCCCTTGGTGAGGGCAAGAAGTCGATTGCGATCGAAGTGCAGATCCAGCCCGTCGAGCGGACGCTGACGGACGAGGATTTCGAAGCCTTGACGCAGAAGATCGTGGCGAGCGTAGCGAAATTCACCGGCGGCGTGCTGCGAGGCTGACGAGCACATGATGGGCGCTCCGGGCTGGCGGTTTCGCCGGCCCGAAGCACTGAAAGCTGCGTCATCAGGCATGCAGGTAGTAAAGCTTGTTGACGATGGTCCAGCGGCCGTCGATCTTCAGCATCGACAGATAATCGGTAAATCGCATCCCCGCGAATTCGTCAGTCACCTTCACCATCGCGGCATCGCCTTCGATATCGATCGTTGTTATGTCCATATAGGGTTGCGTACCCGGCGGAGCGGCGCCTTCGGCCGTGATTGCAGCGATGAATTCGTCGCGTGTCAGCCATTCGACCATATTTTCGTAGTGACCGATGATTGCGCTTTGCGGATGGAAGGCCTTTCGCAAAGCCGCTTCGTTGGCAAAGGTCATGCCTTCGACGTAGAGGTGGACGACTGCTTCGACTGCCTGCTGTTCGGACATATCTCGCACCCTTGTATCGGCGTCATCATAACGCTGGAAGATTTAGAGCCAGGCTCTCTTCCGGCAAGCCGTGCCAAGCTGGAGCAGCTGGTAAGGCTGGAGCCCGCAATTTCCGGGTGGCAATAGCCGGAGGGCGGGATAGGGTCGTGCCAGTAGATGGAGAGGTGCATGAAGAAGCCTGGATCGATGAAATCGCTCGAGGATATGGGCCGGGCGCGGCTTTCGAAGAATTTCTTCTTCCGCGATTTCCTGCATTCCGAGATCGCCGATTTCTATCGAATTCCGAACATTCCCGACGACCCGGACCTGGCGATCGAGGCGGGCAGGCGGCTTTGCGAGGAACTGCTCGAACCGCTTCAGGCAATGTTCGGCAGATTGCACATCCGCTCGGGCTACCGTTCCGCCGCCGTCAACGAGTTCGGAAACAAAAACAAGCTCAATTGCTCGACCAATGCATCAAGTGCCGCGGACCATATCTGGGACAGGCATGATTTCGATGGCTGCATGGGGGCGACGGCCTGTGTCGTCGTACCCTGGATGATCGATACTTATCGCGATGAGGAAGAGTGGCAGAAGCTTGCATGGTGGATCCACGATCATCTGCCCTATTCATCGCTCTGCTTCTTTCCGAAGCTATGGGCCTTCAACATCCAATGGCACGAGCGGCCAAAGCGTGTGATCCAAAGCTATGTGCGGCCGCGCGGCACCAAGCCTGGTATGGCGAATTGGCAAGGTGATCATTCGAAGTTCTACGAGGGTCTTCCGCGGCTTAGAAACTGATGCGGTAGCGGATGTGTCCATCGCTTTCGACATAGCTGTCGTAGAGCGCACGTGCCGTCTTGTTCTGTTCGTTGGTGTGCCAGTAAAGCCGCGACCAGCCGTTCTGCTTGCAGAGAGAAACGAGGTCATCCAGCAGCGCCCGGCCGACCCCTTTGCCGCGGGCGGCAGAATCGACGAAGAGATCTTCGAGATAGCAGTCCTTGTCGCGAATCCACGTACCTTCATGCGTCAGCGATAGGGTGAAGCCCATCACCTTTCCATCGACTTCCGCAACGCGCATGAAGATTGCCGACGCCGGATCGAAAACCCGACGCCACGTTGAATCGGTAATGTCCTTATCGACCGTCACTTCGTAGAAGGCGAGATAATCCTTCCAGAGTCCGCGCCAACGCGCTTCGTCTTCCGGTCTCGCATCGCGGATTGTCACGGTCATGTCATTCCCCCTCAGGAGCCAGCTCGGTCGAGCAGTCTCATTGCTTCGTCGGAAAGCTCCAGTTCAGCCGCTTTTACAAGGCTGTCGAGCTGAGAGGTGCTCGTAGCACTGGCGATCGGTGCCGTCACGCCTTTCTTGTTGAGCAGCCAGGCGAGCGAGATCTCTGCAGGTGTTGCACCCGTCTCGGCGGAAATCTGATCAAGTGCGGCAAGAATGCGCATGCCCTTGTCGTCGAGATATTTCGAGACCCGGTCCTCGCGGGCCTTGCCCTTCGTATCGGCTTTGCTGCGGTACTTGCCGGTGAGAAAGCCGGCTGCGAGGCTGAAATAGGTGATGACGCCGATATCTTCCTTGACGCAAAGATCGGCAAGCCGCCCTTCGAAGCTGGAGCGCTCATAGAGATTATATTCGGGCTGCAGCACATCGTAGCGAGGAACGCCAGCCTTCTCCGCGGCATCGAAGGATGCCTGAAGCTGGCCGGCATCAAGATTAGAGCAACCGATCGCTCGGATCTTGCCCTGCTTTTTCAGCTTGGCAAAGGCGCCGAGCGTTTCTTCATAAGGCGTATTTTCGTCTGGCCAATGCGAGAGGTAGAGGTCGATGTAATCGGTCCCTAGGCGGCTAAGCGAATCCTCCACGGCCTTCAGGATATATTGCTCTTTCAGCGTCCTGCCTTGGCCCATGTCGGAGCCGACCTTGGTGATGATGACCGCCCTGTCGCGGGAAACCTTTCCGTTCTTCAGCCACTTGCCGATGATCTCCTCTGAATCGCCGCCCTTGTTGCCGGGCACCCAGGATGAATAAACGTCGGCCGTATCGATAGTGTTGAGACCCGCGTCGAAGAATGAATCGAGAATATCAAACGACGTTTTCTGGTCGGCGGTCCATCCGAAGACATTGCCGCCGAAGACGATAGGCGAGATTGAAAGACCTGTTTTTCCAAGCCTGCGCATCTTCATGGCGTTCTCCTAAAATGCTGATTTGATTGAAAGTGCGGATGCGACAGAGCGCCGCGGGGAGTAAACTAACGCAGGTTCCGGCAGAGGAAAACCAAACTTCCGTGATTTGCGCGCGCGCCATTGCGTCGCTCGCCACCCCTGAATAAGCTTGCGCCCATTCAAGCTCTGGGAGGCTAAGCCATGCTCCGTTTTGGTATCATTTCGACGGCAAAGATCGGCCGTGAACTCGTCGTTCCGGCCATTCAGGACGCGGAAAACTGCGTCGTCACCGCAATTGCCAGCCGCGACCTGAAAAAGGCCCGAGAGATGGCCAGCCGCTTTTCCGTACCGCATGCTTTCGGTTCCTATGAGGAGATGCTCGCCTCCGATGTGATCGATGCCGTCTACATTCCGCTGCCGACGTCGCAGCACGTCGAATGGACCATCAAGGCGGCAGACGCTGGAAAGCATGTCCTTTGCGAAAAGCCGATCGCACTCAATGCCGGCGAGATCGACAGCCTCATTGCTGCGCGCGATCGCAATAAGGTCCTGATTACCGAAGCCTATATGGTGACCTATGCGCCGGTCTGGCGAAAGGTCCGCTCGCTGATAGCCGATGGTGCGATCGGCAAGCTGCGCCATGTCCAGGGTGCCTTCACCTATTTTAATCGCGATCCCGGCAACATGCGCAACATTCCCGCACTCGGCGGCGGCGGCCTGCCCGATATCGGCGTTTATCCGACCATCAGCACGCGGTTCTCGACCGGCAAGGAACCGGTGCGCATCCAGGCCGTCACCGAACGCGACCCGGAATTCGGCACCGATATTTATTCGAGCGTGAAGGCCGACTTCGGCGATTTCGAGCTGAGTTTCTACATATCCACCCAGATGGC
Source organism: Rhizobium sullae (assembly GCF_025200715.1). Lineage (NCBI taxonomy): Bacteria > Pseudomonadati > Pseudomonadota > Alphaproteobacteria > Hyphomicrobiales > Rhizobiaceae > Rhizobium > Rhizobium sullae. The sequence continues at coordinate 3,969,850 of NZ_CP104143.1, forward strand.
AAACCGCCAGGTCATGGTCTTCCACGGCACCGAGGGTTACATCGAGGTGAAGTCGCCCTTCAACGCCGACCGCTGGGGGCCGGAGGAACTGGAACTCGCCAACCGCAGCCACAACGAGTCGACCATCTTCCGCTTCCAGGACAGCCGCCAGTATAGGCGCGAAGCTGAAGCTTTTGCCCGCGCTGCGAAGGGCGAGAAGGAAGAGGTGGTGACGCTCGAAAGCTCGAAGCTGAACCAGAAGGTGATCGACGCGATCTACCGCGCCAGCGAGAGGGACGGCTGGCAGCCAGTTTGATTATTTGCGAAACGCGAGCCGCAGGTAGCCGAAAATTGCAAAGCACAGTGTGGCGGTGGAGGCGAGAGCCATCGCCGCCAACGGCTGCAGAGACGGCAATGCCGTTACGAGCGTGGCGTAGAGGCCTTGGTTCAGAATTGCCGCGATTATTAGGATTGCGGCAAGGCCAGGGCGTTCTGTCGACAATCGATTGCGTGCTTTAAGATCGATGCGGTGCAGCAATGCGAGCGTAATGGCAAGTGCTGCAAGAAGGCTCAGTGTCCGCGCGAGAAGCGGGCCAAACGCCGCATTCAGCAGCAAATGGAAGAGTAGCGCGTCTATCATCAGTCCGAGCAGCAACAATGCGATAAAGCGCAGGAACAACAAAATTCGATTGGAAGAACTGTCAGCCATTGATCGCCAGCATGCCGGCTATGATGAAAATGGCGCCAATGACGTAGCGTACAGTAAGAGCCTCTCCGAGAAAGACCTGCGCTAGCAAAGGAACGAAACAGAAGGTCAGCCCCATGAAGGAGTAGGCAATCGTCAGAGGGACGGCTTTCAGGACGTAGATCCAGATAATCGTTCCGAGGGCGTAAAGGAGCAGTGCTGCGAGCAGCACGGGATTGAGAAGCAGCGCAAGGATATTGCGGACATTGAGTTCGCCTGCGGTCGCGCTCGTCAGTTTGAACAGCACCTGACCCGAGGCGATCAGCAGCGGCGTGCCGATAAGGCCAATCCACGTGCTCGCTGAAAAAGTGGAAAGCATCGAACCGTCCTTCAATCCGCTGCACCTCTTTCTTCCGAATAGAAGATGTCGCGGCCTATATCCTCGCAGACGTAGACTGAAGGCACCGGTTGGACAGCTCTCAGGAAGGAGTGCGTATAAGGGAAGAAGTTGAAGTGCGGGTTGAACGTGTAGCGGTATTCGCGCTCACGCGGCACAACGATGATGAGGCGGCGTCTTGCAATCCGGCGCAGTTCCGCGATCGCCCGCCGGTAGTCGAGAATATGCTCGATCACATGTGTGCAGATGACCGTGTCGAATTCCGCGTCTGCAAAGGGGAGGGTTTCGACCTTGGCGGCGACATATTCAATGCCGGAAAGGCGCGACGCGTCGTCTATCACGAAGTCGACGCCTGTGAGGCGATGGAGGTCCGGATGCGCCGACTGAATGCGGCTGAGCAGCGCGCCGGTGCCGCACCCGATGTCGCAGACAGTCTCGCCCTCGATCGATCCGAGGATGCGACGGATGCAGGCTACCGAATTGTCAGTGCCTTCGTGAACGCGGGGATGATTGCGGTAAAGCTCGGCATACTCTTTTTCCGAAAGGAATGGCGCGCGCTCGCGGAAGTTCGCTAGATGGGTGATATGGGCGCCCCAGACGCGCTGTGCAGCCCAGCGGAAAGCACCTGAATCGCGGATAAACGGCGGTAGGATATCTTCCAGCACGAAACGGATGCGGTTTGTGGTTTCTCTATTCATGGAAGTGGCGTCACCTTGAGCGGAAGCAATCAAGCGATACGGGCGGTCTTGCCGCTTCGTGCGGCGTCGATGGGTTTTTCCGGCATCGCACCCTGACTCAGTGCGGCGACGTTGATGTAATGGATGCGCAACTGCTCGGCACGCGAGCGGGCGACGGAGTCAAGGATCAGGCCGGCGGTGAAGACCATGAACGAGATCATCATCAGCGCCATGGAGAGGACCCATGTCGGCATGCGGTTGACGAGGCCTGTTTCGAAATACTCCGCCAGCACGGGCGTCATGAAACCCATGCTCGAGAGCATGAAGAACGCGCTGATAAGCCCGAAGAAGGCAAAGGGCCGTGTTTCCTTCATCAGCATGGCAAACATCCACAGAATCTTGCCGCCATCCTTGAAGGTTGAAAGTTTCGAGTGCGAGCCTTCCGGGCGCCGGCCGTAGTCGAGTTCCAGTTCGGCGACCGGCAGCTTGAGCCGCGACGCGTGAACGGACATTTCGGTCTCGATCTCGAAACCGCCGGAAACGGCTGGGAAGCTTTTGGCGAAACGGCGCGAGAAGGCCCGGTAGCCTGAGAAAATATCGGTGAAGTCAGGGCCGAAGATCGTGCGATAGAGAATGTTGAAGATGCGGTTGCCGAAAGCATGTCCGTCGCGTCCTGCGTCCGCATGAACGCCGCGCCGCGTTCCGACCACCATGTCGGCGCGTTCGGTCAGCAGCGTGCGGATCAGCTCTTCGCCGTCTTCCGGCGCATAGGTGCCGTCGCCATCCGCCATCAGATAGATGTCAGCGTCGATATCGGCGAACATGCGGCGCACTACATGACCCTTGCCCTGACGCCGCTCGCGAACGACGGCGGCGCCTGCGAGCATGGCGTGGAGCGCGGTCCCGTCGGTCGAATTGTTGTCGTAGACGTGGATCTGGGCATGCGGCAGTGCCGCTTTGAAACCGCGGACGACTGCGCCGATCGTTGCCGCTTCGTTATAGCAAGGTAGCAGCACAGCAATATTCAAGCTCTCTGGCGGCAATCGCGTCATGATCCTACCCACCGTTCTTGGTCGGCGAGCAGTCTAAAACATCCATTATTAATAAGACGCTATAGCGCAGACAGAGACCGTGGCTACTTTTGGTGCGCTTTACTCTTTCTTGATTCACGAAGGCTAAAGTCCGTCGAGTTCAAGACGGACAGTATCCCAATGACGAATGTTGCAGAGATAACCGGCAGGGCCACTTCGGCATTTTCGCTGACGAAGCTGCGAACCTTGCTGACGCGTCTCTGGCCATCCGTCCTGATTTACAGCGGTGTGCTGATCGCGGCGATAGCAGCCATGAGGCTGCCGAATGCCACGGACTATGTCGGCCCTGACAACGATGACGGCATGCGGCTTGTCGAGGCGCGCGACCTGCTTGCTGGCCAAGGCTGGTTCGATCTCATGCAGTATCGGCTTGGTGTCGGCGGAACGCTGATGCATTGGTCGCGACTCGTCGACTTGCCGCTTGCCTCGCTGATCAGGTTCTTCGGCCTCTTCCTGTCGACAGAAAAAGCCGAGACTGTTGCACTTGCCGTTTGGCCGCTTTCGCTCATTATCCCTCTGATGCTCGCCATGGCGATAGCTGCGCGCCGCATCGGCGGCATCGCGGCCATGCACATTTCGCTGGGCCTGACTGCTCTGACGGTGATGACAAGCGGCCGGTTTCTGCCGGGCGCAATTGATCATCATAATGTGCAACTCTGCCTCGTCGCCATGATGATTGCGATGTTGCTCGATGAGAAATATCGCGCCTGGAGCTATACCATCGCGGGATTCTGTGCCGCTCTTGCAATTGCGATCGGCGCCGAAACGACACCGGTCGTTGCGGCCGTCTGCATCACGGTCGCGATTTCCTGGGCCTGGCACGGGGAAATCTATGCGGCGGCGGCAAAAGCCTTCGGTCTATCCATGGCGCTCTTCATCAGCATTTTCTTCTTCGGTACGATTTCCCCCAGGCTGTATTCAACTGTAACCTGCGACAGCCTCTCGCTTGGCTTTTACAGTCTCTCCGCGATTGGCGGAGGGCTGCTCCTAGCCGTGGCCGTTTGCGCCAGCCACCTGTCGCGTTCTCTGCGTTTTGTCGCTCTTGCCGGTGTTGGCGCTATTGTCGCCGTATCCGCGCTCGTGATCGCGCCGCAATGCTTGCATAATCCAATGAACGATCTCGATCCCATGCTGATCGAGCTATGGCTTAACGGTATTTCTGAGGCGCGGTCGATCATTGCGATGGGGCGTACCGAGCCCTATTCGCTTGGTGCCTTTTATGCCGTTGGTCTACTTGGTGTCGGCACCTGCGTCTTCCGCATCTTTCATCGCGATCGTGTGGAGATTCATCTGATCCTGCTGCTCCTGCTGGGGGTGAGTTGGGCGATTGCACTTGTGCAGGTTCGGGGCGCCGCCTTCTCGAATATGATTTCAATCCTGCCGCTCGCGCTGCTGATTATCGATATGCGCCGGTTTTCGAATGGCGAACGGGAAAATATCGCTGCGGCTCTTTGCTATATCATGGTCGTGCTGGCGAGCGTGCCGGCTGCGTGGGCGGTGGCGGGTGGCTTTGTCGAGATGCAGCGCAAGACGCCGGAAGAAAAACAAAATGCCGCGAAGGAGGATGACGAAACGAATTCCTGCAAGTCCAGAGATGCTGTGGCGCCACTCAACACCATACCAGTTGGCATGATCGCGGCTTCTTCGGAAATGGGTGTTCCAATCCTGCGGTTCACCGGCCAGCACGTTTTGACCGCGCCGTATCACCGGAATCCGCAGGGCATGCTGACCGAACTTCATATCGGTCTTTCCGACCCAAAGGAGGCGGAAGCCTTCCTGCGCGGGGCCGGCGTCACTATGCTTGCCTTTTGCAAAGACGACCCCTTGACCGCCGCGCTCCGGAAGTTGAAATCGGAAGGGCTCTACGCTCAGCTCGCGAAGGGTAATATTCCCTCTTACCTACGCCCTTTCGCCAAAGCCAAGAGCGTCGAATACTATCTCTTCAAGCCGGTGGATTGACAGGCCGCTCTGCAAAATCCTTGACGCCTAAGGCTGATCTTTCCCTCCGCTTTCGCTAGAAAGGAAGGATGAGCAACGTCTTCGACACCGATTCGCCCACGAACCTGACGGAATATTCGGTCTCCGAGCTTTCGGGATCGATCAAGCGCACGGTCGAAACCGCCTTCGATCAGGTGCGGGTGCGTGGCGAAATTTCCGGCTATCGCGGCCCGCATTCATCGGGTCATGCCTATTTCTCGCTGAAGGACGATCGCGCACGTATCGACGCCGTCATCTGGAAGGGCACATTCTCGCGGCTGAAGTTCCGGCCGGAAGAAGGCATGGAGGTAATCGCCACCGGCAAGGTGACGACTTTCCCTGGCTCATCGAAGTACCAGATCGTCATTGAAACGCTGGAGCCAGCCGGTGCCGGCGCGCTGATGGCGCTGATCGAGGAGCGCAAGCGCAAGCTTGGTGCTGAAGGTCTTTTTGACGCGGCGCGCAAGAGGCGGCTGCCGTTCATGCCGAAGGTCATCGGCGTCGTCACGTCGCCGACGGGCGCCGTCATTCGCGATATCCTGCACCGCATTTCTGATCGTTTTCCCGTCCATGTTATCGTCTGGCCCGTCAAGGTGCAGGGCGATGGTTCCGGCGAGGAGGTGGCGAATGCCATCCGCGGTTTCAATGGCTTTCAGCCGGGCGGCGAAATGCCGAGGCCGGATGTGCTGATCGTCGCCCGCGGCGGCGGCAGCCTCGAAGACCTCTGGAGCTTCAACGACGAGATCGTCGTGCGGGCCGCTGCTGAAAGTGAAATTCCGCTTATCTCCGCGGTTGGCCACGAGACGGACTGGACGCTGATCGATTATGCGGCCGATGTGCGTGCGCCGACGCCGACGGGTGCTGCGGAAATGGCCGTTCCCGTCAAGGCCGAACTGGAGGCGCAGGTTTCGGCACTTTCAGCTCGTCTGCAAGGCTGTACAAGCCGCCAGATGGATCACCGGCGGCAGGCGGTTCGCTCGCTGGTGCGGGCGCTGCCGTCGCTCGATCAGCTGCTTGCGATGCCGCGGCGGCGCTTTGATGAGGCAGCGGCGGGCCTCGGCCGCGGGTTGGAACTCAACACCATCAATAAACGCCGGAGCTTTGAGCGCACTGCCTCGCATCTGAGGCCGGACGTGCTTTCTAACCGCATTGCCGAGCACCGCCAGATACTTGCCGAGCGAATGACGCGGGCGGAGCGCATGGTGGAGCGATTGATCGATCGCTCTAAGTCCCGTGTCGGCCGCGCCGATGTCGTGTTTGCCTCCCTGCCCATGCGCTTGAAAACGCAGACGGCGCGCATGCGCGACCATCTGGCAAACTTGTCCCGTCACGCCGATACCGCTGTCCGCCATCAGTTGACACGGGCAAGGGGCGAGCTTTCGGCACAGGACCGCGTGCTGCAGTCGCTCTCCTACAAAAACGTCTTGAAGCGCGGTTATGCAGTCATCCGCGACGATGAAAACCGGCCGGTATCGCAGGCCGCGGCACTTTCAGCCGGCAGCGGCATTTCGATCGAGTTTGCCGACGGCCGCGTCGGCGCCGTGACGACCGAAGGCGGTGCGCCGCCGAGGAAACGCTCGCCGAAGCCGGAACAGCCGACCGCGCCGCCGAAGCAGGGCAGCCTATTCTAGTCTAGGACAACCGATGCGTATCCTCCTGGTGCTTGCTCATCCGCTCGAAGAGAGTTTTGCCGCCTCTGTTGCAAAGACTGCGGGTGAAGCTCTGGCAGAAGCCGGTCATGCGGTTGATGTGCTCGATCTCTATGCCGAGGATTTCGATCCTCGCCTCACGAAGGCCGAGCGTGGCGGCTACTTCGATATCCCCTATGATGCCTCCAGCGTCTCAACGATCGTGGAGCGGCTGAAGGCGGCCGATGGATTGATCCTTGTCTTTCCGCAGTGGTGGTTCAACTTTCCGGCGATCCTCAAGGGCTTCTTCGATCGGGTCTTCGCGCCCGGTGTTGCCTTCTCGCACGATGCGGCCGGCGGGCGGATTGTTCCGCAGCTGACAAATATTAGGCTGCTTTGGGCTTTGACGACGACGGGCTCGCCGTGGTGGCTGGTTCATCTCTATATGGGCAATCCGGTGCGCCGGCTGCTGAAGCGCGGCATCGCGAACGTCTGCTCCAAGCGCCTCAATTTTCGCATGCTCAGCCTGCATGATATGGATCGCGCGACGGCCGCCAAACGCCAAGGTCATCTTGATCGCGTGCGCAAGGCGCTGAGCGCGATCTGACTATTCGAATTTCGCGAGAAATTTGCGCAGCAGCGCGTCGAGCGCTGCCTTGTCTTCATCGCTGAGGTTTTCGACGAGCCGCTGCTGATTGGCGACATGCGCACCGACCGCGGTCTCGACGGCTGCAAACCCTTTCTCCGTCAATGCAATCAGCACGCTTCGCCGATCGTCGGGATTGAGGACGCGCTCGACAAAACCTGCTTTCTCGAGCTGGTCGATGCGGTTGGTCATCGTACCGGAGCTCACCATCGTCATCGCCAGAAGATCGCCTGGTGAGAGGCGATAGGGCGCTCCCGAACGCCGAAGCGTTGCGAGCACGTCGAAGGCGGACGACGAGAGCCCGTGCTGCAGCAGCACTTGTTCAACCTCGCGTCCGAGATGCGTCATCAGCCGCTTGAGGCGCCCCAGGATGCCCATCGCTTCGACGTCGAGGTCTGGCCGCTCACGTTGCCATTGGGACAGGATTTTATCGACGCGGTCCATCGCTTCCTCAACTTCGATAAACAAGCGATAGCACAAGATGTCTTGACGTCAAGATAAATACCACTATGTTGAATATTATCTTGATGTAGAGATTCTTGATATGAAGAAAAATAGCACTTATGCGGCCGATGTCCTGACGACGGCCATTGCTCCAGCCATCTGGGGCAGCACCTATTTCGTAACGACCGCGTTCCTGCCTGCCGGCTATCCACTGACTGTTGCAATGCTGCGCGCCTTGCCTGCGGGTCTCTTGCTTCTTGTCACCGTCCGCCGCTTGCCGTGCGGCATCTGGTGGAGCAGGGTCTTCATCCTCGGCGCGCTGAACTTCTCGTTCTTCTGGGCAATGCTTTTCGTCTCCGCTTACCGGCTTCCGGGCGGCGTTGCGGCAACGGTCGGAGCCGTCCAGCCGCTGATCGTCATCGCGCTATCGCGCGTCTTTCTTGGCAAGCCGATCAAGCTTTTTGCCGTCCTTGCAGGTTTGGCCGGAATGGCTGGGGTTGCACTGCTGGTGTTAACACCCAAGGCTGCGCTTGATCCGATTGGTGTTGCCGCGGGTCTCGCAGGCGCCGTCTCGATGGCTTTCGGCACGGTGCTGACGCGCCGTTGGGCGCCGCCGGTCTCGAACCTCACATTCACGGCATGGCAATTGACCGCCGGCGGGCTTTTGCTCGTGCCGGTCGCGCTGATGTTCGAACCGGCTCTTCCGGTGCCGACGGCGGCAAATGTGCTTGGCATGGCCTATCTGGGATTGATCGGCGCCGCCTTCACTTACGTCGTGTGGTTCCGTGGCCTGTCGAAGATCGAGCCGTCGGCGGCCGCGTCGCTCGGCTTCCTAAGCCCGCTCGTCGCGACGCTTCTCGGCTGGCTGGCGCTCGGCCAAAGCTTGACGCCCGCGCAGCTCTTCGGATTCGCGCTTGTGCTGGCGAGCGTTTGGGTCAGCCAGAGGGCGATGGCGCCCGTCAGGCCCATTCTCCCTGCCGCATTACCGGAACCCGCGAGCCGTCCGGCTTGACCCCGTCGATATCCACCTCGTCCGAGCCGATCATCCAATCGATATGGATAAGGCTGGAATTGCCGCCCTGGGCCTTGATCTGATCCTGGCTGAGCTGCGCGCCACCCAGGAAGCACTTCGAGTAGCACTGGCCGAGCGCGATATGGCACGAGGCGTTTTCGTCAAAAAGCGTATTGTAGAACAGGATGCCGCTCGCCGAGATCGGCGACGAATGCGGTACGAGCGCCACTTCGCCGAGACGCCGCGCGCCTTCGTCGGTATCGAGCACCTTGTTCAATACCTCCGCGCCGCGCGAGGCCTTGGCCTCGACAATCCGGCCCTCTTCGAAATGAACCTGGATCTTGTCGATCAGCGTGCCTTGATGCGAGAGCGGTTTGGTGCTTGAGACATGGCCCTCGACGCGCAGCGCGTGCGGTGTCGTGAAGACCTCTTCGGTTGGGATATTCGGGTTGCACGTGACGCCGTTCTTGGCGGCGGAGGCACCGCCATGCCACTCGTGACCGTCGGCAAGGCCAACGGTCAGGTCGGTACCCGGTCCCTTGAAATGCAGCGCGGCGAAGCGCTGGCCGTTCAGCCAGGATGAGCGTGCGGCAAGGTTCGCGTTGTGCTCCCTCCACGCTGAGACCGGATCGTCGAGATCGACGCGCGAGGCGGCAAAGATTGCCTTTGACAGTTTCGCGACCGCAATCGGCTCCGGATCGTCCGGAAATACGACCTTCGCCCAAGATGGGTTCGGATAGGCAACGATGTTCCAGTTGATGTCGAAGTTCGAGATCTTTTCGAGCGCCGGCTTATAGGCGGTGGAATTCGCCCGGTTCGCGCGGCCGACCTTGTTCGGATCCTGTTCGGAAAGCAGCATTGGATTGTCGCCGGCAATTGCGAGGCGCGCCGCGCCATTTTGATAGGCCTTTGCCATACCTTCGTAGAGCCAGCCGGAGGCACGGTCGAAGCCTTCGTCGCTGCCGTATTGATAGCGGGCAAGCGTCGTCTCTTCGTCGGAATAGAACGTCGTGACGAGACCAGCACCCGCCATATAGGCATGCTTGGTGATCAGGCGAACCAGCGGCATCGCGACAACTGGAGCAGTAATCACCAGATCCTGCTCCCTCTGAAGTTGCAAGCCGACATTGACAGCGACCTCCGCGAGTTTCTCCAGCTTGATCGGATCGACGGAATTCTGACTCTGGGGCATGAACGTCATGGCCGGCTACCTCCTGAAATCGACTCTCTGAAGATGCCAGACTTAGACCCCTTTACAGCGAAAATGAAGCTCGGGCGGCCGATTTTGCGAACGAAGGCCACGGGATTCCATGAGGTTTCGCCACAATGTTTTCTGCGGATGCTTGGATTTCTGTGAGCATCCATGCCGGAAAATGGCAATTGCCGCGCTGCCGTGTCTCGCACCCCTTGCATTCGCCGGTAAAGTTCTGCCATTTTGCCTGTCCACTCCTCCGGCCCGGAGCCGGACAGCATCTTTCGGCGCGTCTTGCGTGCCGGGCAGTAACGGTCGAAAGCGGTAGCATCCCATGCGTATAACTATTGAGCGGTCAAACCTTTTGAAGTCGCTGAACCACGTTCACCGCGTGGTCGAACGTCGCAACACGATTCCGATCCTGTCCAATATCCTGCTGCGCGCAGATGGCCAGAACCTTGACATGAAGGCGACGGATCTCGACCTCGAAGTGACTGAAGCCACGCCCGCCAATGTCGAGCAGGGCGGCGCCACGACGGTTCCGGCGCATCTTCTTTACGACATCGTGCGCAAACTGCCAGACGGTTCGGAAGTTCTATTGGCGACATCGACGGATGGCGGCTCCATGGCTGTCCAGTCCGGCCGCTCGAAATTCTCGCTGCAGTGCCTGCCGGAATCCGATTTCCCGGACCTCACCGCCGGCACCTTCACGCATTCCTTCAAGCTGAAGGCGGCCGATCTCAAGATGCTGATCGACCGCACGCAGTTTGCGATCTCGACCGAAGAAACGCGCTACTATCTGAACGGCATCTTCTTGCACACGATCGAAAGCGACGGGGATCTTAAGTTGCGCGCCGTAGCGACGGATGGCCACCGCCTTGCACGCGCCGACGTGAAGGCGCCTTCCGGCTCCGAAGGCATGCCGGGCATCATCATTCCGCGCAAGACGGTCGGCGAACTGCAGAAACTCATCGACAATCCCGATGCGGTGGTCACGGTCGAAGTCTCGGATGCCAAAATCCGCCTCAGCATCGGCTCGATCGTCATGACCTCCAAGCTCATCGACGGAACCTTCCCGGATTACCAGCGTGTGATCCCCACCGGCAACGACAAGGAAATGCGCGTCGATTGCTCGACGTTCGCCCAGGCTGTCGATCGCGTGTCGACGATTTCTTCCGAGCGCGGCCGCGCCGTGAAGCTCGCACTTTCCGACGGCCAGCTTTTGCTCACCGTCAACAATCCGGATTCCGGCAGCGCGACAGAGGAAGTCGCCGTCGGTTACGATACGGATGCCATGGAAATCGGCTTCAATGCCAAATATCTGCTCGACATCACGGCGCAGCTTTCCGGCGATCAGGCGATTTTCCTGCTGGCCGATGCGGGCTCGCCGACGCTTATTCGCGATACCGCTGGCGACGATGCACTTTACGTTCTGATGCCGATGCGCGTGTAAACGCGCGTAGCATTTGCCGTGCAAAGTTTGCCGATTGCGACGTTTGGTCTTGTTTTTGCGCCAGAGGATTGCAAATAGAGAGCTGGCGGTTTGGTGCATTATTCGTGGAGGACGGCATGGCGTTGCGGCTGAAAGAACGGCTCGGCAAGAAGTTCGATGAGGAGATCCGCTTCTTCAAGGGCATGATGCAGGGGCCGAAGACTGTCGGCTCCATCGTCCCGACCTCCTCCATCACCGCCCGCAAGATGGCGAGCGTCATCAACCTGAATTCGGGGCTTCCGGTTCTTGAACTCGGCCCCGGTACGGGCGCCATTACCAAGGCGATCCTCGGGCGCGGCGTGAAGCCGGAGAGCCTTGTCGCCATCGAATATTCGACGGACTTTTACGAGCATCTCGTGCGCCTCTACCCCGGCGTCCACTTCATCAATGGCGACGCCTTCGACCTCGACAAGACGCTCGGCAACCTCAAGGATCAGACATTCGATTCCGTCGTTTCGGCTGTCCCGCTCCTGAACTTTCCGATGCAGGCGCGCTCTGCGCTTCTCGAAAGCTTGCTCGACCGTATTCCGGCCGGTCGGCCGGTCGTGCAGATTTCTTATGGCCCCGTCTCGCCGATCATCGCGCGGCCGGAGCGTTACCACATCCAGCATTTCGATTTTATCGTCCGCAACATCCCGCCGGCCCAGCTCTGGATCTACAGACGCGGCTGAAATGTACGGGCTGTATATCACCCACCCACAAGTGAAAATCGATCCGAACGTCCCGGTGCCCAGATGGGGTTTATCGGAGATCGGCGAGGCGCGCGCCCACAAGGCGGCTGAAAGCGCTTGGGCGAGGCAACTGCGCCGTATTGTTTCGAGCGATGAGACGAAGGCGATCGAAACCGCGGAAATCTTCGCTACTGCGGCGGGCGTGGCCATCGAAATCCGGGACGGCATGCACGAAAACGACCGTTCCGCGACCGGCTTCTTGCCGCCTCCGGAATTCGAAAAAGCGGCCGACTGGTTCTTCGCCCATCCGCAGAACAGTTTCAGGGGCTGGGAGCGTGCCGCCGATGCGCAGCACCGCATCGTTTCGGCCTTTGAAACCATTCTCATCGATCACGATCCACGCGAGCCGATCGCCTTTGTCGGGCATGGTGGCGTCGGCACGCTGCTGAAATGCCATCTTGAGAGCCGCGCCATCGCGCGCGATCGCGATCAGCCGCCCGGCGGCGGCAACCTCTATTGTTTCAGCCTTGCGGACCGGCGCTTATCATGCGACTGGACGCCCATGGAAAACTGGCAGGGATGGATGTGAGATGAACGCACGCGAGCGGCTGATCGTCGGGCTGGATGTTCCGACACTTGGCGAGGCGGAAAAGATCGTTTCGACGCTCGGCGACGACATTCTCTTCTACAAGATCGGCTATCAGCTCGTCTTTGCCGGCGGCCTGGAATTCGCGTGCGATCTTGCGCAGGACGGCAAGAAGATCTTCCTGGACATGAAGTTGCTCGATATCGACAACACGGTCGCTTCCGGCGTCGAGAATATCGTGAAAATGGGCATGTCGATGCTGACGCTGCATGCCTATCCCAAGGCGATGAAGGCTGCTGTGGAGGCTGCAAACGGCTCGGACCTGTGCCTGCTTGGCGTGACCGTTCTCACCTCCATGGACGAGCAGGATCTGATCGCTGCGGGTTACGAATACGACCCGCATACGCTGGTGCTGCGCCGCGCCGAACAGGCGCTGCTCGCCGGGATGGGCGGCGTCGTCTGCTCCGCCGAAGAATCCGCCGCCGTTCGGAAAATCGTCGGACCCGACATGGCGATCGTCACCCCCGGCATCCGCCCGGCAGGCAGCGAAAAGGGCGATCAGAAGCGGGTGATGACCCCGGCCGATGCGCTGAAGGCTGGCTCGAGCCACCTCGTCGTCGCACGGCCGATCGTCAAGGCGCCCGATCCGAAGGAGGCGGCGCGTGGCATTCTTGCCGAAATGGAAACCGCTCTCTGACGCCTGACGAAGGATATGGGTCGCGTTGCCCGCCCCGCAATTTTCGACCGTCAACAGGAGGAAGACCATGGCAAAGGGATACTGGATCGCGCGCGTCGATGTCCGCGATTCCGAGCGCTACAAGGATTATGTCGCGGCAGCCAAGCCGGCCTTTGAGAAATACGGTGCAAACTTCCTCGCCCGCGGCGGCGCAATCACCGAACTCGAAGGCAAGTCGCGCGCCCGAAACGTCGTCATCGAATTTCCTTCGATGAAACACGCGGTCGAGTGCTATAATTCACCGGAATACCAGATCGCCGCCAAGATCCGCCAGGAAGCCGCCGACGCGGAAATGGTTGTCGTGGAAGGCGTCTGAGCACTCTTCGCATCCGCAAAACTCGAGCGCGATGGGATCTTTCCGTCGCGCCGGGTTTCGGTTAATACGAGTGCCGACCAACGCATCCATCCGAGCCTTTCGAGGAACCTGCCATGACCCTTGCCAACCTGCCGCCGCTCGTGACTGTGTTCGGAGGTTCCGGCTTTATCGGCAGGCATATCGTGGGTGCGCTGGCAAAGCGCGGCTATCGAATTCGCGTCGCAGTGCGTCGCCCGGATCTTGCAGGTTTCCTGCAGCCACTTGGCAATGTCGGCCAGATTTCGTTCGTTCAGGCTAACCTTCGCTATCGCAACTCGGTCGATCGAGCCGTCGAGGGTGCGGACTTCGTCATCAACTGTGTCGGCGTGCTCTTCGAGACCGGCCGCAACACCTTCGATGCGGTCCAGGAGTTCGGTGCGCGTGCTGTCGCTGAAGCCGCCCGTGCCTCCGGCGCGAAGCTCATCCATATTTCGGCAATCGGCGCCGACGCGAATTCGGATTCCAGCTATGCCCGCACCAAGGGGCGCGCGGAGGCGGCAATTTTTTCGATCAAGAAGGACGCTGTGATCTTCCGCCCGTCGATCGTTTTCGGGCCGGAAGACGGCTTCTTCAACAAATTTGCGGAGATGGCCCGTCTTTCGCCGGTTCTGCCGCTCATCGGCGGTGGCAAGACGAAGCTGCAGCCGGTCTACGTGGAAGACGTGGCAGAAGCCGTAGCACGTGCCATCGAGGGTAAGGCTGCGGGCGGGGCGATCTATGAACTCGGTGGTCCGGAAGTGCTGACCTTCCGCGAATGTCTTCAGGTCATGCTGAAGATTACCGCCCGCAAGAACCGGCTGGTTTCCATTCCCTTCAGCATCGCCTCGCTAATCGGCAGCGTCGCGTCGCTCGTTCCCTTCATTAAGCCCCCGATCACGGCTGATCAGGTTCGCCTGTTGAAGCGCGACAATATCGTTTCAACGAAGGCCGAAGCGGATGGCCACACGCTGAAGGCCCTCGGAGTTACGCCGACAATGCTGACCTCCGTACTGCCGTCCTATCTGGTGCATTATCGCCCGCATGGCCAGTACACTGGTTCGGGAAAAGCAGCCTGAGGAACGACGGCAACAGTTGAACACCGCTTGTGTTTATCCACGGGCGGTGTTTTTCATTTTGCGTCTTTCAGACAAATCCGGCGCAAGTTTAGCGTGTTGTCCATGGCGTCACGCCAAAAGGGCGTTGCATAAAAGACGCATCAAAAAATTAGTGAAATTAACGCCACATTTAGCAGGAACATTTATTGCTATTTGCTACTCCACTGACTACACACCCCGCGCGTCCTGAGATGGACTCAGCGCCTTTTGCGGCGCGCTAAATCGACTTTGAAAGGCTTTATCGATGGGCAAGTCAATCGCGCTTCTATTTGCGTGTGCGGCACTGGTTATCCTCGCAGGCTCCTTCATTGCGCCCGGCTCGGTCGCAGCGGTGAAGGGCGGTTGCGCGCCGGCTTATGGCATCGATCCCTGCTCCACCGCCTCCCTCAACCACTGAGGGCAAAGGCCGGCTCTTTCCGGAGCCGCCCCGGATGTCAACTCCCTGAAAATCAGCCGAACAACGTCAAGCCGATCAGGCCTGCCGCGCCGATGAAGATTCGCCACCAGGCGAAGGGCGCATAGCCCCGGATCGAGACGAAATTGAGCAGCGCGCGAACAACGAAGAGCGCCGAGACGAAAGCCGCCACGAAGCCGACGACGATGAGCATTCCGTCATCAAAGCTCAGCACATTGCGGTTTTCGTAGAGGTCCAGCGCAAAGGCGCCGACCATCGTCGGCATGGCCAGAAAGAACGAGAATTCTGCTGCGGAACGCTTGTCGGCACCCATCAGCAATGCGCCCACAATCGTGGCGCCAGAGCGGGATGTCCCCGGGATCATTGCCAGGCACTGGAAGAAACCTATCTTCACGGCCATCGGCAGCGAAAACTCCGTCACATCATGATATTTGGGCTTGAACTGGATCTTGTCGACGGCAAGGAGGACGAGGCCGCCGAGAATGAGGACCACGCAGATCAGCATCGGTGTTTCGAAAAGCACGTTCTTGATGAAGTCATGCGCAATGGCGCCGATAACGGCTGCCGGCAGAAAGCCAAAAAGAACGGCAAGGACGAAATGCCGCGCCCGCGCACTGCTGGGCAAAGCAAGGGCAAGGCTCAGCAGTCGCTTGAAATAGACGAGAAGGATTGCAAGGATTGCGCCGAGCTGGATGAGAACGACAAATGTATTGCCCGGGGACCGAAAGCCCAGGAAGTGGCCTGCCAGCAGGACATGGGCTGTCGAAGAGACCGGTATGAATTCCGTGAGGCCCTCGATAAGGCCGAGAATGAGCGCACTGAAGATATCAGCCATGTTTTATCCCTTGTGAGACGGGGTGGGACCCGATTTGCTTGTATTGAAGGGGCCAAGCTCCTATAGCTGCAACGAATGAGTCATGACTAGGGCGCTATGAGTATGAATGCCCCCGAGCATGCCGCGACAAATCAACAATTCGGGTATCGATGCCGACGCTTTATCATCATCCTATGTCATCCGCTTCACGCTTCGTGCGGCTGATTCTGAGCGAGTATGGCTTTCAGGCGGATCTTATTGAAGAGCAAACCTGGGAAAAGCGGCGCGACTTTCTGGCGCTCAACCCCGCCGGTACCTTGCCGGTCTATGTGGACGACAGTATGCGCGCGCTTTGCGGCGCGGCCGTCATTTCGGAATATCTCGATGAAACGCACGGCGTGCTGAAGCGCGACAGGCGTCTTCTTGCGGAAGATCCTTTCCAGCGCGCGGAGATCCGCCGCCTCGGTGAGTGGTTCATGCAGAAGATGGAGACGGATGTAACCCGGCCTCTGGCACGGGAGCGCGTGTATAAGTTGCAGATGAGCGCAGATCAGGGCGGCGGTGCACCGGATTCAAAAATCCTGCGCACGGCGCGTGCTAATATCCGCCAGCATATGAAATACCTGACCTGGCTTGCCGGTTCGCGGCAGTGGCTGGCAGGAGACCGCATGAGCTATGCCGACCTTGCGGCGGCCGCTTCGCTCTCGATCCTCGACTATCTCGGCGAGATCGATTGGACTGAATCGCCGATCGCCAAGGATTGGTACCAGCGCATGAAATCACGGCCATCCTTCCGCCCGCTGTTGACGGAGCGGGTGCGTGGACTGACACCGGTCTCTCACTACGCAGACCTGGATTTCTGACGAGGGCTTTCGATGCCCGAACGGATGACAGACGATAAGGAACGCAAGCGCCGCGACAATTTGACCGCCTTTGTTCATGCCGAGGCGGCAGCACTCGGCTTTGATCTCTGTCGCATCACACGGCCCGATTCGATACCCGAAGCGAAGGAACGGCTTGGCGAATTCATCGATGCCGGACGTCACGGCACGATGGAATGGATGGCGGAAACGCGCGATCGCCGTGGCGATCCCCGCACGCTCTGGAGCGATGTGAAGTCCATCGTTGTCTTCGGCCTCAATTACGGCCCCGAGGAAGACCCGCGCCAGATTCTTGAAAAGCCGGACAAGGCGGCAATCTCCGTCTATGCACGCAATCGCGACTATCACGACGTCATCAAGGGACGGCTCAAGGAGATCGCGACCCGCTTTGCGGCACGGGCAGGCGTCGACGTCAAAGTCTTTGTCGACACGGCACCTGTGATGGAAAAGCCGCTCGCCGCCGCAGCAGGTCTCGGCTGGCAGGGTAAGCATACCAATCTGGTCAGCCGCAGCCACGGTTCATGGCTCTTCCTCGGCTCGATGTTCACGACAGCCGATCTCAATATAGATGGCGCCGAGATCGATCATTGCGGCTCCTGCCGCGCTTGTCTCGATGCCTGTCCGACCAATGCATTCCCAGCGCCGTATCAGATCGACGCGCGGCGCTGCATCTCCTACCTGACGATCGAGCACAAAGGCCCGATCGATCCCGAATTCCGGCCGCTGATCGGTAATCGTATCTATGGTTGCGACGACTGTCTTGCCGCTTGTCCATGGAACAAGTTTGCTGCCTCGGCATCCGAAATGAAGCTGCAGGCGCGCAAAGACCTGAAAGAGCCGTCGATCGCCTTTCTTCTGACGCTGGATGACGCGGCTTTCCGGACCTTCTTCAGTGGCTCTCCGGTCAAGCGCATCGGCAGGAACCGCTTTATCCGCAACGTGCTGATCGCCGCCGGAAATTCCGGCGATCGCGGCCTTATCGGTCAATGCCGGCGGTTGGCGGCCGATGCGTCTCCAGTTGTTCGCGCCATGGCAATCTGGGCGCTTTCGCGATTGATGGACCCTGGCGAATTTGCCGCCTTTGCGGCACAAAGGCCGGATGAGTCGGACGCTGACGTGCGTGCGGAATGGCAACTGGCGGGGGTGGTGTGATGCATGTGATGATTTTCGGCTGTGGCTATTCCGGCACGGCGATTGCCAAGGCTTTCTCCGCCGCAAGCGTCCGCATTTCCGGCACAACCCGATCGGCTGACAAGGCTGAGCTGCTCCGCAGCCAAGGGATCGAAGCCTTCATTTTCGACGGCGAGATCATCAGCGACGCCTTGCTTGAGGCCATGCGAAGCGTCACACACCTTGTCCAGTCGATCGCTCCGCGGGAAGCCGGGGACCCGCTGATCAATCTCGCAAGCGGCGAACTCCGCAAGATGATGCCGGCGCTGCAGTGGATCGGCTATCTTTCCACTGTTGGCGTTTACGGCGACCACAAGGGTGCGTGGGTCAGCGAAGAGACGGTCTGCGTCCCTGTTTCCGGGCGATCGAAGGAAAGGCTGGAGGCAGAGGATGCATGGCTTGCGATTGGCAGGGAGCTCGGTATTCCGGCTGCCGTACTGCGGCTGTCGGGCATCTACGGCCCGGGCCGCAACGCGTTCATCAATCTCGACCGAGGCACGGCCCGGCGCCTGATCAAGAAGGATCAGGTTTTCAATCGCATCCGCGTTGAGGATATCGGCGCGTCGGCGCGCTACCTCGCGGACCAGTCCCTTGGTGGCATATATAATGTGACGGATGACCTGCCTGGCCCGCCGCAGGATGTCATCGTCGAAGCAGCGCGGCTGATGGGTGTTGAGCCACCTCCGGAACAGCCCTTCGAAACCGCCGAGCTGACGCCGATGGCACGCTCCTTCTACGGCGAAAATAAGCGCGTTTCGAATGCCAAATTGAAAGCCGCGGGCTACACCTTTTCCTTCCCGAATTACCCGATGTCGCTTGCACAATTGTGGCAGAGCGGACGGTGGCGCGGTTAACCCGAATACGCGATCCCAGCACATTCGAAATGAGTAGAAAATTCCTACTTCGGACTTTTTTGCGATCTGATTTTCGCTCGTATTATGGTTAATGGCCTCTGAATTTGCGCAAATGAGGCATCAATTGTGGCGGGATCGGAAAATTATTTTTGTTACTTTTTTAACAAAGCGTCACGACGCGTTGCAGCAGAAAAATTTGTTCTAATTTTACCTGATTCTCTTATCTTTTTTCCACTTTTCCGGCAGTCGAACTTTTTCCACTCGAATTCCACCGGACTCACAAGTGTTACAACTTGTAACATTCCGTGATAATCGGCGGCACTTTTTTGCCACTTTTCGCCGGATGTAAGCCCCGCCGCCCGTAAAGGCGCAATTCAATAGTTGAGGGGTAATCCGTTTTGAAGAATATCAGCCGTTCTATAGTCATTGTCGCAGCTATTGCAGCTAGTTCTTTCATCCTTCCTGCCGAAGGATTTGCTGCAGCCGGATGTGGCGGCGCTTCGTGGTACGCACTGCATTCCAAAACAGCTTCCGGCGAACGTATGAATCCTGCCGTTTTGACTGCCGCTCACCGTTCGCTTCGGTTCGGTACCAAGCTTAGAGTCACCAACCGCAACAATGGCCGTAGCGTCATCGTTCGCGTCAATGACCGTGGCCCGTTCATCCGCGGCCGTGTTCTCGACCTTTCGCGCGCCGCCGCACAGAACATCGGTATGGTCCGCTCCGGTACTGCCAAGGTCTGCTACGAAGTCGTCGCCGCCAGCTAAGGCGTCCGCTACCAGCGCCGGACGGCGCTTGCTCTTGCCGTCAATCGCGGTTACCACGCGGTTGAGACTTGTGAAATTATCCGCAGCGTCAGTCACGCTTCCCGCGGATCGTTTACATGTTCGTGGCAACAGGAGTTTTGTGAATGCGTTTGGGCGGCCGCCTCGAGGGGGCGATTTCGGTTCTTGCTGATATCGATCAGCGCAAAAGACCTGTCGCCGACGCGCTGAAGGACTGGGGCCTCGCGCATCGCTTCGCAGGGTCCGGCGATCGCGCCGCAATCGGCAACATCGTTTATGATGCTTTGCGCATGCGGCTTTCGCATTCGTTTCTGATGGATGATGACAGCCCGCTGGCGATTGCCTATGCCGTCATGTTCCGTCAATGGCGGTTCACGCCGGAAGCGCTTGCCGCCGAACTTTCCGACGACAAGTTCGCGCCGCCTTCTCTGCCCGATGCAGCGCTCGCAGCCTTCCAGAGCCGGGCTCTTTCCTCCGCGCCTCCCCATGCCCAGGCTGATATTCCCGAGTGGGTGCAAAGCTCCTTCGAGATGGCATTCGGCGATAGCTGGCTTGCCGAAGCGCAGGCACTCGCCTCCCGCCCGACGCTCGACCTGCGAGCCAACATCCTGAAGGCCAGCCGCGAAAAGGCGGTCAAGGCGCTTGAAAGAGCCGGCGCGCATGAAGCGAAGATCGCGCGGTACGGCATCCGGATTCCTGCCGGTGAAGGCGCCTCGCGGCTTCCGAATGTCACGGCTGAGCTTTCCTTTCAAAAAGGCTGGTTCGAAGTTCAAGACGAGGGATCGCAGATCGTTGCCGATCTGGTGCTGCCGAAAGATGGCGAGCAGGTGCTCGACTATTGCGCCGGAGGTGGCGGCAAGACCCTGGCCATGGCGGCAGCGATGCACAACAAAGGCCAGATCCATGCTTATGACACCGACCGCAAACGCCTCGCGCCGATCATCGAGCGTCTGAAGCGCGCCGGTACGCGCAATGTTCAAGTGCACGACGATGCGAAGGCGCTTTCGAGTCTGCGCGCTCGCTGCGACAAGGTGCTGGTCGATGCACCCTGCACCGGCACCGGCACCTGGCGCCGCCGCCCGGATACCAAATGGCGGCTGACGGCGAAAAATCTCGATGAACGCACCAGCCAGCAGCAGGATGCGCTGAAACAGGCAAGCGCCTTCGTTCGCCCCGGCGGTGAATTGATTTACGTCACCTGTTCCGTGTTGCCGCAGGAGAATGAGGCGCAGGTCCGTCGCTTCACCACGGAAAATCCGGAATTCGCCATCGAAAGCGCCCTGCCTGCCTGGAACGATCTGTTCGGCAAGGATGCACCGCGCCCGCGTTCGTCAGACGGTGAAACGGTTACGCTGACACCGGCATCGACTGATACGGACGGCTTTTTCTTCTGCCGGATGCAGCGGAAGGCTTAAGGCGCCTCCGGCGCACGCAGCGGATATTGAAGGCGCGGTGGGATAAAGTGGTGCACGACGGCAATCGCCACCAGCAGGACGCCGCCCAGGAAAACGACGGTAAAGAGCGTCAGTCCACCGAGATGTGAGCCGAACGCCACAAGCGGCACCGCACCCGCCGGTGGATGCGTGATCCGCAACAGCAGCATGCCGGCAATCGCAAGACCGACCGCGACTGCCCCAGCCCACCAGATGCCCGGAAAGAAGAAGGCGGCCAGACCAGCAATGAGCGCCGCCAGCAGATAGCCGCCGATGACGTTTGCCGGTTGAGCAAGGGGGCTCTGCGGCTGGCCGAAAAGCAGGACAGCACTTGCGCCGAAGGGTGCAATCAGCAGCGGAATGCCCGTCTCGATCGTCAACGCTCCAACGGAAAGCATACCCACCATCGCGCCTATGCCGGATTTCAGATGGTGATGAGTCTCACCTTTTTGTTCGTGGCGATGGATGAAATGCCTGATGTGATGGCGCACGCGGGGAATCCAGATCAGAAATTGAGCAATTGCACACTAATAGATCAACCTTCTGCCTTTTTCCAAGCAAAGTCCTTTCTAATCACGCGCTTTCAGACAAATTCCATCCTTAAAATTATTCCAAACTAGAGTGTTTGACACTGGTTTTCTTTTGCGCGAAGAGATTTGGGTGATTTCAGACGGATACCCGTCACAGGAGAGGATCATGAAGCTCAACAAGAATTTCTGCGCAGCATTGGCGCTGGCGGTAGCCCCTCTATTTCCCGCCGCGGCCCTCGCAGACACCGACGCTGCCGCCGTCGTGAAGCATTATGCCGAAGTGGCCCATGCCAAGTACGAAGATTCGCTGATCACCGCGAAGGCGCTCGATAAGGCGATCGATGCCTTCCTGAAGGCGCCGAACGACGAGACGCTGAAGGCCGCCAAGGATGCGTGGTTTGCGGCCCGTGTTCCCTATCAGCAGACGGAAGTCTACCGCTTCGGCAATCCGATCGTCGATGACTGGGAAGGCAAGGTCAACGCCTGGCCGCTCGATGAGGGTCTGATCGATTACGTCGATGCGTCCTACGGCACGGAGAGCGACGAAAACGCGCTCTTTGTCGCAAACGTCATCGCCAACAAGACGATCAAGATCGACGGCAAGGATGTCGACGCTTCGAAGCTGACGCCGGAGTTCCTGTCCGGCACGTTGCAGGAAGCAGGCGGTGTCGAAGCCAATGTCGCGACCGGCTACCATGCTATTGAATTCCTGCTCTGGGGCCAGGACCTGAACGGTACGGGTCCTGGGTCGGGCGACCGCCCGGCAACGGACTACGACCTCAAGAATTGCACGCATGGCAATTGCGACCGGCGTGCCGAGTATCTGAAGTCGGCCTCCACGCTGCTCGTCTCCGACCTGCAGGAAATGACCGACAATTGGACGGCTGACGGTGCTGCGACGAAGAACGTCGAAGCTGATCCGAAGGCCGGCCTCGTCGCGATCCTGACCGGCATGGGCTCACTTTCCTACGGCGAACTCGCCGGCGAGCGCATGAAGCTTGGCCTTTTGCTGCACGATCCGGAAGAGGAGCATGATTGCTTCTCTGACAACACCTATAACTCGCACCTTAACGATGCGGTCGGCATCGCCGCCGCTTACACCGGGGA